>PWVB01000226.1 GCA_003562365.1 Anaerolineae bacterium
CACTGGCTGACCGCGCCCGCCGTAACGCCCAGCGCTTCAGCTATCCGCGCTTGGGTCCAGCCCTCTTCGTGCAACTCCCACGCCCGGAAGCGTCGTCACTCCCAGTGGTCGCGAAAGGAGTCCGGTATTTCGTTGCGTTCCTGTTCAGTATTCATACCTCCAGTCTACCAGACTGGGGCCATTTAAGTAGTTGTGTCAGGATCAGTAAGCATTCGCTTTCCGAAAGTTGATCCGCAAACGTACGAGATACCGGAGACATACCCTTACGGCTGTGGCGGCCAGACCTATAGTTGGCAAGGTCTCAGAGGCGAGCGTAAGCCGCTGCCGGATGTCGGCTATGATGAGGTGCTGAACTATAGGTGCCGGTGCGAGCAGTGCGGGCGTACACTCCGCGTGTACCCCGGAAGTGAGTAAGGGCGCCCTGCAGAGCCAGCGGCTGCGAGCGATGACCATCCAGTTGCACCTGTTGGGGTTGAGCTACGGAGCCGTGTAGGATTTCGTCAATGCACTTGGATGTGGGGTGGGTAGACGAAAGTTTGCAATAACGTTCAGGCCGCGGGAGAGGTGTTGGTCACCGATGACCACGGTGCCTATACCGAAGTCGCGGATGAGCTGGGACTGGATCAACAGATCTGCCGTAGTCATCGTGAAACGCAACGTAGATGACATCGCCAGCAGCCTGAACAGGCACCTGGCGTACGGTGAGGTACTCCTTGACAGGGATCGGCTACCCGACGGTGGAGAACAATTGGCCGAGATGTTTGTTCGCCGCAAGGAGGTGCGCCACCCAAGATTGGTGGGCGCCATTAGGTCTGGTGCCGTGCGTATAGCGGTGCCCCGCCTGTGAGAGCTTTGACAAAAGGTGACACGCGATCAACATAGAGACGATTTGGATGCGACCAACGATGCAGGCGAGCGACTCATCGGATGGTGGATCAAGGAACGCTACCGCCCGATGCGGGGCCACAAACGCACCGAGTTCATCCCCAACGTTGTGACTCTGATCGCGCAAATCGGGGTGTTTTCCGGTTACTATGACCTCGCCGAGGTTGTCGCCTAACGCCAGGTGCAGCAGACTTCGCCTGGTCCCGTGCTAGTTTCTCGATTCGCTCCCAAACGTTGAACAACCACACAGAGGGGACCTGCTTGCGGACGCGGTTAACCCTGGTACACTCGCGGTATGGATACGCAGATTAAGCAACACATACGAGTCTTTGGTCTTGGTATATTGGCCCTTAGCCTGGCCGGTTGTAACCTGCCTATTACCCCAACGCCGACTCTGGCGCCAACCTCAACGCCAGCACCGACGGTGCCGCCCAGCCCTACAGCAACACCGGCGCCGACGCCCACCCAAACGCCGATCCCGTCTGCCGATCTGGCGCTTCTATGGCCCGACAGCGTCGGGTCCCTGGGAGCACCGCCCATCGAGGTGGTGTGGAGCCCTCCGCCGGGTGTGGAGGCCACGGCCCAGATAAGCGCCACCATTTTGGATCCCGATGGGATGGTCTATGCGACCCTGGCGCTGGCTGAGCGCGACGGTGACCATTATCGGGCGGCTGAACTGCTGCGATTTCCACTGGATCCTCTGCCCGGCTTCTGGTGGTTGAGCGTCCAGGTCAGCGCATCGATTCCTACGGCAGGACGGTCAGCAAGTTATTTCGAGGTGGAATCGGTGACCTTCCGCGAACTCGAGGCTCTGCCGGCGGGGGTCAGGCTGAACGTACCGGTCGACTTCGATACGGTCGTGTCGCAGGGCGATGCTTGGGCTGGCGGTAGGGTCTGGACGTACGCGGGTAGCGAGGTTGCACTGTGGTGGGCACCAGGTCCAACTCAGGAGCTGATGCTCGACACCGCGATTGTGGCACTGGAAGCCGCCTATGAAGCGGACCCTTATGTGCGCGATCCTCCTATTCTTACCGAGGCCCTTCCGCTCACGTGGCAGGGACGGACGGCCTTTAAGTTTCCGGAGGTTGGGCCGGAGGGCGGTGTGGGCCGAGCCTGGGTGATTCAGGGGCCGGACTTCTGGCTTTACGTTCTGCGCATCGGATCGGTTGAAGCTGAGGTGCTTCCTGAGCTTCATTTGGAGGTGGCGCAGACCTTCAGGTTCACGACGTTGGAGTGAGGGCATCTGCTTGCGATGTCTAAGCCAGGGTTGTACCTGCTGTTGGACTGTATCGGCTTATCGGGCTCAACGTTCAGTATCTCAGGAGGAAGCAGACTATGAGGACGCTTACAGAAACTCGCAGAGAAATCCCCGTGGTGTCCGAGGCCGATGTAGTGGTTGCCGGCGGAGGACCGGGGGGAATACCGGCGGCTATCGCTGCTGCACGACATGGCGCGAAGGTTGTGCTGATCGAGCGCTACGGTTTTATGGGAGGGCTGGCGACTGCTGGTCTGGTGGCGCCCATACTAGGCCATACAGCTTGTAGGAGTCACAAGCCTATTGTCGAGGGGCTGTTGAGGGAGATGACAGAGCGTATGCATACCCTCGGCGGCGCGCCCACCTGGGCTGAGGCTTGTCAGGAGTGGGGTATTCGTTTCGATGCCGAAACCCTCAAAGTCGTCGCCGACCGGATGATCAAGGAGGCTGGAGTGACGTTGTTCCTGCACACTCTGGTCACCGACGCTATCGTGACCAACGGGGAGATCGATGCCGTCATCATTGAGTCCAAGTCGGGTCGACAAGCGGTGGCTGGTGAGGTCTTTGTCGACGCTACCGGCGATGGCGACGTGGCTTTCCGAGCTGGTGCGCCGACGCAACAGGGCCGCGCCTTTGATGGCTGCGTCGAGTCGATGGGTTCCTTTATGCATATCGGCGGCATCGCCGATATCACCGATGAGCAGGCAGCGATGGCCAAGGCGCTGGTGCTGGCGGAGATGGAAAAGGGTCAGTTTCGCTTCTATAACAATGGCTTCACGGGCCGCAACACCATCTACACTGACCATTTCTCTCCCAATATGACCCGCTGGCCTGGAGATCCGACTGATGTGCGCGACCTGACTGCGGCTGAGCTGGGTGTGCGCGAGCAGGTGTGGGACTTTATCCAATTTCTACGGGCCCACGCTCCGGGGTTTCAGAAAGCCTATCTACGGGCGACGTCAACTCAGATCGGGCCGCGTGAGAGTCGCCAGGTGCTGGGTGACTATATTCTTACCGGCAACGATATCGAGCAGGGACGCAAGTTCGAAGACGCTGTGGCGCGCGGCTCTTGGTGGATTGACATCCATTGCCCGTTGGGTGAGACGTATCCGGTGCACCTGTGCATTACGGAGTGTCCGCGTCAGGCGGCATGTCCCTTCTGGGCCGCTGAGCACACCAGTTCAATGCGGGCAAAGGCTGAACTCTATCCTCCCGACGGTGACTGGTATGATATCCCGTACCGCGCGCTGACGGCTCAGGAGATCGATAACCTATTAGTGTCTGGACGTTGCATCTCGGCTACGCACCAAGGTATGGCAGGCGCACGGGTGATGGGCACCTGTGTTGCCATCGGCGAGGCCGCTGGCCTTGCCGCGGCGTGGGCGGTTCGCGACGGGTGCAGTCCACGAGAGCTGGATGGTACTAAACTGAAGACAGCGCTGCTGGGCTAGCCATGCCAAGATTCGTGGCACGAGCGATGGCAGTGCTGTAACCCTGTGTTGCTAAGTGCAACCTCAACAGCTTTGGTGTCGTTGTGTGTCGCTCTGCCAAAGGCACAGCACATAATTTGAGGAGGGAGTGGCTGGTATCATGG
>PWVB01000023.1 GCA_003562365.1 Anaerolineae bacterium
CTTGAACATTGAGAGGCAGGCATTAAAGATGGTCGCCGGGGGGGGTTCACGGAGACCTAAAACGCCCGTGGAGCAGATATCAGACTCTTCGGAGCAATCTGCGTCGAAACGTGAAAATATGGCTGAAGAAAGGCAGCCTTCCAAACCGTGTCAAGTTGGCACAGTTTGGTAAACCAGGCACACTGTGAAGCTGACACGTATTAGTGATCTTCACCCCACCGATTCCCGTCTGCTACCGGCAGAGCTAGGCGACAGCACTATCAGCCACGGCGGCGTCTACGTCTTTAAGCCAGGCGAGACGGCGCATCCGGAGGCGGTCCACGTCCACAGCACCGCCGAGGTCTTCATCTTCATCCAGGGGCAGGGCACCATCCCCATCGACGGCGTCGACTACCTGGTCCGGACGGGCGATGTCGTAATCGTGGAGGCGGGTGAGGATCACCACACCCGCAGCTCTGAGGATGATCCGTTGGTCGCCGCCTGGTATGTGATGAAGGCATAGTTAAGGCATCGTCGACACCACACAAATCAGAGTAAGGAGGCAACGGTGGGCCACATACTCGTGATCTATGACAGCAAGACCGGCAACACCGAGACGATGGCAGAGCAGGTCGCTGCGGGAGCGCGGGAGATTCCTGGCCTTGAGGTACGGCTGCGCCACGTTGACACGGCGACGGCGGACGACGCCCTTTGGGCTGACGGCATCGCCTGCGGGACGCCGACCTACGTGGGCCTAGCCTCGTGGAAGATGAAGAAGTACTGGGATGATATCGCGCACACCGTCTGGGGCAAGATGGACGGCAAGATCGGATGCGCTTTCTCCACCTCTGGCGGTTGGGGGGGGGGCGCGGAGCTGACGTGTATGTCGATCTTGACGATGCTGATGAACGTCGGTATGCTAACCTTCGGCGTCACCGACTACACCGGCAAGCAGTTCACGTTGCACTACGGCGCGGTCACGGCAGGCAAGCCCCGTGAGGAGAAGGAGATTGAGGCGCCGCGCCGCCTGGGCAAGCGCTTGGCCCAGTGGGTCGCTGTCTATGTAGACCGACGCGACGATATGCGCCCCGGCCCGATGAAGGCACGAACGTAGAGCGCCCTTAGGCGGACTCGGATCCCCCCCGCCAGAAGGTGGCCCCCAGTCCCCGTGAGGCCCTCGGGGAACATATAGGCGACAAGGAAACGTTGCGTTTCAACTGAACGGACAAGACAGGAGCCTGACGATGACTAACAAGGTACAAGCATGGGAAGAGACCCTTTCCCTGCCAACCTATTCCCCGCCTAAACCCGATCTGAACCCAATGTTCTTGGAGAAGCGCGTCAATCAGGGAACCAGCGGGCGGGTCTATCCGAATCCGTTTCTTGATCAACTCTCTAGCGAGAGCGAGCCACAGGACTATCTCGCCGTCTACCTAGAGAACGAGTACCTGCGGCTGATGATGCTGCCCGAGATCGGAGGGCGCATCCATGAGGGATATGATAAGACGCACGACTACCACTTCATCTACCGCCAGCACGTCATCAAACCGGCCCTCATCGGCCTCTTCGGCTCATGGGTCTCCGGCGGCATCGAGTTCAACTGGCCCCAGCATCACCGCCCCTCCACCTTCATGCCAACCCATCACGTGATCGAGGAGCATCCGGATGGCAGCGTGACCGTCTGGCTGAGCGAGCACGACCCCCTCCAGCGGATGAAAGGTATGGTCGGGATCTGCCTTTACCCAGACAAAGCCTTCTTTGAGATGAAAGTGCAACTCTATAACCGCACCTCTGAGGTACAGACCTTTCTATGGTGGATCAACGTCGGCGTCCACGTCCACGACGCCTACCAAGTGGTCTTCCCTCCCGACGTCACCACCGTGACCGACCATTCCAAGCGTTCAATGTCTCATTATCCCCACGCTCAGGGAACCTACTACGGCATCGACTACAGCAACGCGGGGCAGGGAACCGACCTAAGCTGGTATAGTAACATTCCGGTTCCGACTTCCTACTTTGTCTGGGACACCAACTATGATTTCTTTGGGGGCTACGATCATCGTGCTGAGGCCGGCATCGTCCACGTCGCCAATCGGCATATTGCCCCAGGTAAAAAGATGTTCACTTGGGGCGCAGGCGAATTTGCCAAAGGCTGGGAGGCGAATCTAACCGACGCTGACGGCCCCTACATCGAGTTGATGGCCGGGGTTTACACCGACAACCAGCCCGACTTCTCCTGGCTGCAACCCTACGAAACCAAAACCTTCAGCCAGTTCTGGTATCCAGTCCAGAAGATCGGCCCCCCGAAGAACGCCAACCGCCGGGCGGCACTAAATCTGGAGGTCCTCGATGGCAAGGTCAGAATCGCCGTCGCTGTGACCGAGCCACTGGCCGACCTCACCGTGACCCTGACTGGCGGCGATCGCCCTTTGTTGGAGGAGACCCGCGATCTATGGCCCGGAAAGCCCTTAATCACGGAGGTGACGCTGGCTAAGGGGATGACGGAGACCGATCTGCTGCTGCGGATCTGCGATGGCGAGGGCAACGAGATACTGCGCTACGCGCCGCAGGCCATTGAGATTCCCTCGCTGCCGGAGGCGTTTACTCCCCCGGCACCGCCAGAGACCTTTGACACAGTTGAGGAGCTCTACCTGACAGGATTGCACCTCGAGCAGTATCGGCATCCGACGATCGAGCCAGAACCCTATTGGGAAGCGGGGTTAGCCAAGGATCCCACCGATGTGCGCTGCAACAACGCGTTAGGGCTGGTCCGCTTCCGTCGGGGCCGGTTCGATGCCGCAGCCGACCACTTCGCGACAGCCATCGACAAGCTGACTCTTCGCAACCCTAACCCTCGCGATGGTGAGCCCTTTTACAACCTGGGGATGACGCGTAAGCTGCAAGACCAGCTTGACGCTGCTTACGCGGCCCTCTACAAGGCCATCTGGAGCTACGCCTGGCAGGCACCCGGTTACTACGCCCTAGCCGAGATCGATCTCCGGCGCGGCGACCTTGAGCGCGCTGTGGCGCACCTGGAGCGGTCGCTGCGAAACAACACCCTCAACATGAAAGCTCGCAACCTGAAAACCGCAGCCTTGCGCCGCCTGGGCCGACTGGAAGCTGCCGCTCAGATGGCAAGCGAGACGTTGGCAAGCGACCCGCTGGATATGATGGCGCGCAATGAGATGGTGCTGATCAGCCGCGACCGGGGCAGGAAGGCTGCTGCGGAGAGCCAACTCCAGGAGCTCATAGAGCTGATGGAGGTCCCGGACAGGCTCTCAGCAGTTCAGCATTACCTGGACATAGTCTTCGACTACGCCAATGCTGGCCTCTGGCTGGAGGCTGGCGATATCCTGGGTCGCCTGATACCGTCAGAGGAGGCAGATGGCCCCATCTTCCCCATGCTGCTATATGCCCTGGGCTACTTTGCCTATGAGCAGGGCCGTGAGGATGAGGGCGCGCAGCACTACGCGCGGGCTTCGCGGCAACCCACCGACTACTGCTTTCCGGTACGCCTTGAGGAGATGTTGATCTTGGAGCACGTCCATCTCATACAGCCCGATGACGCCAAGGTCGCCTACTACCTGGGCAATCTCTACTACGACAAACAACGCTACGACGAAGCGATAGCCAAGTGGGAAAAGGCGGCGGCTTTAGCGCCCGACTTCGCCACCCCGTGGCGCAACCTGGGCATCGCCGCCTATAACGTGCGCCAAGATCCCGAGAGGGCACTAGCATACTACGAAAAGGCCTTTACCCTCAACCCCGAGGACGGAAGGGTCCTCTCAGAGCTGGACCAGCTGCGGCGGCGCACCGGTGCGCCGCCAGAGGAACGACTCGCACACTTGGAAGCGTATGTGGAGCTGGTGCGGGAGCGTGACGATCTCTCGGTGGAGCTTGCCACCCTGTATAATCAGACCGGCCAGCCTGGAAAAGCCCTCGACTACGTGCTCTCCCGCCGTTTCCATCCCTGGGAGGGCGGCACGGGACGGGTCTCGCGCCAATATGTTCAAGCGCATCTGCTGTTAGGCCGCGAGGCTCTAGCAGCTGGCAACGCTCGTGAGGCCCTGGGGCATTTCGAGGCTGCCCAGGCTACCTATCCCGCTAACCTGGGAGAGCGCCGGCATCTGCTCTGGCCCGCTGCCGACGTGCACTACTATACAGGCCTTGCCCGGCAGGCGCTTGGCAATGAGCCGGGCGCGCGGGAGAGCTTCGATCAGGTCCTAAGCGCCGCCAGCGACCCCGCCTCGGAGACGAACTACTACCGGGCGTTAGCGCTTCGCGCACTGGGCCATGAGGCCGAGGCGACAGCGAAGCTTAAGGAGATGTTGGAGACGGCCCAAGCTCAACGGGAGGAAGAGGCCAGCCAGAGTTTTGCCACCTCGGTTCCAGAGTTCGTCTTCGCCGAGGCAGACCTGGAGACCCGACGCCGGGCACACCTGACCTATCTCATCGGGCTGGCCCACCTGGGTCTGGGAGAGATGGCAGAGGCGCGCGAGGCCTTCGAGGCAGCGCTCGAGCAGGCACCCAACCATCCGGATGTACTGATGCACCTTCGCAAGCTGGTGTAGTCGCACTGCCAGGTATGCAGCAGCCTTAGACGTCTCCGCTTGCGGCGCGCGCTGTCCAGCGCGCGCCGCAAGCGTTGCCATCTCCAGAGCCTGACCAGATCTTTGGAATCGAAACCCCCGAACGTGCGCGCGCCGATTTCACCAGCCGCCAACCCAGCTGCACATCACCTAGACCACACAGCGTCCTGTCCTCCCCACCCAATGCATACCTCTATCAAGCCGCCCAAATGGTAGTCCCCTGACATAAACACGAATACGCTGAATTCAGGATCACACCCCAACTCAATCCGAACCATCCGTGTAGTTAACACAAACGCAAGTTTCGGTTGCTTGCACTATACTTAGCCCAGGAAGGGTACCGGTAAGAATCCCAGAGGCACTAGGAAGCCCCAGCAATGCAAAGGCCCTAGGCGTCGTCAGCGTCATCAACAGCGTTGGTGTGGCCTTACGCTACTTCACGTGACTGAGAGCGGCAAAGTGCACCATAGGTAGTTGCCGAGCCGCGAGATGAACAAGGAGCGCGACGTCGTGGAGGTTAAGCTCTTCACGACGGGATGAAGATGAGACTGCAATGAGGAGGCCTATGTTTGAAAATCGGAGGGACGCTGGTCAAAAACTAGGCAAAGCATTGAGTGCGTATCGTGGTACTGGGGCATTTGTTCTGGCCATCCCCCGTGGTGGTGTGCCAATCGGATATGAGGTGGCCCGAGTACTGGATGCTGAGCTATCTCTGATCATCACGCGGAAGCTGCCTTATCCGGACAATCCGGAAAGTGGATTCGGGGCCATCGCCGAGGACGGTAGCATTTTCATCTATGAGCAAGCTGCGCGATCTCTCGCCCCTGAGACAATTAAGCGCATCAAGGCCGCACAGAGAGACGAGATCAGACGACGGATTACCGAGTTGCGAGGCGGTAGATCCCTACCTGAGATAGCGGGACGAACCGTCATTCTCGTCGACGATGGCATTGCAATGGGATCGACGATGCGCGCCTCTGTCGCACTCTGCAAGAACCGTGGAGCTGGTGAGATCATTGTCGCGGTTCCCGTAGCAGGACGACGGGCCATACGAGAGATCCGAGAGATCGTTGACGAGATGATCGTCCTGGAGTCTCCCCCCGCATTCCGCGCCGTCGCCCAAGTCTATGAGCACTGGTATGACGTCCCGGATCGGGAGGTCCTGGAGATTATGGATGCCTGGAAACGAGAGGATCGAGAGGTGTAACATGGCTTACGAAGACCGCGGAGCAGCTGGGAAGAAGCTGGCGGAGGCGCTATTGGATTACGCCGATGAGCCCGACACCATTGTCCTCGGCCTTCCGCGTGGAGGCGTGCCAGTCGCCTACGAGGTAGCGGAGGCGCTAGACGCTCCGCTGGATATCTTCACGGTGCGCAAGTTGGGAATACCCGGACACGAGGAACTGGCGATGGGCGCGATCGCCACTGGCGGTGTGCGAGTGATGAACCCTGACATAATTCAGTCGAGCAACATCTCAGATTCGGAGATCGAGGCAGTGGCCGAGGAGGAGCGCCAAGAGCTGGAGCGCCGCGAGCAAGCCTACCGAGGTAAGCGCGTCCGCGCTAACCTTAAGAACCGCACGGTGCTTCTGATCGACGACGGGCTGGCAACCGGAGCGACAATGCGCGCGGCAGTCACGGCGTTACGCAAGCACGATCCGAAGCGCATTGTCGTTGCAGTCCCCACTGCCCCCCCGGAAACTGCTGCGAAGTTCCAGAATATGGACATAGTCGACGAGGTGGTCTGTCTGGAGACCCCGTCTCCCTTCTTTGGCGTCGGCGGGTCCTATCGGGATTTCTCCCAGACAACTGATGAAGAGGTACGGATGTTGCTGGACAAGGCGAACGCGGACAATAAGGAGAGCTGATGGCCGGTGGCATCCCCCTGCTGCGCGAGCCCGGAACACGCCGCCAAGCCCAGCGTTAGGGAGCGCTAACAAGTTCCAAAGCCCGTATGAGCTGGGAATCCGGACCTTCCTGAAGCTGTTGGAAGGTCAGTGCGTCCGTCTGAACAGGGAAGGCCGGCGTGACATCGGGCGGTAGGGTGATCTCGACATCAGGATTGAGACCTTCACGCCAGATGGTGCGACCCTCCGGTGTACGCCACTCCTCGACAGCAAGAAGCAGGGCCGAGCCATCAGCAAGCTCAAACTCGTGGAGTACGGTCCCAGCGCCGGAGGTCGGCGTTCCGACCAGCGTTGCCCTCCCGTGATCCTGAAGCGCGCCCGCGACCACCTCGGCAGCACTGGCGGTGCGCGCATTTACAAGCACCACCGTGTGGCTCGGAGGCGGGCTTGGCCGGGCCTCTACGTCCTCAAGAACGCTTGTCTCGCTCACGTCGCCTTGCGCATCGATACGACGCACCACTGTGCCGCTCTCGACGAACAAACTGGTGACGCCAATGGCTTCAGAGAGCAGTCCGCCGGAATTGTCGCGCAGGTCAAGGATCAGCGCACGCATCTCTATCTCAGCCTCGATCTCGTCCAGCATATCCAGCAACGTTTCAGCGACCCCACTGCTAAAAGCGGAGATCCGCACGTGCGCGACCTCCGTTTCCGAAAGATGAGCCCAAGTCACGCGATCCAACTCTATCTCAACGCGCGTCAGCGTCACCTCCCGAACCTCACCGGTCTCGGCGGCCTCAATGACCAGGGTGACTTCGGTACCCGCTGGCCCACTGACACGGGTAACGACCTGATGCAAGGGAAGGCCTGTGACTTCCTCGCCATCGACCTCCAAGATGACATCTCCCTCCGCGAGCCCTGCGTGTTCTGCCGGCGACCCCTCCAGCGTGCTGACAATCACGGGCTGATCGTCGCGGATCTCAACCTCGGCCCCAATTCCCTCGAACTGTCCTGCGGTGAACTGACGGTGACGGCGTAGCTCTTCAGGCGCCAGGAAGCGAGTATGCCCAGGATCATCAAGCGTGATGACCATCCCTCGGATGGCACCGTAGGTCATCTGTTGGGCATCAACGTCGTCGGGACTGACAAACTCGCGCTCTATCGTGCGCCAGGCCTCCGCTTTAAGCTGGAAGCTTTCGGAAGCATCGTCGGGGATGTAGGGGCAGGGATCCCTTCGAAGAAGCACCTGACGGTCCAGTAAGACGCCACCCCCTACCCCGAGGGCCAAGATGAGTAGCAGTAGACCCAGCGTGAGAAGAACACTGTGGAGTTGCTGGTTTGATCGGGAATTTGGCCCCTTATGCTTTCCGGTAGCGACCGTATGCCCGCCTTGCTTCATCGGCTCTGTCCTTCCCAAGTCTGGTTCCCCGGCACGGCCGCGCTATCATCCTCACGTCGTGGCGCAGGGATGTACTGTACAGAGGGACGGCGCAGTGGACTCTGAGGATAAAGCTCCATCAGCTCATAGACGTGCTCAGGGACCTCCGTCTTCACCGTCAGTCCCATCTCCTGAGCCTCACCCACCGTGATCGGATAGTCGTGTGTCCAGGTACCTGACGCCAG
This sequence comes from Anaerolineae bacterium, assembly GCA_003562365.1. Taxonomy (GTDB): domain Bacteria; phylum Chloroflexota; class Anaerolineae; order B4-G1; family SLSP01; genus PWVB01. Next base: position 8,036 of record PWVB01000023.1, read on the forward strand.
TTTCTCGGCCAGTTCGCGCGCGGCCTCCTTGCCGATTCGATCTGCCACAATTCCGACGATCGTCTGTCTAACCTGGCGGAGGGCCTTGCGGCCCACATCGGCAAGGATCAACGTTTCATCGTCCAACTCGTTAATATCCTTCTGGCTGACGGCTTTCAGAATGGAGGCCGCCGGCATATCTCGAATCTGTGGATCAACAGGACCCAGCACAGCATTGGCATCCATCACGACCTCGTCTGCTGCCAATGCGATCAGCGTGCCCCCGGACATCGCGTAATGGGGAACAACGACCTTCACCGGAGCTCTGTGGGAGCATAGAGCGCGGGCGATCTGTTCGGCCGCCAGCACTAGCCCACCAGGTGTATGCAGGATCAGATCAATGGGTACTTCAGGATCGGTTAAGCGGATCGCCCGCAGAACCTGCTCGGAGTCATCAATGTCCATATAGCGCAGGAGGGGCACACCCAAGAAAGCGAGAGCTTCCTGCCGGTGGATAAGAGTGATGGCTCGCGACCCCCGATTCCTCTCCAATTCGTGAAGCTTACCCAGCCGAGCGCGCTTACGGAGCTCTCTCTGAAGCGCCGGCAGCATCGACGAGCCCAAAAAGAAGAGCAGGATAAGGATCCAGAGTATCTCATTTATCTCCACAGTTGTTTATTCCCTTTCTCAGACACATTAGATCGGCAGGACCTTGGGCCAGGCACGTCTCCGGCACATCATCCGCCCGGTCGGAATTCAGCCATTCACATCTCCAAGCCCGTTACATCTGATTCGTCAACACCCCGTTCCAAAAGCAGCTCGACGAACGCCGACTCGTTCAGAACCACGACTCCACGATCCTCCGCTTCTTCCAGTTTCGTTCCAGCGCCGGGACCAGCAACCAGGTAGTCGGTCTCACCACTCACGCCGGAGGTGGCCCTGCCCCCTAGTCGCGCCACCAAACGCTTAACCTCGTCCCGAGTCCAACGACCAAGTGTCCCGGTAAAGACAAAAATCAGCCCGGCCAGAGGTCGTTGTGCTTCGTCACGATATGGGTTAACCGGCATTACACCAGCGTCCAAGAGGCTGTCTACAAGCTCAGAGGTCCGCTCGTCACGAAAAAAAGCCGCAACGCTTCGCGAGATCTGGGGACCGATACCCGCAATCCGCTCTATGTCTTCCTTGGACGCCGTCCGCAGTGCCTCAAGACTGTCGACATGCTGCGCTAGAACTTCTGCCGTATGCGCGCCAACCTCGGGAATCCCTAGAGCATAGAGAAAGCGCGGCAACGTCGTCTCCTTGCTTGCCTCGATTTCGTCAACGAGTTTCTCGGCAGACGTCTCCGCGAAGCGCTCCAGCGCGACGAGATCCTCCACAGTCAGACGATAGATATCGGATAGTCGGACAATCAAGTCCGCGTTGATCAGCTGCTCAGCCCGCTTCTCGCCCAGCCCCTCAATATCCATCGCCCCGCGAGAGGCGTAGTGGGTCACGCTCTCCCGCAGCTGTGCTGGGCAATTAGGGTTGGGGCAGGAAGCTTGTTTCCCGTCGTCACTCATCAATACTTCCGCATCACAAGCGGGGCAGGACGCTGGTATCTCTATTGCCTCCTCCGACCCGTCGCGCGCATCGGGGATCGCTTTGACGACGTGCGGGATCACATCGCCAGCGCGCTCAATGACAATCGTGTCGCCAAAGCGGATATCCTTGCGGTCGATCTCGCTCTGATTGTGAAGCGAAGCGCGGCTAACCTCTACCCCCCCAATGCGCACAGGTTCGAGGATGGCAACGGGCGTGATGGTTCCCGTGCGTCCAACCTGGAATACCACATCCTCAAGGCTCGTGGTTGCCTGGCGGGGCTCAAACTTATAGGCAATCGCCCAACGCGGGTCACGGCTTCGGCTCCCCAGCTGCGTTTGAAAAGCCAATCGATCGACTTTGTAGACAACTCCATCGATCTCATAAGGCAGATCATCGCGCAATTCCGCCAGCGTGCGGTGAAAATCGATTGCCTTCTCAATATCAGCGTAGCGCCCAAGGCGCTCTAAGTTGGTTCGAAGCCCCCAGCGTGGCAAGGCGTGCAGGGCATCCCAATGGGTTTCGAAGCCCAGTTCATCGGCCTCGACAAGAACATACAGGAAGATATGCAGCGGGCGACGAGCCGTGACCTTGGGGTCCAGCTGGCGGACTGAGCCAGCTGCGGCATTCCGGGGATTGGCAAATGGGCGCTTTCCCTCGTCAACTCGCATCTGGTTGAGGTCGCGGAACTCATCCCTACGCATGTAGATTTCACCACGAACGATCAAGTGCTCGGGAATGGGGCGATCTCCCTGCTCTAGGAGCCGCGGCGGGACCTCCTTGATGGTTCTGACGTTGGTCGTGATATCCTCTCCGGTCTCCCCGTCACCTCGCGTGGCTGCGACTGTGAGCCGTCCATCCTCGTAGATGAGCTCGACCGCAAGACCGTCATATTTCGGCTCTGCGACATACCTTACCGAGTCCTGACCGAGCTCACGGCGGCAGGTCTCATCGAAGTTGTGCACCTCGGCCGACTCATAAGCAGCCTTAAGACTCAGCATCGGGAGGGGATGCTCTACGAGCCCCAGCTCGTCTCGAGGTTCCTCCCCAACCTGTTGAGTAGGAGAATCCGGCGTCTGTAGCTCGGGAAATTCCGACTCCAACGCCTTGAGATCTTGTATCAGCGCGTCATAAGCTACGTCGGAGATCAAAGGTGCGTCGAGGACGTAATAGCGGTAGTTGTGGTAGCGGAGCGCTTCACGCAACCTATCGGCAGCAGCTCTGGCTTCTTCCGGATCTTCAAGAGCGTTGAGGTCGACATCAGGCTTCAACTCCTCAGGAAGGTTCTCTTTCTCTACGGTCGGCTCGCTCAAGCGCGCGTCCTCACCGGTCCAGCAGCTCCCGCAGTTCTTGCCATGGGCGGGTGTTGAGCACGTCCTCAGGCTCCAGCCAGCCACGGCGTGCTTGATCGACACCGTAGCGGAGGTAACGAAGCTCGCTAACGCGATGGGCATCAGTGGAGATCGCAACCTTGAGGCCGATCTCCTTGGCCATTCTACACTGCACATCATCCAGATCCAAGCGGTTAGGATAAGCATTGAGTTCAAAGTAACAGCCGCGGTCAAGCGCCGCTCGCATTAAGCGCTCGAGATCCAGCGGATAGGGCTCCCGCGTGTCGATTTTGCGACCCGTTGGATGGGCCAGAATATGCACATAGGGGTTATCCATCGCCCGGAGAATGCGCTCGGTCTGCTTGTCGGCTGAGAGCCCGAAATTACTATGCACCGAAAAGACCACCAGATCCAGCTTTGCCAGAACATCGTCCGGAAGATCCAACTCGCCATCCTCGAGGATATCGACTTCAATGCCAGTCAAGATGCGAAGCTCCTCAAGCTCCTCATCGAGCGCCTGGATTTCATCGATGCGCTTCGCAAGAGCGTCAGCGTCCAATCCTCGAGCCACAGCCACCCGCGGTGAGTGATCGGTGATCGCAATGTAATCGTAGCCGCGATCGCTGGCAGCGGCAGCCATCTCGCGGAGTGTATTGTGGCCATCGCTGGCTGTGGTGTGCATCTGCAGGTCTCCACGCAGATCTTCCAGCGTGATAAGGTAGGGTAGCTCATGCGCCTGAGCAGCCTCAATCTCACCCCGGTCCTCGCGCAACTCGGGCTCGATATAGGACAGGTCAAGAAGACCGTAGATCTCCTCCTCCGTCTCACCGAGAAGCCGTTCTTTATCCCGGAAGACACCGTACTCGTTGATCTTGAGGTCCTGCTCAAGGGCCATATTTCGTAGATGGATGTTATGCGCCTTGGAGCCGGTGAAATAGAGCAAAGCCGCACCAGCGCTCTCCTCGCTGACCACGCGTAGGTCCACCTGCAGTCCGGTGCGAAGAACCACACTGGACTTCGTCTCGCCCTGCGAGATAATCTCACCAACGTCCTCGTACCCAACAAAGCGGTCAATAATCCGCTGTCTATGCGTGCCGGTAGCCAGAATGTCCAAGTCTCCCACCGTCTCTTTCCGGCGTCGATAGCTCCCAGCCGCTACGACGCGTTCTACGCCCTCAATGGCACGAAGATGCTCGATCAGGGGCCCGACGAAATCATCGGCGATGTTGAGAAGTGTACGCGCATCCTTCCGCCTCTCCCGTTCCAGCACCTCGAGGATGCTCTGTTCCGTCTTAGGCCCAAATCCCTCAATGTCACGAACGCGCTGCGCTTGGGCGGCCTCCTGCAGCTCATCTATGGTGGTAATATCAGCCTTCTTGTAAAGCGCCTGAACCCGCTTGGGACCCATTCCCGGGATATCGAGCATATTGACCAGTTCCGGAGGGGTCCGGCGTCTGATCTCCTCCAGCTGCTTTAGTCCCCCGGTGTTCACAATCTCGTGAATCTTCGCTGCCAGCTCCTCGCCAATACCGGGCAACTCCGTGAGATCTTCGCCCCGCTCAACCATATCGGCAATATTGGAGGACAGAGTCGTTACCGTCTGAGCTGCGTCACGGTAGGCTCGAACGCGAAACTCGTTCGCCCCCTCAATCTCCAGTAGATCGGCAATCTCGCCAAAGATCCTGGCGACATCTGAGTTGTGAACTGGCATTGCCCCTCCTCATCATCCTAATCCGAACCACCAGCGGTCGCAGCAGGGTCAACGGGCAGGTCGGTAGTGCCCACAAGGCCATCCTATGCTACAAATTTAGCCTGCAGGAAATTCTCCCTACCTGCGGATGACCTAGGTTAGGATTGGCGTTGGGATGGGGTGGATGGGTTGGATTTGAGTTGGTTGAGCGATCCGTCTTCGGCTGTTGCGCCCATAGAAGGGCCCGCTATACTGGTAGTAGGCCCTCCCTATTAAGTGAAAGGCGCAGAGCAGATGAGCAACTTCGCGGCTTCAGATCATCCTGGTACGGATCAGGGAATCGCCCCGTTTACCATAGCGACCCGCCCGCTCCCCACCCGCCAGATTCATCTGGACTTCCACACCTCCGAAGAGATTCCCGGCATTGGTCAGCAGTTCTCGAAAACACAGTGGCAGACGGCCCTGCAGGCGGGTCGCATCAACAGCATCAACATCTTTGCCAAAGGGCATCACGGTTGGAGCTACTATCCCACCAAGGCTGGAGCGGTGCATCCCCATCTGGATATTGACCTGTTGGGCGCCCAGATCGAGGCCTGCCACGAGATCGAGGTCGAGTGCCCTATCTACTTCACCGTCGGCTGGTCGGTCCACGACGCCGAAACGCATCCGGAGTGGTGTGCCCGCCATCAGGACGGATCCTACATCTGGCAGGGTGACCCCGACGCCCAGCCGACTGATCCCTTTCCCGCCTTCACATGGAAGCTGTTATGCCCGAGCGGTGGATACCACGACCTCATCAAGGCGCAGGTCACGGAGATATGTCAGCAGTATGCGGTAGACGGCTTCTGGTTCGACATCTATCAAGTACACCACGGATGTTGGTGCGATCGCTGCAGGGCCAGCATGAGCGTGCAGGGGATCGACCTAGATGATCAGGAGGCAGTAGTTGGCCATTTTGCCGAGGTCTACAAAGCCCACATGACTGATCTGCGCGAGACGATCGCGGCCTACCATCCCGAGGCGACCGTTTTCTTCAACGATATACGCGCTTACGGCAAAGGTTTCGAACGCTATTACGAGGCGGCGAAGAACAAATACGGCGTCCGTTACGTGAAGAGCTTAGTCTCCTCGGTCCGGGAGGTGCACAGCAACGGCGATTTGCGCCTGCGCTACGACGACGACGGGGGTTCGGCGCGGGAAGAGGACTTCGACATGGTGGTCATCTC
>PWVB01000022.1 GCA_003562365.1 Anaerolineae bacterium
ACGCCGTCCGACCATTTGAGCCCCCGCCGCAGCGTGAACTCGTATTCCGTGCAGTCGTCGTTGACGCTCCAGGAGCTGCAGAGGTTGCCGGTGATCGGGCCGGTGTGGTGCGTCCAGGTGTTAAGGATGTGCTCTATGGCGTGCTGGCAGGGATAGGACCAGGTGGGGGAGGTGGTGACGGAGCGCAGGACCTCGCCCTCCCGACTGTACTCGCCGACCTCCCAGTCGAGATGGTCCGGGTTCACGAGAACGCCAGGACCAACAACGAAAGGTTCCAGCGGCAGCCGCTCGTCCACCGGCGGCAGCTCGCCGGCTGCCACCAAGGCGGCCAACATCGGTGCCTCGCTGTAGGTGCTGGGATCCTCTATATCTACTGGATCCGTTACCGGCTCGTCTACCGGATCGGGTTCCAGCGGGTCGGGCTCCTCCACATCTGGAGCCGGGGGGGCACAGGCGGCGACCACTGCACCCGCGGTTGCCAGCGCCGACACGGACAGGAACTGCCGGCGTGTCATTTTGCGTCGTCTACTCATGGTTCGTCTCCTCCCAAACTGACGTCTGATTCAGTAATTTGAAATGACGGGCTGCTACATATTGGCTCCGCTTTTCTGTCTGCGCTCTTCACCTCCTTAACTATAGTCCCTCATGCTCTGCTCAACCTTAACCCTCTCCTGGACGCTACGCCGTTGCCTGACTCGAGCTGAGCAGGAGAGCGGACCTTTTCGATACTGGGCTGGCGCTCCCTCAGCCTTCGTGGCAACGGATGAAACCGCGTTGACCACATAGATTACATTGGGTGGTTATTATGTTTAACCCTTTGTTTGATATCGACGATCCTGCTGTTTATGTCCTCTGTTCACCCAGGACTTGAGGGGGCGGAAGTTGGTGCTCGAAATGCTGGAATCGATTTCATATGCTGTAATCCTTAGTATAGGGTAGAGAATCACAGCTGTCAACTCAGATCAGAAGGTGGGCTCCGTAGGCCACCCCTAGCAGCAGTCCCTCAAGGGCGAAAACCTTCACCACATTGATGATTGGTAGCTCATTATTCAGCAAGCGGCGAAAATAGGGTTCGGATAGTACCACGAAGACCAACCAGAGCGCGCCCAGAAGGACGGTGCCGAACTTATCAATGGCCGAGAGCGCCCAGGGATTGATGGTCGGGATCGCCATAGGCAGGTCCAGCAGGAGCACGATGCGCAACCACAGCACCGCCCAGAGCGAGAGCGCCGCCGATGCCAGCCAGAGCGTGTAAGTGAGGATCAGTCGCAGCGCCTGCTGCAGTTTGGTGTTCCCTTGCGTCACTTGATCACCCTCCATAGGCTCCAATCTCTGTCGCGTGCTCAGGTGCTCTGAGGGTCGCCTTGATCTGTCGGGCGCGGTCCTCGCTGATGCTCCGCCGTTGCTGATGCACGGCCTTGAGATCGCCACGGCGCAATCCGTCCAGCACGATCTGCTGACAGTTCACGACCTCTGCTGCAAAGGCTGCCAGGTCGCAGCTTTCCAGATGCCGATACAGGACTGCCCGTCGCTGACTCAGTAACTGTTGCCACAAGCGGATCAGCCGCGAGTGTCCCGTTTGCCGGTAGATGGTTTCCTGAAAGGTCTCGTCGGCGTCCACCACCTCCGTCGAGTTCAACTCGTCCGCTTCCTCAAGACGATCCCGAAAATGGTCAATCATAGCCTGGAGACGATCGAAGTCCTCTTGGCTGAGACCGTGCCTATGAATGGCCCACTCATCGGCCAGACAGTCCAGTGTGGTTCGCAGGCTAAGAATCTCGTCGATATCCATGGGGGTCGGATTCCAGACATAGCTGGCTGCCGATCCCACCACAAGCCCCTGGTTTCTCAGCCGACCGAGCGCCTCTCGGATCGGGCTGCGGCTTACGTCCAAGCGCCGGGCGAGCATCGGTTCGGTCAGCCGCTGCCCCGGTTTCAGTGTTCCTTCGATGATGGCATCCCGGATACGCGCCGTGACCATATCGGACAGAGTACGGTGCTCGATCGGAGCAAGATCGCCTGGGTGGCTAATCATATCTCTTTTTGGCTGGATGTGGCAGGCGCCGCCTCATACATCTTGGGCCTGTGCTTGTCGACTGTCTGCGGTATGATGTATACAGTATAGCACGCCACGCTCAAGCTTGTCAAGGAAAAATCCTATCTGCATGCTGAATTCTCAAATTGGTCGCCATATGTCATATTTATGTAATGACATATGGCACCAATACCATCTTGAGTGGTTATTTGAGATTGAGCCGCATGGCCTGTCCAGCGAACATAATCACCAACTCCTCGGCAGGCAGCGTCGCCCCCCCATAGGGGCTCTCAAAGTGGTGGAATCCACTGATAGGCTCTGCCTCGCCGTCGCGCATTAGCGGACCCTCCCACCCAAAGGCCAGCGTCTCGCCGCGAAGCGTGCCGAGGCGGACGTTCCGATCCTCGAAGGTGAGGTCCCGGGCGAGGACAGCGTCCTGAAACTGAGCAAAGGAACCATCCACCGCCTCGCGCCCCATCTGGCAAACCCAGATGTTGTGGCGTCCGTAGGAGCGCAGTTCACGATAGGCGTGCAATCCGGTGGTGATCCATTGGAGCCCCTGGGCGGCGGTCAGAGCCAGATAGGCTTTTCCCTTTTGCGCAAACGCCCAGCCATCCCGTAGTTCGTGGGCGTCGAAGGCGTGGGCGGGGAAGTAGGCGTGCGTGAAGCCCATCCAGTCGTCGTCTGGCAGGACGTGGACCGCGACTAGGACATCCTGCCACTGGGCGACTCGCGGCAGGCTGGCATTGCCGCGCCAGTAGTTCGGACGGCGAGCTTCATCGAGGCTGGCGCAGGCCGGATGGTTGACAAAGACCACGGCCGCGGGTCCCATCGTCGCCTGCCAGATGTGCTCAAAGCCTCCGGGCTCCCCCGGACGGTGGTCCTGTGTCGAACTCAGCATGTAGTCCGGTGTGCGATAGATCACTTTGTCCACCGCGATCTGTGCCGAGTCGGGGGCGTGGCGCTCGCGGCTCCACATCTCCTCCGGCAGGTCGGTGGCGATCGCCTGAATCAAGCGCGGGAAGCCGTAGTTTTCCGCACATGCCAGGCTTACCGTGCCCAGTGTATGATGGTTGAATGCGCCCATACCCCACATCAGCCGGCTGATGCCCGCGGTGGCGCCCAGCATCCCGTGCAGAATCTGGGGGACCTCGGTGTGGCCCTGCGTCGTGCCGTAGATACCCTTGTGGGAGTTAACGGCAAGAGTGAAGAGCAGCTTGTCCAGCATCGCCGTGGCCATTTCCCAGGTTGCGTCGTCCTCTGCAAACTCCTCCAGATGGATCAGCGCGGCGAGCATCTCGGCAAAGGCAATGTCAGAGTCCCATGCCTCGAATCCTCCGGCGGCACGTTCGCGCAGCCAGGCCATCACCAGCTTCTGACCATGCTGGCGGTGCCACCATCCGTCTTCTCCCGAATCGCCGAAGGTGTGATCAGGATAGCGTTGACCAGCCAGCAGCTCACATGTGTGGAGTAGCAGCTGTTGTGAACCCGTCAGCCAATCCGAAGATCGATGATTAGGTTCAGTCTGTTGATAGTCAAACTCGAGAATCGTGGGATCCAGCGTCCCCTTCAGCATCTCCGGGAATTCAACGCTGCTTTCAAAGCGGAAGAGCATCCCCAGCAGCCCCAGAAGGTCGCTCAGGCAGCTCTCCTCGCCGTCGGCGACCCGCTCAGCGGCTTGCAG
>PWVB01000127.1 GCA_003562365.1 Anaerolineae bacterium
CTCGGTCTGGCTTATCGCCAGACTGAGCCGTAACCTGCACGCCTCATTCCGGTGCGGCCTGAGGTTGCGGAGGTCCTCCTCATCCGTTTGGCATCAGAGGGCTAGGCTCCCTCAACTCAGCCAGCCACGAGACTAACTCGCTGAACTGCATAAGCTGAGACTAGCCCGGACCCATTTATCCACGCAGCCCCGTATTAGCAACATTCTATACCTTCCTTGACCAAAGTATGACGTTGATGCCCTAGAATGAAGGTGGGAATTTGATCGCTCAGCGACAGTCTCCCTAACACGGGGGGGATCAACGAGGGGTACCGAATGCGGATCGGCTACGTCCTGCTTTCTCCAACCTTTGGGATGCACCAGTATACGGCCGACCTAGCCAACCGACTGGCTCAGGTGGGACATGACGTTCACGTGATAACGACATCCGGCGCGCCGCGGGACCGCTACATACCCTCAGTCACTATCCACACGCCGGTATCAGTGACGAATACGGGATTCTCGCTGGAGAGCTTGCGACTCTCCGGCCTGCGCGCGGCGCGGGAAGCAATCTTGGGCCTGGACTTGGACCTTGTCCACTTCAGCGGACCGCACGCCTGGAACCTGCTGATGCTACGAAAACTGAAGGCGCGCGGTATACCGATTATGCACACTCTCCACGACCTGGATCCCCATCCGGGTAGCGGCTATGGCGCGCTTCTCCACCTATGGAATCGCCAAGTTGTTCGAGCTGCTGACCACATCCTCGTCCACGGACAGACCTATCACCAGCGACTCCTACGTATGGGAGTTGCTCCTGAGAAAGTAACCTCGACGCCTCTGTTGCACCTCTTTATCGGAGGCAGTTGGTTGGGCGCCTACCACGATCTCACGGCGGCAGTTGAATACCAGCCTTGGGCACTGTTTTTCGGACGCCTCAAGGAGTACAAAGGCATCGAGTATCTGATCACAGCGTGCGCGATGATGAGCCGGGACAATGGCGGCCAAGGCCGGATTGTGATCGCCGGCCTTGGCGATCTTTCAAAGCTTTGGGCTGGTTCGCTGCCGGAGCGGGTGGAAGTCCACAACTACCTGATCAACGACGAAGAGGCAATGGATCTCTTCTCCCGCTGTGGTGTACTGGTTCTCCCTTACGTGGATGCCACACAGTCGGCACTGATCGCAGCGGCCTACTACTTCCGCAAACCTGTCGTCGTAACCCGCACTGGAGCTCTACCCGAATACGTTGAAGAGGACGTGACTGGTTATGTTGTCGAACCGGATCATCCCGCGGGACTAGCGCGGTGCCTACAACGTATCCTTAACGATCCAGAGAAGCTGGAGCAAATGGGAACGGCAGGTCGAGCTTGGTACGAAGCCCGTCGTGCGGAGGAAGAAGAGATATTGATGCAAGTTTATGCGGAACTCGCCACAGGTCAGCGGGCGGCATCCAGAAAGCGCATGCCTGTAACGAAACTGGAGGCAGATCATGACATCCAATAGCGTGAGAATGCAGCCGCGCAGCGATTCACCTGTCGCCCGCGCCACGCCGCGGTCAGGTCTGCGTTTGGCAGGCAAAGAGCGCAAGCTCTTGCTCTTAGGAACGGATCTAGTGCTGCTCAACGGTGCACTGCTGGCAGCGGTGGTGCTGTGGAACGAATTTACCCCAGCCTCCGTATTGCATATAGGGTATGCCAAGTGGTTTCTGACCCTATCGGCCCTGTGGCTGATCGCGGGCACGGTCTTGGATCTGTACAACCTGGCGCGCGCGGCGAGCACAACAACAATTCTTGCCAGCGCGGGCAGCGCCGCGCTGCTAAGCACCCTCCTCTACTTAGCAGTCCCCTGGCTGACCCCGCCGATTCTTCGGCGAAGCTACGCACTGGGCCTGGTGCTTCTGACAACCACGACGCTGGTCACCTGGCGCGTCTTCTACGCGCAAGCACTGACACAGCCGGCCTTCCGCCAGCGTGGTCTATTCGTGGGCGGAGACGGGCCGGCTTTGGCCCTAGCGGAAATCATCCATGCGGCGAGCTCCGACGACAAAGCCAACCCATTTCGGGGAACCGGCTACGAGATCGTGGGAAGGGTTGCCGATGCGGCACAGGCGGAGGGGGATACGATCCCCCTGCTGGGCGACACGCGTAGACTGGTGCGCCTCACCCGCCAACATCGGGCGGACGAGATCATTCTCGCCCCAGCAGATGAGCACGCACCCTCCCTGGAAACTCGAGAGATTCTACTGGACTGCCGCGAGCTGGGACTGTGCGTCAGCAGTCTATCCGACGTCTACGAGCGCCTCACAGGTCGGCTGCCCGTGGATTATGCGCGCTATGACCTCCAGCTGTTGCTCAGTCCACCGGACAACCCGGCATCGCGCCTGTATAATGCTACTAAGCGGGCGCTGGATGTAGTGCTGGCGCTGGCAGGGTTGGTGGTCTTGGGCGTAGTTTTGCCCTTCGTAGCACTGGCCAACACCCTAACCTCGCCGGGCCCACTCTTCTACCGCCAGCAGAGACTGGGCAAAGGGGGGCGCCCCTTCATCCTGATTAAGCTGCGCTCAATGTTAAGGGATGCCGAGCGCCGTAGCGGGGCGGTCTGGTGTGGAGAGGAGGATCCCCGCATCACGATGGTAGGCCGGTTCCTGCGCAAGACACGCCTCGATGAGGCCCCGCAGCTCATCAACGTCCTGCGAGGTGAGATGAGCATCGTCGGTCCGCGGCCGGAACGCCCGCACTTCGTGGGTCAACTGGCGCGCAGCTTTCCTCTCTACCGGGCACGCCACGCCGTCAAGCCGGGCATCACCGGTTGGGCACAGGTGCACCATGAATACGGGGACTCAGTTGAGGATAGCCGCATCAAATTGGAATATGACCTCTACTACGTGAAACACGCCAGCCTTTACCTGGATCTGCTCATCCTGCTGCACACGGTGCGCGTGGTGGTTGGGCTGAAAGGGCGGTAAGAATAAATGGCGCGGGTTCTCTACCTGACCCAAGTGCTGCCTTACCCGCTGGATTCCGGCGCTAAGGTGAGACAGTACCATATGCTATCGCACCTAGCTGAGGAGCACGAGGTGACGCTGGTCTCCTTCACGCGCCCGGATGATCCGGCGGCAGCCATCACCCATCTTCAGAAAATCTGTCACGCCGTCCACCCAGTGCCAATGCAGCGGTCGCTTGGGCGCAACGTGCGGGCCGCCGTCAAGGGGCTGCTGACCGGACTGCCGATGGTGGTCGCCCGCGATGAGATCCAAGCGATGACCACCACGCTGGAACAACTGACTCACGAGACGACCTACGATATCGTGCACGCTGACCAACTCTCAACGGCCGACTATGGCCAGCTAGCGGCCCGCCTTTCACGTCCCCACCAACCGCGCACCCTGCTGGACGAACACAATGCCATTTACCTGCTAACCCAAAGGATGGCAGAGACAGAGTCGCGATGGCTGCGCCGCCAGGTGATGATTCGCGAGGCGCGGGCCTTTGCACGCTATGAGGCTGCCATGTGCCGCGCGTACGACGCCCTGCTCACCGTGATACCGGAGGACCGTGAGCGGCTGCTGGCACTCTTTGCCCCCGAGGAGCAGCGTATGTTGGCGCCGAAATTCACCGTGATCCCCATCTGCGTGGATCCAGAGGCGGTCGCGCCGGTTACCCACAGAAAGGGAGAATCTCCGACGCTGCTGCACCTGGGCACGATGTTCTGGCCGCCCAAC
>PWVB01000201.1 GCA_003562365.1 Anaerolineae bacterium
ACACCCGTTGACTCATTCGAGTCACTTCATGACCTGGTAGTATTGGGAATGGCCGGAGTAGGCGTTACCTACTCAGTTGAGCAACAGCACATTTGCAAACTACCTACGGTTGCCCCCCTAAGAAGCGCAGCGGCAACAGTGGTTATCGCAGACACCGCCGAAGGGTGGGCACAGGGGTATCTGGACATCATTAAACTGGCGTACCAGGGCTACGATGTCCGTGTAGACACCTCGTTGCTCCGGCCTGCGGGGGCGGTGCTCAAAACCAAGGGTGGGCGCGCTTCGGGCCCAGAACCTTTTGAGAAAGCCACTGCGGCAATCTTAAAAATCATCACCGGCGCGGCGCAGCGCAAGCTAACGTCCTTGGAAATCTCAGACATCTGCTGTCATTTGTTTGACAGCGTTGTGTCGGGAGGGATGCGGCGCGTGGCGGGAATGGCGTTGTTCTCAGAAGGTGATGATTTGATGATTAACGCCAAACAGGGCAATTGGTACCCCGACAACCCACAGCGATCTTGCGCAAACTTCTCGCAAGTATTGACCAAGACACACTACTCACGATCTTGGTGGCATGACGCTCTACACACCATGTTTGACGGGGAACCGGCTTTCTTTAACCGCGCTGTAGCCCAAACACGCATCAGCGACTTACGCATAAGCCGCCTGTCTGCGTGGGAATACGAGAATCTGATGGTGAACCCATGTCTGGCAGGCGACACACTACTCATAGGGTCACACAGTCTGCGCAGAATCGCAAACGGCGACGACGCTGACTATACCGCGTGGTCGAATGGACAAAAACCCACTCTTATACTAACCACCAACGCCGGGCATCAGTTACGCCTAACGCCAGAACATCGTTTACTAACCCCTGGCGGAGACTTTGTTGAGGCGCAAAACGCCCTGGATGAGCAAATTGTCTGGGGATACGGAGACGCCGTGGCGGGCAACGATTCTCGCTGGCAGCTGTTGGGATTCTTGTTTGGGGATGGATTTTTGTCTGGTGGGAAGTTGGGAGTATCTGTTAAGCTCAACCGCGACAAAGAGTGTGAAATCGCGGCGTTGTTAGAGCGGTTTGGGTTCCACCAAGAACCAAGCGGTAGTTTCTATGCCAATCGAGCACAATTAACCATTGATCTTGGACACAACCTAGACTTCCTGGAACACCGTGTCTGGGAGCGTGTGGTTCCAGAGGATATTCTAACCGCACCATACACTCAGCTCGGCGCGTTCCTCTCTGGTCTGTTTGAGGCCAACGGTAGTATTAACATAGCCGGACAAGGTAGTATCAAAGCCACGTGTTTACCTATGGTGCGACAGATTCAAATTGCCCTAAGCGCATTTGGGGTCCAGGCTTGGATTTGCACAAACAAACAAGCGCGAACAGAGTGGCCCAACGGCACTTACACCTCGCGTGTTAGTTACAACTTACAAATAGCCGGAAGCAATGTCTGGAAGCTCGCCGACTACATCGGTATCATCTCGGAGTACAAGCGCGCGCGCGTTCGGCGGGGCAAAAAGCCATACACAGGTAAGTTGGTGGTGACTGACATTCAACCGGCTGCGCCCATAGAGGTGTGGGATTTCAAAATGCAGGACGGTGTAACCAACTCGGCCAACGGGCTCATTGTCCACAACTGCGGCGAGACCATTATCGTCAAACAACTTTGCAATCTCTCGGCCCCGGTCTGGATGCCTGGGTTGACGCCACAGCTGGCGCAGTACTACACTTCTTTGGCGGCGGTGGTAGGAACCATCCAGGCTCGGGCGGTGCATTTCCCGTCGGTGCTTGGCGATTGGTCCAAACGCTGCCGGGACGAGTCGTTGTTAGGCGTAGGGATCATTGGCTATATGGATGCGCCGCGTTTGCAAAACCAGCATGTGCTGCAAATGTTGGCCGAGACGGTAGATCACACCAACCGCGAAATCGCCGATCAGCTGAGTATGCCAGTGGCGTCCGCAACGCGCGCGGTCAAGCCTGCCGGGAACAGCGGGTTGCTAATGAACGCCGGAAGCGGAATTCACCCTTGGTACGCGCCGTTTGTGCTGCGGCGCGTCACCCTGGACGAAAACGACCCTGTGTACAAGGTGTTGCGCGATAGCGGTGTGCCGTTGGAACCACATCGCTCCAAACCCGGGATTCACTACGCCCTGTTTCCGCAGGCTGCGCCAAAGCGCGCGATTACGGCAAAAGACATCTCTGCGGTTGAGATGTTGGACCATCTTCTATCTGTGACTAAGCATTATTCGGATCAGGCTGTGTCTGTGACGATTCCTGTGAAGCCAGGGGAAGAATCGGCCATTGTGGAGAAGGTTTACCGCAATCAGCACGGTCTGGTTGGCTGTACCTTCTTCCGACCAGCCGAGTGGGAGCAGCCGCCCATCACCGCAATCGACGAAAGGGAATTTCTGCGCAGAAATGCCGAATTCCCGGAAATCAAGTGGGATCTCCTGGCTAAATACGAACAGGACGACATGACTACCTCCTCCGGCGAGATTGCTTGTGCCGGAGGCTCTTGCGAGCTAACCTAAAGAGCTGGCTGCGCCAACAGAGTACAATCATAACCAAGGAGGTTTAAGATGTGGAAATTTGTAGTAGACGATGCGTCAAAAGTAGATGTACAACGTATCTGCGACGAGGTTGCGGCGGAGGGCAGCGACGCCTTTGTCGTCACCAGCGGCGGTAATGCTATGGTGGGGTTGAGTGACGAGTTCTTGTCCCGCTATCATGCAAACGATCACCTGGAGGTGGCGGGCCTCCTTCTGCGCCACAATTGGGGGACCAAATGGGTTGTCGCGTCCCAGGTCACGCCGGATGCCGTTGGCTTCCACTCAGATGGCCGCCGCGCGCTGAATGGGTGGCAGGTGAGGTTTATCAGCGTTTCACAGATAGAGCAAACCATAAAGGAAATCCACCAGGTGCGTTCGTACCAGCGCCGCCTCGTGGTAAAGGTGCATCCGCTATGATCGAGAAAAACCTGGAGTTTCTTGCTAAGTACACGGACACAACCATCGTAAAACGCGCCAACTATTGGTACATAGACCTATGGGCGTTTGAAGTAGACGAGTATAGATACAACGTATGGCTAGGCGGATATGACGCCGAGACACTTGACGAAGCAGTAGACAAGGCTGCTCAGGACTTGTCCCGGAACCTGGAGCGCTACGCCAAAACAGAGCAACCCGATTACAAAAGCTGGCTCGCGTCACAAAGCGCCGAGCTAAAACAGGCGCTAGAAGACGCGGCGGCGGCGGGCGAGCTGTTGAGAGACAAACTCGCTGTAATCAAGAGCTTGTATCCCCCGGCCAAGAGTTGGGCCTGGGGGCTGAGTATGCGACGCACGCCCGAGCACACATTCATCGGAGGTAACGAATGAACGCAGAGATAAAGAAGTGGATTGACGAGAAGTGGCGCTATCTGTTCTTCTGTAGCAAAGAACAAGAGGTGCGAGTTAAGCAGTTCGTGGAAGACCTGGTTAGCCAGACAGAGGCGCTGTTCACCGACAAATGCCCGCGATGCTCGCGGTACTTCGTCGAAGAAACCATACTCCCGAATGGAGAACTCGGACGCGACACTTCTGCGCAGAATCTTCAGTTCCTCTCCGAACGCGCAGAAGTGAGGACCTACTACAAAGATGATAAGTTTGTAGTAGAGGTGTTTATCGATAAACCCGACAACGAGCCGGTGCACATCG
>PWVB01000436.1 GCA_003562365.1 Anaerolineae bacterium
AGAGGACGTGGTCGAGGCCGCCGCTATCGCGGGGGGGATGCTGCGGGGCGAGGTCGAGCCGACGATCACACCACGCCAGCCGGTGGACGTTCTGGCGCAGCAGATCGTGGCGATGGTGGCCGTTCAGAACTGGGAGGTCGATGCGCTCTTCGATCTGGTACGCCGCGCATACGCCTACCGTGATCTCACGTACCGTGTGTTTATGGCAACGCTGGAGATGCTGAGCGGGCGTTACGCCAGCCAACCATATCGTGAACTCAGGCCGCGATTGGCTTTGGACCGAGTGAACCATAAGCTGGCAGCGCTGCCGGGCTCGCGCTGGTTAGCGCTGACGAACGGCGGCACCATTCCAGATACCGGCGCCTTCAGCGCTTACCTGAGCGACCGTAAGACTAAGCTGGGCGAACTGGATGAGGAGTTTGTCTTCGAGACCCGGGTTGGTGATGCGCTGATGCTGGGGTCTCAAGTGTGGCGGGTGATCGACTTGACCGAGGATCGGGTTATCGTGGCCGAGGCACCGGGAGCGGTCCCGAGGATGCCCTTTTGGCGCGGGGAGTACCCGTGGCGGCCCTACGAGCTGGGCAGACGCGTGGGGGCCTTCCGGCGCAGTGTGGTGGATCAGCTGGTCCGGCTCCGTGCCACGTTGCATTTAACCGAGCTGCGGGAGATCCGCACGATGCGGGAGGCCCCAGAGGTGCAGGCGCTGGTGGTGTGGCTCGGCGAAGCCTATGCTCTGGATCCGCGTTCGGCGTGGCACACGCTGGATTACCTGGCCGGTCAGCTTGACCAGGCCGGAGCTGTGGCCTCGGATCGCACAGTATTGGTTGAGGTCTTTGATGATGCATTGGGTGACCCGCGGCTGGTGCTCCACTCACCCTTTGGGGGCCGGGTAAATGGCCCCTGGGGCCTGGCGCTCGCCAGCGCGCTGCGAGAGCGGGCGGGGATCGAGGTTGAGGTGGAGACGAATGACGATGGCATCCTTTTTCGCTTGCTGGATGCTGGTCAGGACTTTCCCTTAGATGTCGTTACCGCCCTTACACCCTCGGAAGCGCGCGAGCGCATCCTGCGCGAGCTGCCGGACTCTGCAGTCTTTGGCGCCCGGTTTCGGCAGAACGCCGCGCGGGCGCTGTTGCTTCCTGGAGTGGGGCGGGGCAAGCGGACGCCCTTCTGGCTACAGCGCTTGCGCGCCCGAGACTTGCTGCAGGTGGCGAGGCAACTGGATGACTTTCCCATCGTGGCGGAGACTTACCGCGACTGCCTTCAGGACGTGCTGGATCTGCCGCATCTGGAGGAGGTCCTGACAGCTATCCAGGAGGGCAAGATCCAGGTTGTCCCGGTGGCCTCGCTGACGCCTTCGCCAGTGGCACAGAGCTTACTCTGGGACTTCGTGAACGTGCATATGTATGAGTGGGACACGCCTCGGGCAGAGCAGCAGTTGCAGATGCTGGCGGTCAACCGCGACCTTCTTCAGGATCTGCTCAAGGATGTGGCACTGGAGGAGCTGCTGCGGCCCGAGGCGATTGACGCGGTCCGCGCGCGCCTACAGCATACCGCCACCACGAGCTGGGCGCGAACGGCTGAGGAACTGGCGGTGCTGCTGGATCAGTTGGGCGATCTCAGCTCTGCAGAGATTGCCCAACGCACGTCCGTCGACCCGGCTGACTGGATCGCCCGGCTGACCGGTGAGGGCCGCGTAATGGGCATGGAGCTGCCGACGTCTCAGGGGCCGGTGCATCGCTGGGTGCCGGCTGAGTACGTCGCCGACTACAGGGCTGCCTTCGGACTTGCTGATGGGGTTGAGTCGGTGGTGTGGGACACTGACGCGGTCGATGAGGCGCGACGCCGGATCCTGGCGCGCTACCTTGGCTATGCTGGCCCCGTCACGCTTGAGGAGATCCGGACTCGCTACGACTTTCCTGTGGCTTGGCTGAACCGGGAGCTGGAGCGGCTGGTGGCGGAGCGGGCGCTTGCCCATGGGCGGTTTACGCCTCGTGAGGATGCCGTTGCCTCCGACACCTCACGCGCGGCGCCGGAGTATGTTGACCGCCACGCTCTGGAGCAGATCCATCGGCGCACGCTGCAGCTCCTTCGCAATGAGGTGCAGCCGGTGCCCTTCACGGTCTACGCGCAGTTTTTGGTCAATTGGCAGCATTTGACTCCCTCACTGCGGCTGACAGGCGACGGGTCGCTGGTCAAGCTCTTGCAGCAGTTGCGGGCGGCTCCGGTGGTCGGGCGGGTCTGGGAGCGGGATGTTTTGTCACTGCGGTTGGGGACCTACGATGCCGGAGAGCTGGACGCGCTGTGCCAGAGCGGTGAGGTTGTCTGGGTGGCCTCCGGTGAAGTGGATCCGCGCTACGCCCGCGTGCGCTTTCTCTTCCGTGGAGAGGGTGCGGCGTACCTTGGGCCAGCGCCAGAGACCCTGGCGGACCTCGGTGCGAATGCTCAGGAGGTCTATGACTTCCTCCGTTCGGAAGGCGCGGTCTTCTTTGCTGATATCTGCGCTGCTCTGGATCTGGAGGCATCGACAGCGGAGACCGCGCTGATCGCGTTGGTCCTGGGCGGACTCGTCACCAATGACAGTCTCGCGGCAATGCGAACCATCGTTGAGTCCCGGGCAGATCAGCCTGATGCTGCGGCGCCCCTCAGTTCGCTGGAGGAGGAGTTGGGGCGGCGGCGCGAGCAGCTGGGCCTTGGCACGCGAAGGGTAGGCCACAAGCCCGAGAGGGCGCGCTATCGTTCGGCCCGCCGCCGCGTTCGCCAGCGGCTGGCTCAACAGTCGCAGCCGTGCTGGACGGGGCGATGGACACCCGTCTACCGTTTTGGCGTGCTGGGCAAAGAGATACCGCTGGCAGATCAGGCAGCTCGCCACGCTCGCCAGCTTCTGATGCGTTATGGCGTGGTCACCCATGCCGCCTTGAATGATGAGATCGGTGCCTGGGATTGGGGTCTGATCTATCAGGAACTGAAGCGGCTGGAGATGCGCGGCGAGGTGCGGCGGGGATATTTCGTCCGCGATCTGCCCGGTGCGCAGTTTGCGCTTCCGGAAGTCGTCGACCGGTTACGGGCTCTGCGGGATGCTGCAAGTGCGGCGGAGGAGCTGGTGGTGATGAACGCCTGCGACCCCGCCAATCTCTATGGCCCGTCTCGTGCTTTGACGGTGAGCGACCACGGCGCGCCGATCGAGTTTACCCGACTCCCATCCACCTGGCTAGTGCAGCACCGTGGGCTGCCGATCCTAGTGGCCAGCGCCGGCGGCGTCCAGATGGTCACGAATCCGGCTGCCGATGGGATGCTGTTGACGGCGGCATTGCGGATGCTCCTGGACCATCTGGGAAGCTTCGAGTCGCGGGTGACGGTGGAGATGTGGAACGGCCAGCCGGTCCTCGATTGCGAGGATCTGGCGGTCCTGGAGGCTGCTGGATTTTACCGTAACTATCCTGGGATGACGTGGGGGCACTAACAGCGTCCTGAATCGGTGATCAGGTCGCACAGGGCGGCGAGTTGAGCAGAAAATCGTGACGTGATTTTATAGTATCTGGTTGATATGGTATGTTTATTGTGAAGTTGTGGGGTTGCATATTCCGGTGTATCGTATCCATGCGACGTCGATTCATGAAATTTTGGTTTTCCGGAGGGTGCTATGAGGAACAGATTGCTGTCGATTGCCAATGTGGTGATCACGCTGGCGACC
>PWVB01000117.1 GCA_003562365.1 Anaerolineae bacterium
CCAGGGAGTTTCAATAGGCCCTCCTACTGAACTTTCCCAGAAAGTCTTGATTTCTGTAGACGTTACAAGTTCTGAAAACCTGAAATTTGCAATCCTTAAATCTTCGATTCTGAGGGTATGGCCTTGTGACAGCACAAAAACCATTCCAATTCTTCTTTTATCCCCATCAAGAAACTCCTTGAAATAGATAATGTCTCTTTGTAGTTCTTTCCTGATTTTTCCGAAAACAACAGGGTAAGCGCCGCTAGCAGGGTTAGGGGGATTTTGTCTCCTAAGCCGTTGCATTTCCTCTTGTTCTTTTTTCTCTTTTCGGTAGTTGTAGATAGAGGTTCCTACCGAAATTCCCACCGAAACCGCTGTTGCTATTACCAAGGGCCAAGCCATGATTTTACCTTCTTTTTATTTCGGGGTTTCCACCAAAATTCGCTAGATTGGAGAAGAGGTTATCACAGGCTGTTACCGTCTTAGGACAGCCCCGGGCAAGCCAGCCTGTTGAAAACGTACTAGAAACGTTGTTAGGCACACCTGGCAAGACTAAAGTTATCCTATGTCCCCCTCCAAACGGCTCGCTTTCGTAACTCTTCAAAACTGTGATTCTTTCATCATCTTCAGGGGTTTGTGAAGGCGCATATATTCCCCCTGAAAAAACATCTTCGTCTTGCGCCGCTGGCGTCAAAATTCTTACAGTATGCGGAGTAGGGGAATCGAAAAAAGTAGCCTGTATCCAAGTAATACTTGCATCACAAAAAGTATCATATACAGTCCACCGACACTGCCGGCCATAATTTCCCCTTACTACCGTTCCCGTTAAAATAGGCGCTGGCACTGTCTCTATTTCGAGAGAGTTATCAACCCACCGCGCCCCGATTACCCTGTTTTTAAGGATAACTTTATCTTCTATCGTATTGTAAACCTCGAAAAATACCTCTCCAAGCGGCGAAGTATCTTCATACAGGTTGGCCAGCGCGTTCCCCCTGGCAACTGTAAAAGTAGTAATTTCTCCTTGCTCCAGTGAAGATTTGCGGTAAGTGGAACGAAAAATGGGAATAGGATTGTAAGTATTGCCGTCAAAACTAGTGGGCAAATCCCCTCCCGTAAACCTTAAAACCGTTCCTCCAAAAGTGACTGTAATTAATTCAAGCATTTTGTGGCCTTATGGTTTCCATTGAGAAACTAGAGCGAGAGATTGCGGGGCTAGAATGCCTAATAACTACAGAATTAGAAGACAACCTTGCAGGGTCTACCCAAAAGGCCAGCATTGACACTTCCTGAAACGGTTCTTGTGCCAAAACTGTAAAACTTGCAGTTTCCACATTGCCCGACATTATGCTAGCAGAATGGTTCAATAACAGCAAATCTTGCCCATTATAAAACTTAATTCTCCGGTCTTCATTATCAAACCAACGGACTGTGCTATCCCTCCAATCTATTGAGATAGAAGACCCTGTAAACCCTACAACTTCTCCCTCTATATGGCGATTAGTAGAAGTATCAACAGAAATAAGCCTTCCAGCGACAGAATGAAGGGCAACCATAAAATACAGTTTGTCAAGGGGTTTTTTCGCCAATATTTCAAAGGAACGTAAACTCTCAGAATACCTCGGAAAATCCTTGATTACTCCCTCGAAATCTGCCGCCTCTACCTCAAGTAACTCTCCTTGTAATTCTGTCCTATCGGCAAGCCTGTTAAATACCGTTGTATCTCTCAAAAGTCCGGGGGAAAAGGGGAGTTGGAGGAACCTTTTAATCCTGAAAGTAACGTCTACAATCAGCAGATTAGGGCTTGCTTTTGTCCAATTAACTTCTTCAACAAAACAAGACCACCAGGGGGAAATTTTTGTGGCGAAAGTCGGTACTGTAACCGACAAAAAAGCGCTTGTAGACGTTTCAGAAAGCACTACGCCGGTTTTACTCCAGTCCCCTTCATTCTTTATCGCAATCCCTACAGAATCGCTTGTAGTAGGCCCTGGTCTAACGTAAACATTTTTATCATCATTCTCGAAGAAGACCGTGTTATCATCATAGTCTGTTAAATCAGAAATATCGCAAGGTAAAATCACGTCAATTTCTGATTTACTGTTGTATGCTGTCAAAAGCTTTTCAAGTTGTGCGGGGTTAAGCCCTGCTCTAACAGAAACGAAGCGCCTTGGCCTTGACGCTAATTGCCGGACTATTTTTGCACCTTCCCTAGTAGTAAACTCCGAATTTTTCCATTCTAGAGTTTCCGTTATCGGCCAAAAAACGTTGGGGAAAGTAAACATTATCTCACCGTCTTGAAAGATTTCAGGTTGTTTTGTATCTCAAGCGCCATCATACGTTTGCCCTCCCCAGACGATAGATAGCCTTTCATCATTTCCCTAATATTGGCTACCATATAAACGTCAACTCCACCTTGCTGGGGATTTCCTCTATTTGGGCTAGGGTTTACGCTACCTCCATTGGCAAAACTTGGAAGTTTCCCTGCTCGCAACATTTCAAAGAATCCTCTACCGAATTGATTTACTCTCTTCGCTGGCATAATAAATTCATCCTTGCTTACCCTGGCAAGGATAGAATCACTTGTAGAGGTTCCAGGGCCTTGCACAAGCCCCCCCTCGGCAAACCCTGGCAAGTTGAGCCCGCTACCTCCCACGGCGGCTATAATGGCTCTTTGAACAGCGGTTTCGATTACCATCCTGTTGATTTCGCGGATGAAATTTGACGCCATTTCAGAAAAGGATTGGTTCATAGGGTCAACTAGAAAGTCAACAATAGTTTCCCCTAATTTTCTAACTCCGGTTTCCAACATTTCGATAGGTTCATTAATGCTTTCAACCTCTTCTTTTAGCTCTTCCACGGCTGGCAAAACTTCCCTAACCGCTTCTTCATAAGCTTCCCAAGAAATCCGCCCTGTATCCAACAACTCTTGCAGCAAGTTAAGGTGATTCTGAACAGATAAATCAATTCCAGCATATGTAGCGTTTACCTCTAACGCCATTTCGTCAAGCGAGCGTTGGAAAGCCCTTGCGTCTTCGTCGGCTTGCTTAAAGCCGTAGGGGTCAAACCTATCTGACAAAGCCGCCGACAACTCATTAAATTGACTGTCGTCAATAAGCCCTCTTTCCCGCATTTCTGACAAGTCTAAAAAAGCATTTTCAAACCTTTCTTGATTTGTCAAACTTGCTTGCCGCCAAGATTCCAGTTGACTTTCAAGCCGTTGTAACTCCCTGTCAATTTCTTCGGCGGGGGGCACTAGAGAAGAAGTTGGAGTTATTGGCCTTGACGTTATTTCCTCCCTTAATACGTCATAAGCTTCACCAATGGTGAAGACCATTTCCTCTACTTCTTCTCCTGTCTCCCCAATCTCTTCCCTTACTCTTCTACTTCCATTTGCAGTTAGTCTAGTCCACCTTTCTGTTAAATCCCCCGCCACACCTACATTGAAGTTCCAGGAATCTCTAACAATGTTCCCTAAGCCCTCTAAAGAGCCTAAAAAATCTCCAGTTGTGAAAGCCCTTAAACTTTGCCAAAGATTGTTCGCATTACTGGTTACTAGCTCCAAACCTCCATTCAAGTTATCTAACGCCACGTTTACAGCGCCTATAAGCAACGTCCAGCCCTCTATAATCTTTCCTACAGTATCGGCAGCAATACCTAGCAAAGAAAGGCTATCCTCGGCTTGTGTAGC
>PWVB01000136.1 GCA_003562365.1 Anaerolineae bacterium
CGCCGGATGCAGCACTGCGACGCCTACACCGCCGCCGCGCCTGGAGGGGGCAGCCCCCAGTGAGGTCGAGGCGCCGATTCAGCCGCAGCCGGCACTGCCGCTGGCGACGCCGACGCTGGACGTGGTGACACCCGAGCGGGTTGGGCGCGCCTTCCTGGAGGCCTGGGAGGCGGAGGATTACGTCAAGATGTACGGGCTGCTGGCGCCGGCACAGCGCACCGAGATGACGGCGACGGCCTTCGAGCAGGCCTACCGCACCCCGCTGCACACCACCACGACGCTCAGCGTCACGGTCCGGCCCCAGACACTGACCATCGACAATGACCGCGCCTGGGTCGACTTCCAGGCGGTCTGGCACACAGCACTCTTCGGCAACCTGCAGGCCAACAACACGCTAGCGCTGGACCGCCAGGGCGATCAGTGGTGGGTCGCCTGGGACGCAGGCGCCGTCTGGCCCGACTACGCCCAGGGCCACCGCTTTGCCATCGAGTACCAGATCCCGCCGCGGGCCAACATCTACGATCATACCGGCGCCGGGCTTGCCGTGCCCGCCACGCTGGTCACCGTAGGCGTGATCCCTCAGCAGATCGAGGATGAAGGCCAGGTAGTGGCGACGCTGGCGCAGGTACTGGGAATGACGGCGGACACGGTCCGCGCCCGCTATGCCGGGCAGCCGGCCAACTGGTACATCCCCATCCGCGAGATCACCGCGGAGCAGAGCCTGGCCCACGACGCCGCCCTGCGGCTGCCCGGCATCGAACGCCGCGAGCGGCCCGGGCGACTCTACCCGCTGGACGGCGTGGGCGCCCACGTGGTCGGCTGGCTCTCTCCGGTGCCCGCCGAGGACTACGCAGCCTACCGCCAGCGAGGCTACCGCGGCGACGAGCGCGTCGGTATCGCGGGGCTGGAAGCCTGGGGCGAGTCGATCCTCGCCGGGCGGAACGGGGCGCGGCTCTACCTCGTGGACGCCGCCGGCGCCTACCTGGGCGGGATGGCGGACCGGCAAGCCGAGCGCGGGCGCGCCATCTACACGACGCTGGACCGCAGCCTCCAGCAGGCCGCCGAGCAGGCGCTGGGGCAGCGGCGCGGCGCGGTGGTAGCGCTGGACATCGAGACGGGCGCCATCCGCGCGCTGGCCAGCGGACCGGGCTTTGACAACAACCTCTTCCTGCGCCCCGCCGACGACGGGCGCCGGGCGGCGCTGCTGGCCGATCCCAATAACCCTTTGATCAACCGTGCTACAACAGGACAGTATCCGGCGGGCTCGATCTTCAAGATCATCACCATGGCCGCCGGCCTGGGGCCCGGCGGGATGACGGCCCAGACGCCCTTCACCTGCGCCGGTTACTGGGACGGCTTGGGCACCGCCAACCGCAAGGCCTGCTGGCTGACCAGCGGGCACGGTGAGATCTCGCTTTTGGAGGGCCTGGTCGGCTCCTGTAACGTCGTTTTCTACGAGGTAGGCTACCGGCTCAACGCCCTGGATCCCAACGCGCTGCCCACCTACGCTAAGGCCTTCGGTCTGGGCCAGCGGACGGGGCTGCTACAGCTCCCGGAGGCCGCCGGGCTGGTCCCCGACCCGGCGTGGAAGTCGGCCACCTACCGCGAAGCTTGGGCCAGCGGCGACGCTGTCAACCTGGCCATCGGGCAGGGCTTCCTGATGGTGACCCCCTTGCAGATGGCGCGCATGGTCGCCGCGGTGGCCAACGGCGGCAACATCCACCAACCCTACCTGATCGACCGCATTGACGCCGGTGCCGGTCAACCTGAGCAGCACACCACGCCGCGGGTGGTCGATCACCTGCCGGTCTCCGCCGCGCACCTGGCGCTGATCCAGGAGGGACTACGGTCGGTGACCACCGACCCCACCCTCGGGACCGCGACACACCGCTTCAGCGGCCTGGCCATCCCGGTTGCCGGCAAGACCGGCACAGCGGAGTCGGGTCAGCCGGGCGCGGGACCGCATTCCTGGTTCGTCGGCTACTTTCCGGCGAACGACCCCCAGATCGCGATGGCAGTGGTGGTGGAGAACGCCGGGGAGGGCTCAACGGTTGCCGCACCGCTGTTCCGCCAGGTCATCGAGGGCTATTACGGCTACGAGGTGACGCCGCTGCCAACGCCCCCGCCGACGGCGGCGCCGGAAGAGGGATGAGGGCGGCAGGGCAACAAGGGCCTGCAAACAATGGGCGCACCCTGTAGTCCCGACCCACTGAAGGTGGCGGGGCGCGGATAGTCCCGCCGTCTGATTTCAAGGAGACTTGCAACCCATCGCCCCCAGTAGGGGGCTTTGCCCCACTGGCTGGTCAACGCCCGCCCCGCACGGTTTTGACCACATCTGCACGTTTATGCACGATTTTGCCCGCTTGTGTTGCTCCCTACCGCGGTCCGTGCTATAGTCAACCGTAGAGGTACCTATGCTCAAGAGCCAGCGGCAGAAAGTAATCGTCGAACGGTTGCAGCGTGAAGGGGCGGTCCGGGTCACGGAGCTGGCCCAGGCGCTGGAGGTAGATCCCGTAACGGTGCGGCGCGACCTGGCGGCACTGGAACGCCGGGGCCAGCTGCGGCGGGTCCACGGCGGCGCCGTAGTCCGCGAGGGCAATGGACCACCGAGCCGGGCTACGGGGCAGCCCGGGCGGATTGCTGAGGCCGCGGCGAAGTTCATCCCTGACGAGGGCGTGCTCTTCTTGGGGCCGGGGGCGCTGACCGTTGAGGTGGTGCCCTTTCTGCGGGCGCATCAACAGCTCACCGTGATCACCAACGCGCTGGACGCTGCCTGGAGCCTGGCCCGCCACCATCCACACCCGCTGCACGTGCTTGGCGGCCAGGTGGGCGCCGACTACGGGCTTTACGGCGACCCCGAGGCCCTGCAGCGGCTGCGGGCCGACGTCATCATCCTGGCGGCCGACGGACTAGACGCCGAGCGGGGGCTCACGCAGGACGACCGGGAGGCGGCGGCTTTCACCCGCACGCTCTTCGGCCTGAGCGCCGAGATCATCGTGCTGCTGGATCCTGAGCGGCTGGGACGCACCGGTGCGCTCTTCGTCGCACCGGCCAGCGAAATCGACGTGCTGGTCACCGGACGGGCGGCCAACAACGCCCTGCTCTGGGACCTCAGCGAGTTGGGCATTCGGATTGTGTTAGCGTAAGTCAGAACAGAGTTGAAAGGAGCCACCGATGGCCAGTGTGACCTATACCCACGTGACCAAGAACTTCGGCGACATCATCGCCGTCTCCGACCTGAGCATCGAGATCGCCGATAAGGAGTTCCTGGTCTTCGTCGGGCCTTCGGGCTGCGGCAAAAGCACCAGCCTGCGTATGTTGGCGGGGCTGGAGGAGATCGATGAGGGCGAGATCCTGATCGGCGACCGGCTGGTCAACGACGTACCGCCCAAGGATCGCGACATCGCCATGGTCTTTCAGTCCTACGCCCTCTACCCTCATATGACCGTCTACGACAATATGGCCTTCGGACTCAAACTGCGGAAGGTACCCAAGCAGGAGATCGACCGTCGGGTCAAGGAGTCAGCGGGCCTGCTGGGCATCGAGAACCTGCTGGACCGCAAGCCGAAGCAGCTATCCGGCGGGCAGCGCCAGCGGGTGGCGGTGGGCCGCGCCATTGTCCGCGAGCCCAATGTCTTCCTGATGGAC
>PWVB01000274.1 GCA_003562365.1 Anaerolineae bacterium
ACCTGACGGTCCTGGCAGACAAAGGGTATGTCAGTGAGTCGGTTGCGCAGACGTTGCAGGAGCAGAACCGGGTGAACTTGGTCGCCTTGCGCCGTGTCAATCAACGCAAGCAGCTGCCTGCGGCGCTGACACACTTGATCAACCAAGTGCGTCAACTGATTGAGACCGTCAACGGACAGTTGACCGACCAGTTCAAAGTTGAAAAGAATCGCGCGCACACCTTCTATGGTTTGTGCGCCCGTCTGTATACAAAGTTGACGGCACATACGCTATGTATTTACCTCAATCGTCTGTTGGGCAAGGTCGACGTGCTGCAGATCAAGCAGTTGGCCTTCCCGAATATCTAGCACAAGGCCCTACTAGAGACCGGTAAGGGCATCACCCGCACGGCGCAGTCCCAGCACTTCGGAACGCTGCGCCGTCTCGACAAGGCGTTGGGTGCCTTCTTCCGGCGTGTCAAGAAAGGCGAGACGCCGGGATTCCTGCGCTTCAAGAGCATTGAATTTACGCACGGCGACGGGAACAAACTCCGGGTCGAGGATAACCGTCGAGCCGGGCTCTGCGTCCAGAACGTGGCCGATAACATGAGAGCAAGATTAAGCACCACCGTCGGATCCCGGATGACGCCAAGATCAAGCGTGTAATGGTTAAGTGTAGGGTGGGGAAGTGGTGTGTCTGTTTCCGGGTTGAATTGTCGGAGCCTCAGATCGTGAAGTGCGCGAGATCGGCATCGATGTTGGCTTGTACAAGTACGCTGACTCTCAGTAGTGGCGAATTCGTTAACCCACTCCGGTTACCTCAGACCGTCGCTGGGTCAACTGCGTGTGGCTCGGCGCCGCTTGGCTCGTGGCAAGAAAGGCTCGCGCGGCGGGCACGAAGCCGCCCGCCAGGCCGACCAACGTCACGACCACGCACGAGCTGGCGGATACTTACACGCTAACTGGTGTTGAGGACGTTACCCTCGGGTACATGACGCGCAATCATCACCGCGCTCTCAGCGCGCACGATGCTGGGTTGGCGGCGTTCAGGCCCTGCTTGAGTACAAAGGGTCGGAAGCCGGTAGGCAGGTTGTTGCCCTGAGCCCCGCCTATACCGCGCAACGGTGCTCCGGGTGCGGCGAGATGGTGAAGAAGACCTCGAGCATTCGCGTACAGGAGTGTCCTGATTGTGATCTTAAGCTCGACCGCGGCGCCAAGGCCGAGGTCACCATCCTGCAATCCGTGCGGACGGAGCGATCGGGCGCTAACGTAAACGGCTGGGTTATGCTTAGCCCGAGACGCTCCCCACTTTAGAGGAGAGCGTCGTCACAATCCGGTCTGCTTTCTCTTCGGCCAGATGCCGCCGCAGATAGTCTCCTCCGTTGCCCTACTCCCACGGCTAGAGCGTTGAGAGTACGTCAAAGTCCTCGCTTCTTAAGCAGATACCCGATGCGGGCCTTCCCTGACTCCATTGGACCGCCCAGCATGCTGATCTCCCCGATTGTCAATGCTCGGCCTGATGATGTTGAGCGCCACACGAATTGTCGGGGTTTTGCCCGCATCGTCACGTAGGTTTCTGAGACATCTCTCTTATCGAGAGCAGCCGTTGCGATCACGATGCTCCCCGTTTTCTTCCTGATCCTTGGTTGCTTCCAAACAGTCAGCCGCGCAGGACCACGGCTATCGTACCGACGGCAGAGGCACTTCTGGGGCCGATGCTAGTCCGGTCCACTGTCGCCATGCCAGCGTCCACATTGTTGAGAAGTATGCGATGATCGCACCTTGGGCGAGAAGGAGCAACGGCCACAGCAAGCAGCACAACGCCAGCACAACACCCAGAAGGATCCCGGCGACCCCAATGCCTATACTCAAGATGATCTGGATCAGGAAGAGGACCAGGGCGGAGCCGAAGTTGGCGAACAAGACCTCCACGCCCCGTTTGTAGGAACCAAATACACTCAGGTTCTCGAGCATGCAGGCTCGATTCGCCAAGGCCTCAAGCGCACCGAGTGCTAAGGCTAGGGGCACCAAGATGAATATCCAGACAACAACAATCGGGGCGATAATGCCTACATTGGGGCTTGCCATAGTCCCACTGACGCTATACAGGGTCAGGAACGCTGCAAGGCCAAGGCCCACCAGCAGCAAGATGGGAATGGCCGGTAGCAACGCGATTCCCACGAGTCGCCAGCCCTTCCGCCAACCGGCGGTCCATGCTTGCCCGAAGCTGGAAACACCTCCTTCATCGATGGTGTCAACGCCGGCGATGAGACCACCCCGTGAGATCGTCGAGATGACCCATAGGACTATGGCGGCGACTACGGCAAGGAGTGCGATGATGATGGCGAAGCCGCCGATCGCGAGCGGCACGATACCAGGCGCCGGAAGCTCCGGGATTCGCAACTGTTCTGGCGGAGGAAGGTTGACACGAAATCCCCCGGACGCGGCGCCGGTGCCGCTCCCGCTGGTGCCTCCAAGAGCCGCCAGTACGCCCAACAGTATCAAGTACTTGTGTCCCCAGACGGTGTCCCACGCTTGACTCAGCAGGTTCCCGTACTGCATAGTGTCCTCCTCATTGTTTGCTGGTTTAAACGTACGCGTCAGTCCCTTCGAGCTCTGAATTCGCACCCACTAAGCACCAGGATAGCCTAGGCAACGTCAAGTCGCATCCCCCTTGAGACCGGTATATGACCTGGTCATGTGGCTGGGATGCATCCTGTTGGATCCTGGATAGACTTCGCGCTGGTACCTACCTGGTCATCCCCTGCTTCCTCGAGGCTATGGCGGCACAGCTTAGGGATGGAACCACGTTCACCCCGACGATGCGGTGGTCTAGACGCTGCCTCCGCTCGGCATTGGCGTGATCGCCGCCCGATGCCAGCGCCTTGTTGGCAACTATGCGCACGGGATAGGCCAGTAAGAGCAGGGTCAACAGCGGCCCAGTTCACGTTGCGCAATGGCTTGTAGTGCCGATGGCGACTCACTTCCACTGAGCTGCAGCCATCCAGCATAACCTCGTTGCTTTTCAAGGGTCACTCTACTATCTGCATTGTATATTGGGTGTCACCGCTTATCCTGCGGATTTAGTTGGACTTGAAGGCGACCTTGGTTAGGGGCGCTCCGCAGATAGCGACCAGTCTCTGCGGTCCCGGATGTACCTTGCTCGGCATGCACTGGTCAGCAGGGCAAAGAACGCGCGTGCCGGCCTGGAAACAGGCCAGAACCACTTTTGACGTGTGTTGAGCTCATCGGCAACGGGCTGAGGACAACGATGATTGTCCAAAATCGATCCAGTGTCAGAAGTCAAACACTGGCTCCCCTGTGAAAGGGTAGGCGCGTCAGCGGCACACTCTGTATATTGTGTTTTATAAGACACAAAACGGCATATACAGTGGGTAAAGCTGAGACTTTCCATACTTCGCGACCTTTCTTCAGTAGAGCCAACACTGGGCTTCCGTGGCGATTTGGCGGTTGAGTTTTCATCCAGCAGCTGATTAACCGGTGGTTAATTACCGATCCTGACAAAACTAGCTAACTACGAGATCTGGATAGACCTGGCGGATGAAGCCTTGAATGACAGATACCTTGTGTCGCAGGCGCGCCATCGCCTTGCGCAGCTCGTCCCGTAACTCAGCGAGATGATGACAACAGACATTGCCCAGTTC
>PWVB01000371.1 GCA_003562365.1 Anaerolineae bacterium
CTTGTGAAGGAGGCAGGCTCTAGCGGGGGCAAGGTCCGACCAAGCATTCTGTGTGCAGGACCTGTGACCCGACCAAAGGCCGGCGTGCTACGGAAGTGAGGATGCTGCGCGAATCCGGCGGATGAGGGTTTGCAGATTGACGGTGAAGTCGTCGTCCCAGGCGATCGCTGGGCTGGATTCGCCTCGGTGAACCGCGATGCACTTGGGCACCAGGCCCCGAAGCGCGCTATCGTGGCTCTCTGGGTAGTTGCGTTCTCGATACCGCCACTTCCCTGGAGGCGCGTGGTAAGGGATCTATCGCATGGGACGGTGGGCGTCATCGTCATAAGCACGGCTCACAGCGTCTATGTGTTCGCGTATGTACGCACCTGCTGAGAAGAGTGACACCGAGATGGCTCGTTCACGATTGTGCTGGCAGCAACGGTAACCGCATCGCTTGGCTCGGCGGCGGTCCTAGTTGTAGTCATTCGAGTGAGGCAAGTGGTCGTGGGGGCGGAGTAGATGCCACTCGGCATCCCAGCTGCCCGCTAGACACGCCGTATAGGCGTTCTTGCTGAATCACAGGGCACTATGCTGAGCTATAGTCACGAAAACCGCGCCTGGAGATAGGGGCGTTTGTCTAATGGTAGCCCGGCATCCCGGTTGTCGCCACTGTCGAACTCCACGTTGAGCACAATGGCTTGGGCGCCGGGCAGGCTTGAGACTTTGATGGGAGGAGCCATCTTGACTTCTGTTGGGCTACTGCTCTGGTTGCGGCGAGTGATCTAGAGGCGGTCACGGCTAAGACATTGGGATGATTGTCTCGCGATCGACTGCTGCCCATCAGCGATAGCGATTGGGCCCTTCCACAGCTTGTTGCTTATTGCGTAGACTCCAACGATTGTGACGCCGTAGGCGATCCTCTGTGTCGGCGTTGAGGGAATGAGAGCACTTACTCGACTGGTTGACTGCAGGAATCTGGTATCATGGTGTTTGTGGCCCACGGTAGCTTGCAGATACTTGGCGCGAACTGTTTTCTGGTCACCAGATTCGCGGGCTTGGGGTATCCAACGCTGGGTGTGTTTGTGGGGAGCGACTTGCATCTGGCGCGACATCGCTCTTGGAGGCTAGTGGTGCTGTGGGGAGCCCTAAGGACGAACCGACGACCGCGGCACCGGCGCCGACGGTCAGTCTCTTTCAGTAGTCGGAGGTTGATGAGATAGTGGTGATGCCATTTTTCGGATGCTTGGCAGGCAGCGCCTTCGGAGGATACCTGCGCTGGCTTTGCCCTGTTGGATGGTCTGGCGCTATGTCCGGCACAGAATGCAGTTGGAGATGGAGGGACAGATGAGTGAGCGCAGATCGGTGGTCCGATGGTTGGCTCTGGGGTTTATGGCGCTTGGCGGTCTGGTCTTTGTTTCGGGTGTCGTCCAGTGGCTGGCGGGCCAACAAGCGTCAACACCGTTGCTGACGCCCACGCCCACGGTGGTAAAGGTTCTGTCATCGCCGACGCACCCGGCTCCGACGTCAGCATTGGATCCTCTGATTCCCACGCGGACCCCGCGGCCCTTGGCGCTTGCCTCCACAACGCCGTCCCCTCAGGCACCGGCGTTGCCGTTGGCGTCTGCTACACCAGGAGTGTTGCTGCCAACTGGCACCGCAACAGCGGTCGACGAACCGACACCCCAGCCCGATGCACCGATGCCTCCTGCTGCCGATGAAAGTGACGATCTGTGGGTACCCCCGGAGGAGCGATTTCGCCTGGGTGTCTCGCTGCCTTACGCCGCCCAACCACAGCAGTTGGCTGCACTAAAGGTCGGTTGGGTGATGGACTGGCAAGTACGATTTTCACCGTCGCACGGAGATAATGTGGCCCACGCGCAGACCGTACGGATGGGCGGTGGGGTGCTGCGGCCTGACGCGGAGACATTGACGACAGCGGCAGCGGCGCGCCCGGGGGCTCTGTGGCTGATCTCCAACGAGCCTGACGTGCGCTGGCAGGACAACGTCACTGCGCAAGTTTACGCTCAGCTATACTATGAGGCCTACCAGGCCATCAAAGCCGGTGATCCGCGGGCAGTCGTGGCGGCTGGAGGTATTGCGCAGCCCAGCCCGCTACGGCTACGTTATCTGGATATCGTGCTCGAGACTTATCAACAGAGCTTCGGGGTACCGCTCCCGGCGGATGCCTGGCACATCCACAATTATATGCTGCGTGAGGAGCGGGACTCCTGGGGTGTCGACATCCCGCCGGGTATGCCGGATAGCATCGGGATGCTCTATGAGATCGACGACTCGGGCAATGTGAGCATGTTCAGGTCGCAGATCTATGCCTTTCGGCAATGGATGCAGGCTCAAGGCTACGGTGGGCTGCCATTGGTGGTGTCGGAATTCGGCATCCCGATGCCGCCGGATTACGGTTTTCCACCGGAACGGGTGCAGACGTTTTTGCGTGAGACAACGCGCTTCTTCCTGACGGCGACGGATCCTGCCCTGGGTGATCCTGACGATGGGGGACGCTTGGTGCAGAAGTGGTGCTGGTACAGCATTACGGAACCCGCTTACCCCGCCGGTGAGCTCCTGACTCTGGAGACCGCGACGTGGACGCCGGTCGGACAGGCCTGGATGGAGATGGTAGCGGATTAGATGGCCTTCTGGCACCCGCTTGATCGTCGCTCGGTCCCGGGGAGATCGGTGTATCTTCTCCTCAGCGTGCTGGTCATCATAGTCTACGGTCTGACGGCCCCGCCTTCGTTGACGTGGTCGCATTGGGGCTCCGATGGAGGGAATCTGATCACGGCGGCGGTCACGGGCCGCATTCCCCACCCGCCGGGCTTCCCCGCCTATCTCTACGTGGCCCGGGTAATGGTGACTGCCTTCCGCCAGGATCCAGCTCGATTGCTGACGGTACTGTCGGCGCTCTTGGCGACGGGGACGGTGGTACTGGTGGCTGCGACGTTGCGGCGTCGATCGTTGCACTGGCTTGTGGTGACAGCGGCGTCTCTGTCGTTGGCTTTTGGCTATGCCTTCTGGTCTCAGGCCATCATCGTGGAGGTCTATGCCGCTGCCGCCTTTATCGGCGCGTTGGTCTTCTACTTGACCAAAAACCTCGTCTCACCTGGTTTCATTGCCTCAGTGGCTGTCGGCCTCGTCTTGGGCTTAGCCGTCTCGGTCCACCTGACGCTGGCGGCCCTGACGGTCTATCTTCTCGTAGATGGTCGGGTTCGACGGGGGCCGGCACTGCTCGGTCTCTGGGTCGGTCTAGTTCCCTATGCCTTAACGCCGTTGTGGGGGCCGTGGCCTCAGCCCTGGGGTGATCTCCGGTCGTTGGGAGGATGGGCGGAGTACGTATCGGCGCGTCTTTACTGGGGTAACGCCTTCGCGTTGCCGATGCGCTACTGGCTTCAGCGCTTGATCGCCTGGCTTGCCCTGATGAGCCGTCAGTTCTCCCCATTTGGTATTCTGTTCGTCGTTCCCGGAGTGGCGGTCTTGGTCCGGGAGCACCGGCGGACAGCAATTGGCATAGGCTTGACGCTCATCGTAGCAAGCGTCTATGCGATGACCTATAACACGCCCGATTCCTGGACCTATCTAATCGGCTACCTGCCTCTGTTAGCGTACTGTCTTGCACTCGGCCTGGATTGGGCGTTGGATCAGGGGATGCCCGCTTGGCTCTGCCTAATCCTGCCGTTGATGCTGCTGACGATGAACTGGTCGAGGGTGGATCTAAGCGGGGACACCGAGGCTACGGTTTGGCTCGAGGCTACGCTTTCAGCTTTGCCGAGTGATGCCGTGATCCTGACCCACGAGGACCGATACACCTTCGCCCTCTGGTATGCGACGGACGCGGTAGGCCGGCGTCCCGATCTTCTGGTCGTTGATGAGCGGCTGTGGGGCTATCTGCCCTATCGCGCCTATATTGAGCAGCAGACGGGTCAACCGATCGCTCGGTTGCGAGACCTGGCGTCGGCGCGGCCGTTCTGTGAGCTCGATTCGTGGGGTGCTGTGGTCTGTTGGTGATGCGGGCTACTGGGGCCGTGGTTCGTAAGTCTGGGGGGTAGACCTTGCAGCTTTGTGAGAATGCGGTAGTATGGCGCTGTTATCCTTGGTTGTTAGGATCTCGGGCGCTGGTAGGCTGTACCAACAGAACTGTGGAGCGCTTACGATGACATTGAACAAGCGAACGCTATGGCTCGCGGCTTTTCTGAGCATCCTGTTGTGGGGGTTAACCGCACTGCCGGTTACCTGGGCAATGCCGAATCACAGTGAGTTATTGGGGACCGTCCCAACGCGGACACCGACGCCGGGTCCTGTGGCAGACACTCCTGCCCCGCCACCGCCAACAGATTCGCCGCCGCCGAACACGCCAGTGCCGACGTCGCCATCTGCGGACACGCCGATGCCGCCAAACGCGACGGAGTTACCGCCGCCTTCTCCTACAGCCTCGGCAGTTCAGCCAACCCCGACCGGTACATTGGCATCGTCGGCTCCGGGCCCTGACGTGGCTGTGGCTTCCCCGACAGCCACCGTCTTGCCTGATCAGGCTGATCCAGTTGCGACACCATCCGTTGCTGCCAGTCCTAGCGCAGATAGGGAGGAGGATGAAATAGCTGTGCCCTCTCTCACGGATACGGCAGCGCCAACCGTTACGCCCCCTGTTACGGGTGAGCCAAGCCCCGCTCTGTCTATCCCGGAGTCCAGGTCTAGGCCATGGCTTCTGATCGGCGGCGCGGCCTTGTTGGTCACCGGTGCAGCACTCTGGTTTGCCACACGGAAGTAGTGCGTGTGATCCACTGGGCCACGATGGAAGATGACTAGTTGCTGGCGCATATGCTTAGAGCTTGGCGAGCCTAACCGGACTCCGCTTCAGGCGAGCACGGGCTGAGCGGCGAGGGTCTTGGATACCATAGTGGAGGGTTCGCGGCACCCATCTGCGCGAGATCTGAGGCGTGGTCTCCTAGGGCTTGTCATAGGTGGTCTATGCCTCTGGTTCTCTCTTCGGAGTCTCAATCTGCAACGGGTGTGGACGCTGATGCTTTCCGCGCGTGTTGCTGGTCTCGCTGCAGCAGCCGCCGCTGTGACGGCGGTTGCGCTGCTGAAAAGCTTGAGGTGGTGGTGTCTCTATCCGCCTGCACTTCGCCTTCCATCGTGGTGGCGTTCTTTCCCGGTGCTGATGATCGCCCAAGCTCTCAATGTTCTCATTCCTTTGCGCATTGGCGAAGTCGTGCGCGTGTCGTTGATGGCGCAGGATGATATCCCAGCAGGCACAACGTTGAGCACGATTGTGGTGGAAAAGGCCGTCGATCTGGTGGCTGTGGGCCTTCTGGTAGCGGTGGCGCTGTCGACGACAGCGTTGCCTCTGTGGTTTCCCATACGCTCCGGTGTCCAGATGGGCGTTGTGGGCATCTTTCTGTTTGCTGGCCTAGCCGGTCTGTGGAGCGCGCGGCATTGGTTCCGTACTTGGGTTGATCGGTTGGTAAAGCGTTTGAGGTGGGTTCCGGAACGCTGGCAGGGCCGGCTATTGCAGTTGATGAACGATGGATTCGAAGGGCTGGTGGCGATCACCGATCCGTCAATGGCCGCGCCGGTCTTCTTACTCACCACCCTAATCTGGCTTTTGTCAGTGCTCACGATGCTCTTCACTCTGGCGGCTTTTGAGACGAACGTGGGATGGCACGCGGCTTTGCTTCTATCCCTGGCGCTCTATCTCGGTAATTTCGTGCCTGCACCTCCGGCGCTGATTGGCGTGATTGGGGCCGTCACCGAGCTGACGCTGGGATGGTTCGACGTCCCGCGGACGAGTGCCGCGGCCATCGGCTTGACGTTGAACGTGCTGTTGGTTGGTCCACTGGTGTTGCTGGGTGGGGTAGCGGGATGGATTCGCCTTACACGCCCAAGATCGGGAAAATGATGTGACCAGATCGAGATTCGGTGTGCAAAGCATCTGCGATCCAGAAGCTTGGACGCAGGTTCAGCTAGAGGAGGGCGACTTCTTCGAGCAACACTGGTCGGCGGTCTACAACGCCGGCGGACTTGATCTCAAAGTTCCTCCTGACTCGGTGCTTTATGAACAGGATTTGGGACGATCCTTGGCCTATATGGGAGACCTTTTGGGTGACCTTCAAGGAATGCGTGTGTTGGATCTGGGTTGCGGCCCAGGCGACTTTACGATCTTCATGGCTCGGCGCGGGGCACTGGTGGACGCAGTGGATGTGGCACCGGCGGCCCTGGAGATTACACAAAGGCGTGCTGAGGTGAATGGTGTGACCAGGTGGGTACGGACCCATCTTATGCCGGCCGAACGCCTGAGTTTCGACGCAGAGACCTTTGACTGGGTGACGGGATTCGGATTGCTGCACCACGTCGATCTGGATGCATTAGGTCCTGAGATCGTTAGGGTCCTAAAGCCGGGTGGGGGAGCCATTTTCCGCGAGCCTCTGGGCGACAAGCCTCCGGTACGGTGGGTGCGGCGCTACATTCCCTATGATGCCAAGTACCATTCTACGCATGAGTATGCTCTGACGACCGTTGATCTATCGCGACTCGCAGAAAGTTTCCGAGAATTCCGTGTTCACGAATTCTACCTCCTCTCCTCGATCAACCGTCTTCTGGGTGGCGAGTCATCCGTGCTGTTCCGGGTGCTCTACAGTCTAGATAGCGTTTTACTCCGCCACGTCCCGGTTTTGCGATCTTGGTGTCGTTACGTTGTTGTCGAGTACGGCGTGTGAGGCTAGAAGCCGTGGTGCCGGTAGCGATAGCGATCTTTACCGTCTCCGCCGCCCTGGTAGGTTGGACTTATGCAGGGTATCCGGTCTTCATCGCAATGTTGGCGCGGTTGCGCCCACGACCCCACCGACGCGACGCTGATGCACCGTTGCCGAGTGTGACATTCATTGTACCTGCGTACAATGAGGCTCAGATTATCGCTCAGAAGATCGAAAATGTGCTGGCTTTAGATTATCCTGAGGCCTTGCGGGAGTTTATTGTCATTGCCGACGGTTCCTCTGATGGCACGACGGCCGTGGTGCAGAGTTACGAGAACAAAGGGGTCCGTCTGCTTTTCCAGCCAGTGCGTCAGGGCAAGATCGCAGCGATGAATCGCGCTGTTCCTTCGGCTGGCGGGGAGATCCTTGTATTCTCCGATGCTAACGCGATGATGGAAAGTGACAGTGTCCGGAATATAGTCCCGAATTTCGCTGATCCGCAAGTGGCGTGTGTTAGTGGAGAGAAGCGCATTCGTCCGACCGACGATGTTCAGGCACAAGGCGAATCGGCCTACTGGCGCTACGAGGCGTTGATCAAGCGTGCAGACTCGCTCGCAAGCACCGCAATTGGCGCGGTGGGGGAGTTCTTTGCCATTCGTCGAGAGCGCTACATTGAGATGGAGATAGACAATATCATTGAGGACTTCGTTCTCTCGATGCGGTTGGTGATGGAAGGCTGGCGCGTTGTCTACGAGCCCAGGGCGGTGGTTTGGGAGGAGGCATCGCCCTCGCTGCACGGTGAGTGGCGGCGACGGACGCGGATGGCAGCCGGGGGCTTCCAGGCCATTGGGCGTCTTAGTGGCCTCTTCTCACCCCGTTACGGCCTTGTCACCTTTCAGTTCATTTCGCATAAGGTGTTGCGCTGGTTAGCTCCTTTCTTTATGATAACGGCGCTAGCCTCCAGTGCTGTGCTCTATCGGATTCCGGTCTTTCGGGCATTTCTAGGACTGCAGATACTCTTCTATCTGTTGGCCCTGGTTGGTTGGGGTGTGGAGTCTTTGAGAGGGCCGTGGAAGCTGGTGCGAATGATCTTCTATTTTTGCTTTGCCAACGCCACGGCGCTGGCTGGCTTTGTGCGTTTTGTGACGGGTTCCCAGTCCGTGTTGTGGAAGAAGGCACGTTGAATGAGACACAGCTGTGACGGATCGTATGCGGCGGACGGAGACTTGAAAGTCAAGGACCGTTTGACGCGCAGTCTGCGAGATCTGCCACTCCAGCATGTGGCGGCGATGCTAGTGGGAGCCGGTGTGTTGCTGCTTGGCGTCTGGAGCTTCAGGGTCTACCACACGGTGCGTTCGCTGGAGGGGCACGTGAGGGAGGCGCAGGCACTGCTCAACGCGGATCCGTTGGAGGTCGTGCGTTCAGAACCTGAACGCTTAGGTACGCTTGTATTCGCGGCGCGTAAGGATGTGGTGGCACTACAGCGGCAGGCTGGACCTCTGATCGGCATCGCGCCGGCCT
Organism: Anaerolineae bacterium; assembly: GCA_003562365.1. GTDB lineage: Bacteria > Chloroflexota > Anaerolineae > B4-G1 > SLSP01 > PWVB01. The sequence goes on from PWVB01000371.1 coordinate 8,205, forward strand.
TTCGTTGGTTGCCGAGGGTCGGCCCGCTGTTGGCTCAGGCGCCGGCCCTCGTCGAAATGGCCGACGGGTTGACTGAAGGCAGTGTAGGCCTTTGGGATGCGATTGCGCCCGGGGGTGTGACATTTTCTGAGGGTTATCCAAGGGCTTCATTGTTGGCAGCATTGGAACGCGCGCACCTTGGACCGGTGCGTGCTGCGCTCACGCGAGCAGAGATCTCAAGGGGAGAGATCGCGGTCAATGCCTTGCCCTGGCGGTATCAGCAACCGATGAACCAGCTGGGTGAGCTGTTGTCTCTGCTTGTGGATGGTCTGGCGTTTGCGCAGGTCGCGCCCGAGCTCGCCGGACTGTACAGGGCCCGCACCTATTTGATTCTGGCCCAGAATGAGGATGAGCTGCGGCCTACGGGGGGGTTCATCAGTGGAGCTGGTCTGTTGACCGTTTTGCAGGGTGAGATTATCGATATCCGTTTCTTCGACTCCTACACGGTCGATGATTACGCCAACAAACCATATGAAGAGCCCCCCGCGCCCCTTTTGCAGTATATGGGATCGGAGCTATGGTTGTTCCGAGACGCGAACTGGTCACCGGATTTTCCCACGTCGGCGCGACAGGCCGCGATGCTTTTTGAGTACGGAACTGGGACGAGCGTAGATGGCGTTATAGCGCTCAACCAGCGGTTTCTGGAGCGTCTACTAATGGGCATGGACTATGTAGAGGTGCCCGCGTTAGCAACGACGGTGACCACGGATAATCTCCGGCAGGCTATGTATCAAGCGTGGGACCCCGGTACCGACGTGACAACCAGTGAGTGGCTGGGTCAGCGTAAGGACTTTATGCATGAGTTGGCCATCGCGATGCTCGATACGATCCAAGACAGCCCGGAGCGGATCGACTGGTTGACGCTGGGGCAGGCCGTTCATCAAGCTCTGGCGACGCGCGATTTGCTGGTTTATGTCGAGGGCGAGGAGGCCGCCGGTGTGTTGGCGGATCTGGGCTGGGATGGCGCGCTGCGGTCCAGACCGGGAGACACCCTATTTATCGTAGATGCCAACGTTGGTTTCGGTAAGGTGGCGCCACTGATCCACCGTGAGACGCGCTATACGGTGAGACTTTATGAGGATGGGACGGCATCGGCGGAGCTGACGCTGACGTATGGTCATCAGGGACAACGCGAGCACGTGGTCTGCGATCCTATGGTCCTGTACGATTCCGAGGTCACATATGAGGGGATGATCCACCGATGTTATTATGATTATTTGCGAGTCTACGTACCTTATGGCGCGTTGCTGCGTTCCGCGTCACATCACCCGACGCCCGGCGCGTATCTGGTAACGGGTGAGGGTGTGTCCGGTGAGGTGGAAGTCTTCGAGGAATACGATAAGACAGTCTTCGGGCAGTTCTTCGTGGTGGAGTATGGTCAGACGTTGACGACGCATTTTTACTACGATCTTCCCGTTGTGGTTCGAGACGCTGACGGACAGCGACGTTACACGTTGCTGTTGCAGAAGCAGTCGGGCACGGGCGATCTGCCGTTCTATGTGTCGTTGGAGCTGCCATCAGGCGCACGCGTGGTGTCCGCGGCTCCGGTGCCTGCGCGAGTGGTGCACGAGAAACTTGACTTCGAGGTGGTGCTGGACCAGGATGTCTGGTTGGAGGTGGTGTTTGAGTGATTAATATCCGAGAATTCTGTGTTCCGCACTACGAGAATACAATCGGTGAATCCAGGTGCGCGTTCTTCTATACTGCTGTGGCGTTTCACTGGTGCTGGGTGGCAGTCGGGTGTCTGTTGCAGACGGGTCTGGTCACAAGCTCCGTCTCTCTACCATAGGAGGGTTCCCGTGATGAGCAGGGTTTTCGTCAGCTCGGTTGTGATCTTTCTGGTGATGGCGTTTTTGGCAATGAGTGTGTCTGGCGAGGTTCTGTCCCTCGATCCTGCAGCCGCAGTAGCACCGGTGGGCCCAAAGACGATACCTAGCCTTTGGTCGACTAACTTCCTTACGCTGGTCGGAACGCAGACTCCGGCATCTTATCCGAACTGCCGGTTTGGCGTCACCGCGTGGGGTTCCCAGCAGCGTGACTTGGATCTGATTCCCAACTTTGGTGTTGGAATCTACCAGGACTTTGCTGCGCGAAGTGCCACAGTCTCGGAGATGGCTGGCGCTGAGCATGTGCAGATGCTTAGACTCTCACAGAATCGTCCGAATGATCCGAGTAATCCTAATGCCCCAATCACAACCTGTGGTCCTGACTACGGATACACCGTCAACTACCCTCTTGATGATGGGCCTGGCAACCTGGGTACGCTCGTTGCCGCTCGGCCTGGTGCTCTTTGGATTGTGGGGAATGAACCAGACCGTCGGATTAGACAGGATGACATCTGCCCTCAGCAGTATGCTGAGGCATATCACGATATTTACCATTTCATCAAGGAGAGGGATCCATCGGCACAGATCGCTGTTGCCGGACTGGTGCAAGTCAGCCCCGGTCGCCTGCAGTATCTCGACATCGTCTTAGATACCTATCTGCAACGTTACGGGACTACTATGCCCGTAGATGTTTGGACTATGCACATCTATATAATTCCCGAGACCGGAGCTGGTGATGCTCACATTGCGGTTGGCACGGACCCAGCATTGGCGATTCCACAGAGCTTCGACTGCGACGATCCGGATTCCTACTGCTATGCTGAGCACGACGATCTCGACATATTCGTGCATCAAGTTAGGATGATGCGAGGGTGGATGCGGGACAACGGCTATCAGAACACGCCCTTGGTGCTTACCGAGTTCGGGATTCTGTGGCCATATCACTACTACGGTACCTGCAGCGACCAAGTCTGTCCGGAGAATCCGCCAGTTGACTATGGTTGTTTCTGTGACGAGAATCTCGAGACCTTTCACCCGCAGCGGGTTGCAGATTTCGCTGAAGCGACCTTTGACTACCTGCTGTCCGCCAAGGATCAAGGTCTTGGGTATCCCCCAGACGCCTACCGCCTGGTTCAGCAGTTTGTCTGGTACAGCGTCCAGACGGACGGCACCAGTCACGCTAGTAACCTCGTCGAGTTTACCGACACATCCTATTCTCTGACCGTGCCAGGTCAGCGCTGGAATCAGTACGTGACGGCGCTGCCGGAGGAGCTGAACCTATTTCCGAGCCGTGTTCCGACGGTGGTCGGTCGCGCACCCGATGGTGTTAGCCCGGTCACCGTGACCTTGACGGTGGAGGTGCGCAATAACGGTAATGCCGTCGTTGATCAGCCAGTCACCGTGACCTTTTATCGTGATTCTGCGCTAGAGCAGCCCATTGGCTCAAGCATTATCACCGATATAGGGGGATGCAGCCGAGGGTGGGCGGTGGCGATGACGACCTGGGATGATCTTCCGACCGGCAGCCACCGTTTCTGGGTGCGAGTGGACAGCACCGGCGTGGTGGATGAAACCGACGAAACCGACAATGTCGCCAGCGGCATCGTCTACATCAACCAACCACAACTGTATCTGCCTTTGGTGGCGTCACGACGCTGACGGGATAGCGGCTCGGGAAGCGGTCTAGGCGTATGTGATGAGCCATATGTTCAGGATGAGGATGAAGACGCTGACGCCGCTCGCCATCACAACCAGAAACCGGCGGGAGTGTTGCTGAAACAGCCGGCGTACAAGCTGTACCAGCAGCACTCCCAGACCGATGAAGACCGCGAGAAGGGCAAGCGATGCCCAGGCACGCAGGTCGTGAGTTGCGGTGGCGATGAACGCGTCCGGTGAGATCAGCGTCGTGGGAGGGAACAACCGCGGAAGGTGGTTGAGTAAGGTCCTCACGAATTCTGGCCAGGCAGTTGCCTCTACAACTAGGTAGGTGTCCGCGATTTTGGCGATCGCCCTGCCGCCCAGCGCTTCGGCCAGGCCGAAGCGAAAAAGCACAAGCTGGTGGGCAACTATAGTGGAATTTAGAACGTGGGGAAGTAAGGACGAATGCTTGGATAACCACCCAAGAAAGGCGCTGTAGCCCAGTATCAGGATGACTAACTCGCTGCTCAGCCGGCGGGGGCCATAGCCCCCACATCCCATCCAGTCTGGGGTGCTGGCATTGACGTAGATCTGGGCCGCCAGCACCAAAATCAGAGGGAGGTAGCGGTTAGGGTGACGGCGGGCTGAGATGATCAGACCAAACAGCGCGGGAAAGAGCAAGGGCATCCAAGCCAGGACCCCTCGATAGGTTGAGAAGAGGAACTGTGGTAGATAGAGAGGGAGCCATACCATAAACGAGTCTCCCTGGGGCACAGTGAACCAGCTGCCGGTGGAGAGTTGCCAGATGACAAGCTGGGGAGATAGTCCCACGAAGAAACCCAAGGCGACCAACAGACCATAACCGCCAAAGGTCTGCAAATCGACTTCGGTCTTGCTGAGGGCTCGAAACCCGGAGTATGCAGGCAGGAGTAGATAGACTGCGTGTTGCCAGCGAACCAGTGCCGCAATCCCAATGAGCAGACCCAAGGCAAACCCGGAGATCAAGCTGACCGATCCCTTACTGAGAAGCCAAACAAGCACCACGACTCCGGCGACAAGGGCGGAGATGGCATGGGAGTATCCCGGCTCGTGATAGAGATAGTAGAGTAGGGGTGTCGCGAAGAGCGCAGTGAGTGTGGCCCAAAAAGACCAAGACTTCGCTGTGTCTCGCGTGGCGATAGAGAACCCAATCGCGAACGTTGCCCAACCTAAGACAAGGCTGATGGTCGCAGCTCCGATGCGATAGGGCCATTCGAACCCGTCGGTCTGCAGACCCACTATATCATAACCGAGTTTCACCATCCGGAACCAAGGAACCCAGGCGAACGAGGTTCCGATGGCAAACGGATTGTAGACTCGATCTTGGTGGATGAACTGATTGTGGTATTCTTTGGCTTCGAAGTCAGGGCTAGCGGTACGATAGGAAAGAGCCAGATCGTTAGATAGTCTGAGGTCGTGATCGAACACCAGAGAACGTGCTGCGGCGAGATAGAAGGCTGCGTCCCAAGTGAACACCTCGCTCTGGAAAAAGGAAGCCCACTGCAAAACGCCGACGCAGAGGAGCGCTGACAGGTAGATGACTTTTTTTCTTCTCATATCGCTTGTCTCCCGGATGATTGCGCCGCCCATTATAGCATCCGCTCTATGGCCGACAACCACCGTCTTCAGGGTGGCTCTCATCTGATTCGGAGATTGACGGAGGTGAAAACTGCTAACGAAAACCTTGCCAAATAGTGGCAGACCGCGTCAACGCATTTGACAAAACTCTAATTCTGTGTCTAGCCACCTGACACTTTTTTAGAGACGGTTGATTGACATTTGGA
>PWVB01000166.1 GCA_003562365.1 Anaerolineae bacterium
GAGATTCGCTGGCGCGAAGTGCCCATCCCCTACACTGAGCGAGTGGGACGCTCAAAGCTGAGCGTTGTCGGCGACGGCACACGGTTCCTCCAGACGATCGTCTGGACCGCGCTCTGCTATAATCCGGTGCGGATCTTGGGAGGCATTGGTCTCGGGCTGGGGGGCGTGGCCGCTCTAATTGGGGTCGTCATTTTGGGCAGTCGCCTCTCCGGCATTCGCTGGCTGGGCCCCTGGGGGGTGGCAGCGGTCTTCCTAGCCAGCCTCTGCGCGTTTCTGGGCGTCACCTTCTTTGCCCTCGGGGCCACGTCGAACTACCTGGTGTCGCTCTTCTACGACTGCCCGATACGTCAGGGGCTTTTCGGGCAGCCGCTGTTCAAGATGCCGTTGGAGCGCCATTTCGGGTGGATAGGCCTGTTGATAGTCCTGGTCGGGTTGGTGATGGGACTGAGCAGCCTCGGACTTGCACTGGGGGGATGGCCGATCGAGCGCCTCTGGTTCTATCTGCTGGGAGCAGCGATGGCACTGATCGTGGGCGTGCAATTGACCGTCTTCTGGGTGGTGATGCGTATGCTGGGCGAACTCAGCCAGCGCCAGACGCAGATATCCGAGGATCTGCAGGGCAAGGCTTGTCAGGGATAGACCAAAGCCAGCGCGATGGTGCCAGCAGGAAGCGGAAATATTGGCTGCTGAGCAAGCCCTTACCTAACAGGTGCAGAAGGCTTTAACGAAATTGACAGGACCTGGACTCTAATCGAGTCGAGTCATTAGTGAATCGAGTTGGAGGAACCGTAGACACAGATCCAGGCAGCAAATGCTCTAGGCATTGATGCCTGGATTGCATCTGCGACTACCTCCCAAGACGATGGCTATCGACGCGTCGCTATCAACATAGAATCAGAATTGGAGAAGCCTCAATACAAGCATTCGCAGAAGCCGACGGGGTTTGATCTTGGCTTAGATACACTCGCGATATCCTTGGATGCCACAGCGTTTGAAAGTCACAGACTCTCGCGGGATGCGAGATTCGGGAAATACAAGAATAACTCTGATGTAAGGAGGACCGGCATAAGGGCACTATGGTTGAGGTTCATCGTTGCTCCCCTCTAGCCGTTTGCGTAACGTATACTGCAGGATTACGGACGACCTAGCCCTAGATGATCGCGTATTTGTTTGCAGTGTGAGTATACTTGGGGTGGAAACTGGAACGCCGCGCGCGATATCAAGCGGTGAGGATTGCCAGTCCTCACCAGGATGAGTTCACGGAGAGGCGAAACACACGTGGAGCGGATGTCAGACTCCCCAGAGGGATCCGCGGTGAAACGTGGAGATATGGCTGAAGAAAGGCAGCCTTCCAAACTGCGTCAAACTGGCCCAGCTTGGTAAACCAGGTTTCAATGACGGATTCAGTACAGTTCAGGGCCCGCAGTGTCAACCGCCGCTTGGATGCACCACACATTCCAGAGGTGACAATGCCCAGGTCAGGAGAAAAGCACGGTGTGGACGTGCTGCTGGTCAATCCACCTTCTCCCAACCGCGACCCCTACATTCGGGATATCCACCGCGTGGGCCGCAATAGCCGTGAGGGCACGATCTGGCCCCAGACGTCGCTGGCGCAGTTGGCCGCGATGTTTGACGCGACGACAACCGTGCGAATCGTCGACTGCATCGCTGAGCAGATGACGTGGTCGCAGTTCGAGGAGCTGCTGCTGGCCACACGACCGCGCTACTACGTGACGCAGGCTACCGCTCCGACGCTGACCAACGATATGCGCGGCGTCTTTCTAGCACGCTCCCTGAGCGCAACAACGATGGCCATCGGAACACACGTAAGTCCGGCACCCACCGAGACGCTAAAGGCTTTCCCGGCACTGGACTTCGTGCTGCGCGGCGAGCCGGAGGAGACTATCCGCGAGCTGGTCGACACGCTGGAGACCATCCGCGCCGCCGAAACGGTGGACGATCCCCGCGCGATCGCAACCTGGATCCAACACCCCAAGGCGCTGGCCGAGGTCAAGGGCATCGCCTACCGTCGGGATGGACAAGTGGTGCTCAATCCTGACCGTCCGTTTATCGAGGATCTAGACACACTGCCCATTCCGCGCCACGAGCTACTGCCGCTGAGCCGCTACAAGCTCCCGATCGTGGGTGATCGCTACACCTTTGTCGTGACTAGTCGCGGCTGCCCCGCAGGCTGTCGCTTCTGCATCAAGCACGTAACCTATCAGAATACCTTCCGCCTGCGGTCACCAGAGCACATCATGAAAGAGGTGCGCAAGCTGGTGGCGCTGGGTACGACGAACATACACTTCGAGGCGGACCTCTTCACCCTCAACCGAGAGCAGGTGATGGGACTCTGCAATGCGATCCTTGATGAAGGCATCAAGATCCGCTGGACCTGCAACAGCCGGGTGGACTTCGTCGACGAGGAACTACTGCAGCTGATGGCGCGGTCTGGCTGCTGGATGGTGGCCTGGGGCATTGAGTCGGGCTCACCAGAGATCCTGGGGCGGGTGAACAAAGGCATTGATCCCGAGCGCGTTAGCCGGTCGCTACGGGCCGCCAAAGCAGCGGGCATCCGTAACTACGGTTACTTTATCATTGGGCTGCCCGGCGAGACAGAAGAGACTATTGATCAGACGATTGCTTTCTCCAAAGCCCTCCCCCTGGACTTCGCGCTATTCCACATTGCAGTGCCCTATCCCGGCACCCCTCTGTGGTTTGAGGCACTGGAGAACGGATGGTTGAGAGTCAGCCGCTGGGAAGATTTTGATATGTACAACGATTGTGTGCTAGAGTATCCTGGTCTGAGCGCCGAACAACTACAGGCCGCTGCCCGCCGCGCGGCACGGGAATGGGCTCTGCGTCCCGGTCCGATGTGGACCTTTGTCAAGGAGCTCCGCAACCTAAGCACGCTCCGTCAGTGGCTGCAGATCGGGATGCGTCATCTAAGCTGGATCGTGGGAAGCGCGTAGGTGACTTTTATGCCTTATGATACCTCGAGCACACAGATCCGTGACGGAGTCCGCGGGACAGCGCGGCCCAATGAATGGCTTATCGTTACTATGGTGCTGGCGATCCTGCTCCGGATCGGGGTGGCGCTCTACCTTGGCAACACCGTGGACGCGCCGCCGCTGCTGACCGACCAACGATCCTACCATGCGCTGGGTGGACGCTTGCTATCAGGCTATGGCTTTAGTTTTGATCGCGCCTGGTACCCCTTCACACCGGCCGAGACACCCACAGCGCACTGGTCATTCCTCTACTCGCTTTTTGTGGCCGCCGTCTACGGCGTTTTCGGTACTCATCCACTGGCAGTACGTCTGGTTCAAGCAGTCTTGGGCGGCGCCCTGTTGCCCTGGGCCGCCTACCGACTGACGCGTCGAGTGTTTGAGATAGGACCCAAGGCTCCGCTGGCTGCGCTCTGGTCCGACACGAGCATAACCGAGCTGGCACCCTACGCCGCGGCAGCTATCGCAGCTGTCTACGGCTATTTCGTGCTGTACGCCGCCACGTTGATGACCGAGACCTTTTACATTGTGGCCGTCCTGTGTTCACTGGAGATCGGGCTCGGCATTGTGGCTCGCCTACAACAAGGACGCGCACTTCCCCTGAGCACGGGAGTAGCATTGGGGC
>PWVB01000362.1 GCA_003562365.1 Anaerolineae bacterium
CATGCGTCGCCCTGGACGGGGATGGGCGCGGGAGAACGCCGACGCCATGCTCGCGGCTCTGGGCGAGTTCCATAGCGGACGTCTGAAGGATACCTGGCAGCGCGTTCTTACCGCCGCTTGACAACTTCCCAATAATTTGTCCTATACCCTGCTCCTTGCTTCCCTAGTAAGCTCGAGTATAGTCATAGTACTGATGACAGCCGACCATTGGGCGAAATGTCAAGGAGCGTTATGTCGTCCTCCAGCACCGAGGCCAGAAAGGACGAGCACATCCGGATCAATCTTGAAGAGGACGTCTCGTTTGGGGATGTCACCACCGGACTTGAGTCGTACCGCTTTGAGCATAAGGCGCTGCCGGAGCTAGACCTCGACGAGGTCGACACCACAACCGTCTTCTTTGGCCATGAATTCGCCTTTCCGTTGCTGATGGGATCAATGACTGGTGGCACCCCCTTGAGTGGCAGCATCAACCGCACCCTAGCCCGGGTAGCTCAGGAAGTCGGGATTGGAATGGGGTTGGGTTCAACCCGTGCGCTTCTTGAGCGCCCGGCGGTGATCGAATCGTACAAGGTTCGTGACATAGCCCCGGATGTCTTCCTAGCAGCCAATCTGGGTGCAGTCCAGCTGAACTACGGATACACCGTCGATGACTGTCGCCGCCTCGTCGATCTCACACAGGCCAACGCTCTTTACCTCCATCTGAATCCCTTACAGGAGGCACTACAACCAGAGGGAGATACTCGCTTCAGCGGGCTCCTTGCCCGCATCACCCAAGTCTGCCGAACGTTAGAGGCTCCGGTCATCGTCAAGGAGGTAGGTTGGGGCCTTTCAGCCCAGGTTGCCCGCCAGCTGGTCGAGGCTGGCGTGGCGGCTCTCGATGTCGCTGGTGCCGGTGGCACCTCCTGGAGTCAAGTTGAGCGCTTCCGACAGATAGACGTTCAGGGTCAAGAGGTAGCTGCAAGCTTCCAGGGCTGGGGAATTCCCACAGCAGCGTCACTGCGCCAAGCACGGTCGGTTGCACCCCAGATCCCCCTTGTGGCCAGCGGTGGCCTCAGAACCGGCATTGATATTGCCAAGTGCATAGCCCTCGGCGCTGATCTAACCAGCCTAGCTGGCGCGATTCTGAGGCCCGCTTCAGAGTCTACGGTAGCCCTCAGCGGGCACATCCAGCTGCTGCACCGTCAGTTAAGGATCGCGATGTTCGTCGTCGGTGCAGGCAGCATCGCAGCGCTAAAGCACGCGGAGCTTGTCTACACCTGATCTGAATCCCGAGATTTGGAGGCTATCTTGGATCCCTTAGAGCATCGCATTCAAGCCCTGGAAGAGGAGATGCGCCGTCTTGTGCCGATGCGGTCAGCGGAGCCAGATCTGCTCTACGGTATGCTGCACTATCACCTCGGTTGGGCCGATCGGGACTTCAAGCCCGCGACCGTGGACGGCGGCAAGCGTATCCGCCCTCTGATTCTACTCCTCGCGACCGAGGCCCAAGGCGGGGACTGGTATCAGGCGCTGCCAGCAGCGGCGGCCGTCGAGCTTCTGCATAATTTCACACTGATTCACGATGACATTGAGGATCAAGATGCCCTTCGCCGCGGGCGTGACACCCTCTGGTCTATCTGGGGCATCCCCCAAGCCATCAACGCCGGCGATGCACTCTTTGCCTTAGCATATCGTGGCATGCTGTCACTGAGCGATCACGGGGTTCCCGAACAGCTAGCCTTAACCGCCACTCGCAGATTTACCGAGGCGATCCTCCGAATCACCGAAGGTCAATGTCGCGATCTTGCCTTTGAGTCGCAGGACATCGTGGACGAAGCGGCCTACCTGCAGATGATTGAGGGCAAGACGGCTGCCCTGATCGGCCTGGCAGCAGAGCTGGGCGCGATCATCGCCGGCGCCCAGCAGCCTAACGCCAAGGCACTCCGCGATTTCGGTGAAGCGTTGGGCAAAGCTTTCCAGATGCAGGATGACCTGCTTGGCTTGTGGGGCGACCCGTCACAAACCGGTAAGCCAATAGCATCGGACCTACATAACCGCAAAAAGACGCTGCCGATCCTACACGGTATGGCGACGAGCCCTGTCTTGCGAAAGCAACTGCTGAATCCCAGCTTTGATGCACAAGACATCCCGCAGGCCCTCATCGAGCTTGATCACACCGGAAGCCGCGCCTACACAGAGGCTCAGGCCCGGGCTTTCCATCGCCAAGCGCTGGATGCACTCCAACGCTCGAAGGGTTGCGGGTCCGCCCTCGAGACACTCCGGCACCTGACGGAGCGATTGGTAGAACGCCAGAAATAGCCAGTCGACGCAACTTACGGCGCACCTCAAGTTGAAGAGGTCTGGCTCGCATAGCTAATCCGAACTAGGCGATCAGTCCATCATATCCGCGAGCTCAAGCAGCCGCAAATCCAAGGGACGCTGTTCGGCGACGGCCTCGGCCAGGGGTAATGACTCTAGCTTGTTGCCCCTCAGAGCAACCATAGTTCCGCTTTCGCCCTCCAGGAGTCTGTCACTGGCAAAGGCTCCCATTCGGGTGCCTAGCAGTCGATCAAAGGCCGATGGGCGCCCTCCTCGCTGCACGTGGCCCAACACCGTGACCCGCACATCGAAACCCAAATCGTCGCGGTGCGAACGCAAGTAGTCTTCCACCGCCTGCGTACCCGGCTTCCAGCCCTCGGCGATCACCATAATACAATGGTGCTTGCCGCGGACGTAGGCTTCGACGACAATGTCTCCGATCTTCTCCACATCCGGACCTTCGCGCTCAGGCACCAGAATCACCTCAGCACCGCCGGCCAGACCGCTGGCCAACGCCAGGTAGCCAGAGTCTCGTCCCATCACCTCGATCATAAACGCCCGCTGGTGAGATGTTGCAGTGTCCTTGATGCGATCAATGGCATCGAGGATCGTATTCAGCGTCGTGTCCACTCCCACCGACATATCGGTGCCAAAGACGTCGTTGTCGATGGACGCGGGAATGCCATAGGTCGGGAATCCCATCTCGTGCAACTCAAAGGCTCCGGTCAGTGAACCGTTGCCTCCGATCACCACCAGACCTTCAACTCCCCGCTGATTCAGATTCCGAATTGCCGTGCGTCGCACCTTGACATCCTTGAACTCCGGGCAACGCGCCGTACCGAGCATCGTGCCGCCCCGCCCCATTATGCCTCCGACATCGCGGCTGCTTAACTGGCTGAAATCACCGTTGACAAGTCCCCGGTATCCCCACCGCACCCCATGCACCTCAGCTCTGTGCTTGAGCGCCTGGCGCGTGACGGCTCGGATGCAAGCGTTCAGACCTGGACCGTCTCCACCGCTGGTAAGCAGCGCAATCGACCTCATAATGCAACCCTCCTCGTCGTTCGATTCGTTATCGTCCTGTAGTCTCTATGAATCCCCGATACGGTCATCTTGACATCCTCTCCGATATTTCAAATGAGACTCTTATCTAACAGCGACAATAGGCTTGCTGTTGCAGGTCTTACCTTCGCTCCGCGAACGTCTAACATTTCCATCTGCCCGGGGCGGTGCTCAAATCTAAAAGCCACGGGCCTTGATGTTATGAGCCACGTTGTAGTCTCTGTCGACCAGCCACCGCAC
>PWVB01000203.1 GCA_003562365.1 Anaerolineae bacterium
CGGCGACCGGGTTACCATCATCGACGACCTCTCCACGGGACGAATGGCGAACATCGCCCCTCTAGCCGACCGCTACCGGCGGGACAACGGCTTCACCTTCGCCATTGATACCATCACCAACGCGATGGTGATGGACCGCCTGGCCAGTGAGTGCGATGCGATCCTCCATCTAGCGGCTGCCGTAGGTGTCCGGCTGATTGTCGAGAATCCTGTACACACCATCGAGACCAACATCCTCGGCACCCAGGCGGTGCTCCGAGCAGCGGCGCGCTACCGTAAGCCGCTGCTGATCACATCTACTTCCGAGGTCTACGGTAAGGGAACGCGGGTCCCCTTCGCCGAGGACGACGACCGCGTGCTGGGGCCCACGACACGATCCCGCTGGAGCTACGCCGAGTCCAAGGCCATCGACGAGTTCCTGGCGCTGGCCTACCATAAAGCTCACGCCCTGCCCGTCGTCATCGCCCGCCTCTTCAACACTGTGGGTCCCCGGCAGACCGGACAGTATGGCATGGTTGTCCCGCGCTTCGTGCAGCAGGCCCTCGCCGGCGACGCCTTAACCGTCTACGCCGATGGGCAGCAGAGCCGGTGTTTCTGCAACGTCGGTGACGTCGTTCGTGCGCTCATCGGCCTGATCGACGCCGCGACCGGGATGGATACGGCAGTCGACGATACTGATGCCTCAGTCAAGAGCGAAAAATCTCCGATCGTCGGTGAGGTCTTTAACGTCGGCGCTACCCAGGAGATCACCATCCTCGAACTGGCGCGCCGCATCCTCTCTCTGACAAACAGCGACCCAGAATGTGTACGCTTCGTCCCCTATGCCGACGCCTACGAACCCGGCTTTGAGGATATGCAACGCCGCGTTCCCGACACCACCAAGATCCAGCGCGCTCTGGGTTGGCAGCCCCAGATTCCCCTTGACGAAACGCTGAAGCAGGTGATCACGTACGCGCGAGGACTCCCCAACGCCTAACCTTATACAGACCTTTTGCGCAGTCTCCCATTGCTGAGCCTGGCGGACTCTGCCGTGCGGCGTGCGGGCGATTCTCAGAAGACGCCATTGCCTCCAGAGCCGCCGTGGAGCTGACTTCATCCAGGAATATCACGCACAGCGTCCCAAGCTCCTTGCCGATGCCGTAGCAGTCCGTCTTGCAGTGCCTGATCTCCTCTATCATCCAGCGCGTGAGGGTTCAAGCCCGGTCAGTGATCCAGATATGGGGCCGATTGGGCTGGATTGAGCACGTCGGGCCAAACCACGCCTGCTCGCAATCATCGTTGCATCGCGCTGGTCAAGGTCGCCACTTGACAAATCGCACAGCAGCGCTAAGATGGACACCGATGAAGGCGGGACGCAGCAACCCCCTTGGGTGCCGGACGCCCGGCGTGCTAAAACCAACCTTCAACCTTTTACACTGTGGTCTGATCGGTTCTTTGCTGTCGGAGGCACTATGACATCACACCTGCGCGACCGTATCGAGCGTCGCAACGCCGTCGTCGCCGTAGTTGGTTTGGGTTACGTTGGCTTGCCCCTCGCGGTCGCCTTTGCCGAGGCTGGCTTTCGCGTCAAGGGTATCGACATCGACGCTCGCAAGGTCGACGCCGTCAACCGCCGTGAGTCCTATATCGAGGACGTCACCACCGAAGCGCTGCAGAGCCTGCCGGAACCCATCGAAGCCACCACCGATTTCGCCGTCCTAGCCGAGTGCGACGCCGTCTCCGTCTGCGTCCCCACCCCGCTGCGCAAGACCGGCGATCCCGACGTCGCCTACATCATCGCCGCCGCCGGCGAGATCGCCCGCTACCTCCATCCGGGGATGCTGGTGGTACTGGAGTCCACCACCTATCCTGGCACCACCACAGAGGTGGTCCTCCCCCGGCTGACCGGAAACGGGGCCGGACTGGAGGTGGGTAAGGACTTCTTCCTCTGCTTCTCACCCGAGCGGGTGGACCCAGGTCGGGAGGATTGGACCACCACTACAACGCCGAAGGTCATCGGCGGGACGACCCCCACCTGCCTGGAGATGGGCCAGGCGCTCTACGGCGCGGCGCTGGAGACGCTGGTGCCGGTCTCCTCCACCGAGGCGGCGGAGATGGCCAAGCTGCTGGAGAATACCTTCCGAGCCGTCAACATCGCAATGGCCAATGAGGTGCTGCTGATGTGCGAGAAGCTGGGGCTGGACGTTTGGGAGGTCATCGAGGCCGCTGCCACCAAGCCCTTCGGCTTTATGAAGTTCACGCCCGGGCCGGGCATCGGGGGCCACTGCATCCCCATCGATCCACTCTACCTCTCCTGGAAGCTTAAGTCGCTCAAGTTTACAGCGCGGTTCATCGAGCTGGCCGACGAGATCAACTCGTCGATGCCCGCCTATTGGGTACAGCAGGTGCAGAATCGATTGAACGAGGTGGGCAAGCCGGTCAAGGGCAGCGAGGGGTTGGTGCTGGGAGTGGCCTACAAGCCCAACATCGGCGACCTGCGCGAATCTCCGGCGCTGGACATCCTCCATCTACTGAGAGAGAAGGGCGCGCAAATCGCTTACCACGACCCCTACGTCCCGGCCTTCCGCCACGACGGCTTTGAGCTAGCATCCGTCGACGAGCTGGAACCGGCGCTGGGCGAGGCCGACTGCGTCGTCATCGTCACCGACCATGCCACCTACGATTGGGACGAAGTGCGCCGGCTGGCCCCCGTCGTCGTTGACACACGAAACGCGCTGCACAACAGCGCCTAAGGAGACCTATGGCCCACTATCTGGTCACCGGGGTTGCCGGCTTTATCGCCGCCAAGGTCGCCGACTTCCTATTGGCCGACGGACATACCGTCGTCGGGGTTGACAACATGAACGACGCTTATGATGTGCGCCTCAAGGAGTGGCGCCTGGCCCAGATTCAGGATCACGAGGGCTTCGCATTTCACAGACTTGACATATGCGACCGGGATGCGCTGGCGGCGCTATTTAACCGTCAACGACTCCCTTTCGACGCCGTGATCAATCTGGCAGCGCGTGCCGGGGTGCGGCAGTCGGTCGCCGACCCGTGGGTCTATATGACGACCAACGCCACTGGCACGCTCAACCTGCTGGAACTCTGTCGTACCCACAGCATTGTAAAGTTTGTGCTGGCCTCTACCTCGAGCCTTTACGGCCAGGACAATGCGATGCCCTACCGTGAGGATATGGACACCAGCCGACCACTCTCGCCCTACGCGGCCTCTAAAAAGGCCGCCGAGGCGCTCTGTCACACCTACCACTACCTCTACGACCTCGACATCACCGTCTTCCGCTATTTCACCGTCTACGGCCCGGCTGGTCGGCCCGATATGAGTCTCTTCCGCTTCACCCAGTGGATCAGCGAGGGGCGTCCGCTGACAGTCTACGGCGACGGCACCCAGCAGCGCGACTTCACCTACGTCGATGACGTCGCTCGCGGCACCATCGCTGGGCTCAGGGCCGTGGGCTACGAGGTCATAAATCTAGGATCTGACAGCCCCTGGGTGCTGATGGACGTTATTCACCTGATTGAGGAACTGACGGGCAAGCAAGCCCAGCTCGACTACCGACCGCGCCATCCCGCTGACGTCTTTGCTACCTGGGCC
>PWVB01000478.1 GCA_003562365.1 Anaerolineae bacterium
ATACACCCATCCGCCTCGTAACGGAGGAGGGAACGACGGCTAAGGCCGAACCTCTCGGCAGCTTCAGCTTGCGTGTACAGCTTCATCAGCAGCCTTTGAGCAAAGTAGTGTTTCCAGCAAGCCTTCTATCCGCTGCAACCACGCCTCGAAGTTGGCCTTGTCAGGCTCCGCCTCAAATGACTCATCGAAATAGATGTTCTCGCCGCCTACGCTTGCATAGTCTTTGGTCACTTCCAAAACCTCGATTTTTCACCTCCAAGTATAACACACAATTAGAGTGTTTTTCAAATGCGTTGACACGGTCTGCGAATATTTAGCACGGTTTTAGTTAGCAGTTGTTACCTCCTCGTATCTCCAAATGGCGCAGGGCATCCCTCAAGAAAGCCTGAGTTCAGACAATCATCACTCGCCCCAGCCTTGTGCTAGAGGAGCACAACGGACCCTCACAAGCAGATCCCGTCTGGCCTCGAGTTGGCGCACGGCGCCCTTTGGTCTTTCTAATCTGCGTCAAGTGCGTCCCGCACTGTTTCTTGCGCCACCAGATGGTGTTCGGCGCGATTACGGCGCCGCTACCGGAGTGCCCATCTGCCGGAAAAGCGTTGTCAGACTCTGTTGCGCCTGGTCCGATGCTAGCACAGTCTGCGGAAGTTGCCAGAGAAGCGACCTGCCCTCTTCCAGAGTCCGCGCCAACCAAATCTGCTATGACGCTATCGTCAACCCATTCCTCCGGCGATCGCAGGCCGAACGGGAGCCCCAAGCCGTCCACGTCCTCCACAGGAGCCCGATAGCCCGCCGAGGGCTCGATCCCGAG
This sequence comes from Anaerolineae bacterium, assembly GCA_003562365.1. Lineage (GTDB taxonomy): Bacteria > Chloroflexota > Anaerolineae > B4-G1 > SLSP01 > PWVB01. The sequence continues at coordinate 812 of PWVB01000478.1, forward strand.
GGGCGTACCAGCCCCCACAGCTTAGATGCCTCAAAGTACTGGCGGACACCGTGCCCTGCAGGAACGTGTGGTTGAGGTGTCGTCTACCTCTCTGCTTGTACGAACTGATTCCGGCACAAATCTGCATAGAACGCACACGTCTCCACCAATTCAGCATGCGCTCCCGTCGCCACAATCCGCCCGTCCTGCAACACGATGATCCTATCAGCGTTTTCAATCGTTGAGAGCCGGTGAGCGATGATGAGGGTAGCGCGGTCGCGCATCAGCGTGTCTAAGGCACCCTGGATCTGGCGCTCGGCGTGAGTGTCCAACGCCGACGTCGCCTCGTCCAGGATGAGGATGCTGGGATCCTTGAGGAAAGCGCGGGCAATAGCGATGCGCTGCCGTTGTCCGCCGGACAGCCGCGCCCCACGCTCGCCGACTTCAGTATCGTAGCCGAGGTCCTGTTCGCGGATGAAGTCATCAGCATTGGCCAAACGTGCTGCACGCTTGATGGCCGCATCGGATGCTCTTGGCTCCCCACAGGCGATGTTATCCCGAATGCTCATACTGAAAAGATAAGTCTCCTGCGGCACGATGGCGATCTGACGACGCAGGACGTGTAGATCCAGCTCGCGGATATCCACTCCATCGAACAGTATCGCGCCCGCATCCGGATCGTAGAAGCGCGGCAGCAGCTTGGCAAGTGTGGATTTCCCTGCACCGCTCGGTCCAACCAGGGCGACAGTCTCGCCGGGCGCCAGGCTGAAGCTGATGTCCTTTAGGATGGGCCTCTCACCATCGTAGGTGAAGGCCACGTCGTGGAAATCGACGCGACCTTGGACTGAATTCAGCAGCTCGACAGGACGGTTGGCCACCTCGACGGGCGCTTCAAGGATCGCCGCGATGCGCTGATAGGCGGCAGTTGCGCGGTTGATCTCGATGTAGATGCCCGATAGGACCGAGATCGGGCCGGCGACCATCTCTGAGTACAGGATGAAGGCGATCAGGTCAGCAGGACTGAGATAGCCCCCCGTCACCCGCAATGCACCGGCCCCGATGACGACAAGCAGGAAGAGCGCATTAGCCAGGCCAATGAGAAGCCCGGCAGCCGTGCTGACCTGGATGTTTTCTATCGATTTTTCGAGAATGCGGTCGTTCTCGTCGCGGAAGAAACCGCGTGCATAATTCTCCAGTACGAAAGCCTGGATGACGGCAATGCCGGAGACGCTCTGGTTCAGGATACCCATCAGGTAGCCCAAGCGCTCCTGTGTACTCCTGGAGATCGCCTTGACCCTATCCCCCATACGCTTGGAGACGATAAGGATCGCGGGCAGCGTGCCGAAGAGGATGAGCGTGAGCACAACGTCGATGCCGAACAGCAGGAAGACTACGGCAATGAGTGAAAGCGCCTGCTGCAGGATGTAGGTCAAGCCAGACGCGAGTCCCTGCTGCAGCAAGGCCATATCGTTGGTCATGCTGGACGTGATATCGCCGGAGTTCTGATTGTCGTAGAAACCCAGCGAGAGGTATAAAAGCCTCTCGTAGACAGAGGCGCGCATATCGCGGATCATCCTCTGACCAATGTGACCTAGCGCGCGGTTCTTGGCAAAGTTGGCAACCTCGCGCACCACAGAGACCACCGCCAGCCCGCCAATGGCCACGAGCAGCATATGCATCGTTCCGGCAGCAAAGAGCACGTCAAAGACGTTGCGCACCATCCACGGGAACGCCAGTCCCGCTGCTGTCGCCACCAGCATTGCAGTCTGCCCGGCGACAAAGAGCGCCTTGTACGGCGCAAGATAGCCTAGCATCCCCACCAAAGCCTTCTGCACCGTTCTTAGCTCCCCGATCCACCCAGCATACTAGCTGAAGCTCGGCCCGCCAATACCATCAAAAAGCATATTGATCGTGGCTTCGACGCCCGCGAGCGTAGCCCGATCCACGGTAGCGTCATCCGCTATCAGACGGAAGCAGGCGCCCAGGTAGACGCTCACCAGCACCCCGGTAACCGCAGCGGGATCGAGGTCGGGCCGGATCTCTCCCTGCGCCTGCGCTTGCAGCACCAACGGCTTAAGAATGGCATCGAGATGGGCGCTAGGCGACCCAGCGCCAGTCGGATGGAGCATTGCGTCGAGCAGAATGTAGCGCGTCACCTGAAGGAAGGCTACGCTGTCCGTCATCAACGCGCGCATCAGGTCCAAAATGCGCCCGACAAAGCTATCGTCCTCTGCGTTGCTGCTGCGTTCTTCCAGGTCGCTCAGCTCCTCAGCGGCGATGGCGCCCAATAAGCTCTCCTTCGTATGGAAGTAATTGTAGAATGTGCCCCGCGACACATCGGCAGCCTCAGCGATGGCCTCGATGGTGGTTGCCTCAACGCCCTGCGTCTCAAAAAGGCGCAGCGCTGCTTCGAGAATCCGGCGCCGGTTCAGTCGCTTCTTGCGCTCGCGCCGAGAAAGGGTTGCATTATCCATGATATCTCCTTTTTATACATCAGTATAATTATATACTGATGTATAAAAAGTCAAGACCGTCGCCTCGCACCCCGGCGCACCAAGTCAGATGACGGGTTCTGAATATCTGAAAGCCTGACCCCATATAGGCAGCCCAGCATCGTCGCTCAAGCAATCAGGCATTCCGTTGACAATGATATGGCCAAACCACGATGAGAAGGGTGTGGTCGTCCTCGGTGAGCTGCCCGAGCCAGCATCTTTGGGTATATCGAGTCGTTCTACAATCGGCGTCGGTTACACTCATCGTTGGGCTACATGCCACCGGAAGCCTACGAGCTAGCTGCTGTTCAA
>PWVB01000052.1 GCA_003562365.1 Anaerolineae bacterium
CGACCTTATCCTGGAGCGCCTGTTTCCTTTCCTGATGCTGGTGGTGGGGTTCTTCCCCACGACCTTCTCGCTGGTCATCGCGTTGGAGACCTTTGTGGGGGAAAAGGAGCGCCGCAGCCTCGAGCCGCTGCTGGCAACCCCGCTGAGTAATCTGCAGCTCTACGGCGGCAAGCTTTTGGCGGCCACGGTGCCGCCGGTGACGGCCAGCTATCTGGGCATCGTGGTCTACACGCTGATGCTGGGCCTGGTGGCCGGGTGGTGGCCCTCGCTTGAGCTCTTTCTCCTGGCTTTTACCCTGGCGGCGCTGGAGTCGGTGGTGATGGTAGCCGGCGCCGTGATCGTCTCCAGCCAGTCGACCAGCGTGCGCGCGGCCAACCTCGTTGCCAGCTTTATCATCATTCCTATGGCCCTGCTATTGCAGGTCCAGGCGGTGCTGCTGCTCTACGACCACCTCGGTGCCCTTTGGCTCATCGCGCTGGCGCTGCTGATCGTGGCGGTGCTCTTGGTGCGTTTGGGGGTCCGGATCTTCAACCGGGAACACCTGCTGGGGCGGGATCTGGACACGCTGGACCTGCGGGGCGGCCTGCGCACCTTTGGGCACGCCCTCAGGCTGCGGCGCGGCCTGGGTGGATTCTACTTTCGAGAGCTGCCGGCGCTCCTGCGGGCGATGCGGGCTGAGCTGCGGCTCACGCTGTTGGTGCTGGTGCTGGGCGGGCTTGGCGTGGGCCTTTGGGGGGCGGCGCGCTTTCCCCTGCCTGCTCAGGCGTTCAGCCTGGATCAGATGGCCGATCTGGGGACGCTTGAGGCGGTCCTGGACCAGAGTGGGCTGCTGCCCTCCTTTTCTCCCGGCGCCGTCTTCCTGCATAATGTGCGCGCGCTGCTCCTGTCGGCGGTCCTGTCGCTCCTGTCCCTGGGCACGCTGGGCCTGCTGGCGCTGATGGTGCCCTTCGCCATCATCACCTACCTCGGTACCCAGATCGGGCAGCTTGGTCTCAACCCGTGGCTCTTTCTGGCGGCGACGCTGGTGCCGCACGGGGTGCTGGAGCTCCCGGCCGCGATCCTGGCCACCGCGCAGGCTGTGCGGGTGGGCTTGACGATTCTGCGGCCGCCCACTGAGGGCGGCGGGGTGCTGGGCCTCGTGGCGGAGCTGGGCCACTTTCTGAAGCTTTTCGTGCTGTTCGTCGTTCCCCTGCTGGCCGTCGCGGCATGGGTCGAGGTCAACGTCACGCCGCGGGTGGTGGTCTGGTTCCTCTCGCAGGTGCGTTAGCGCCAAGTTGATGCGGGCCCCGTCGGTCCGCGCGCTAACCGATCAGGTTGGATGCCTCAGCGGTCACGACCTCCTGTGCTGTTGCCAGAGCGGCTGCGAGCTGCGCGACGGCGAAGTCGATCTCGGCCTTGCTGATCACCAGCGGCGGGGCGAAGCGGATGACGGTGCCGTGGGTCTCCTTGGCCAGCACTCCGCGTTCCTTGAGCGCCTCGACAATGAGTCGGGCTGGGGCAACCTCCGGCTTCAACGCGACCCCGATGAGCAGGCCCTTGCCGCGCACCTCCTGGATCAACGGGCTGTCGATGGCGCCGATCTGGCCCTGGAAGTAATCTCCCAACTCCCGGGCACGGCGCGGCAGATCCTCCTCGACGGTGACCTTGAGGGCTGCGCGAGCCACGGCACAGGCCAGGGGATTGCCGCCGAAGGTCGAACCGTGGCTGCCGGGTTTGAAGAGGCCCAGCACCTCGCGTGAGCCAAGCACGGCGGAGACCGGCAGCACGCCCCCGGAGAGCGCTTTGCCTATCGTGACCAGATCGGGCTTCACGGCCTCCCAGTCGCAGGCCAGGAGTTTCCCGACGCGGCCCAGCCCGCTCTGGATCTCATCGGCCACAAGCAGGATGTCGTGGCGGTCACAGATCTCGCGGGTTGCCCTCAGATAGCCCGGCGGGGGAACGATCACGCCGGCCTCTCCCTGGACGGGCTCTACCATAAAGGCAACGGTCCGCGGCCCGATGGCCGCCTCCAGGGCCTCGGCGTCGCCGAACGGCACGCTGATGAACCCGGGGGTGAAGGGACCAAAGCCGTCGCGATAGTCCGGCTCGGTGGAGAAGGAGATGACGGTGATGGTGCGTCCGTGGAAATTGTTGCGGCAGACGATGATCTCGGCATCGCCGTCGATGCCCTTGACCCACTGGCCCCAGCGTCGGGCGGCCTTCAGCGCTGTTTCAACGGCCTCGGCGCCGGAGTTCATCGGCAGCATCATCTCGTAGCCGGTCAGCTCGCATAGCTCGCGTGCCAGCAGCGGCAGTTGGTCGTTGCGAAAGGCCCGCGAGGTGAGCGTCAGCCGTTCGGCCTGTTGGACGAGGGCTTCGATGATGCGGGGGTGGCGATGGCCTTGATTGAGCGCCGAGTAGGCGCTGAGGCAGTCGAGATATCGCCGGCCCTCGACGTCCCAGACCCAGACACCCTCGCCGCGTTCCAGTACGACGTCCAGGGGTTGGTAGTTGGGCGCATTGTAGCTATTCTCGAGTCGGATATAGTCCTCGGTCTGCATACGCCTGCTCCTTACACGTAATGTGTTGTCACATTACCATGGAGCAGGCACCGTCTCAAGTGATGGGTATCCTTGGATGGTGCGGAGAAAAGCAGCCTCTGAGTCGTTTGGAGCTCAGACCATATTGTAGCCGCCGTCGACGACCAGGGTTTCGCCCAGAACGAAGGAGGCATCGTCGGAGGCGAGGAAGAGGACGGCGGCGGCGATCTCCTCGGGATCAGCCAGGCGCCCCAGGGTGACTGTGCCGTGGATGGCCTGCACGTATTCGGGCTGCGTCTTGCGCAGCTCCTTCGAAAGCCCGGTCTCGGTGGGGCCGGGGCAGATGCAGTTGACGCGGATGTTGTGCTGGGCCATATCGGCAGCCAGCGAGCGCGTCATCGAGATGATGCCTGCCTTGGCGATTCCATAGGGCACCGAACCCGGCCACGGATGAAGGCCGGCGATGGAAGAGATGCTGACAATGCGACCATAGCGGCGCTCAATCATATGCGGTAGGGTCACGCGGCAGAAGCGCAGTGCCGTCAGCAGATTGACGTCCAGGAGATGCCGCCAAAGGGTTTCGTCGGATTCCAAGAAAGGGGTGGGGTTGTTCCAACCGATATTATTGATCAGTATGTCGATACGGCCATAGTCTAGGATGAGCCTGTCGATCACGTCTTGAACCTGCTGGCCATCGGTAGCGTCAACGGTCAGGGCTGCGGCCTGTCCTCCTGCGTCGCCGATGGCCTGCGCGACGGCTTTCCCCTCGTCGGTTAGCTTATCGAGGATCAGCACGGTACCGCCTGCTTTTCCGAAACCTTCGGCGATAGCCTGGCCGATGCCTTGGGCGCCTCCCGTAACGACCACCACGCGATCCCGGAACCGTTTGGCCGTGGTCATCTATGCACCTCCGTGGGTGTAGCTGGTTGATGATCTCGTCTGACCCCGATTCTATTCTCGCCGAGGGATTTGCCAACCGCAACTGACCGTCTCGACACCGCGTGTTCTCCTTTCTGCGCACGTTTTCGGGGTTGACAAAACCGGGTGCTATGGTATCATCTGAGTCGTTC
>PWVB01000050.1 GCA_003562365.1 Anaerolineae bacterium
AGATTCCGCCTCGCAGCGGACACCCTTGCTTCGACTCGCGGTTCCGGTCATCACGGCCCGCAGAGGTCTTTCACCTCCTAGACATACGACATGCCTGGCGCACATGTGTGAGGGCGCTGCCACAGGCAGCGCCCTCGTCGCTTGGACCTTCGGGCTGTTCGGGTTACGGGATGCAGAGCACCTGACCGGGGAAGATTAGATTTAGGTTGTAGATGTTGTTGGCTCTGCCGATGGCCCAGATGTTCGAGCCGTAGCGGATGGCGATCCTTGTAAGGGTATCGCTGCGGCGCACTGTATGGTAGAAGCGGCAGCCCGGCACAGGGGGGCTGGGTGGCGGCGTAGGTGCAGGAACGCCAGGTGTGAACTGCCGCACCGCCACGGGTCCCGCAGGAATCGGTGACCAGGGGGCGACCGGGATGGCCAATCGCATACCGACGTAGATCCGACTAGGATTCACGATGCCGTTGGCGCTGGCAATCGCGTGGGGGCGCGTGGCGTAGGCGCGCCCGATCGAGTAAAGGGTTTCGCTGCGGCGCACGACATGGTAGCCCTGGATGTTCCCCGGAGGCGGCGCTACTGTGGGGGGCACCGGGGTGGGCGTTGGTGTTCCAGGTGCGGGGGTCGGCGGGATAGGTGTCGGGAGCGGGCTCGGGGCCTGCTCGCCTGAGACAGTAATTGTGCCGTGCTGCCTGCTGGAGGGGATCTCCTGTCCGTCCTGATTGGCGAGAATGGCTCCCCGGATGGTGACATTCACGACACCGGGTGAGAGGCCACGGAAAGTGATGGTGGCCAGCGTGCCGCTGCCGCTCACCGGCCCCTTCGGCGCCATCTGTGAAACGGCAAAGTCAACGGTACCTACGACGTTACTCGCCTGGTTCTGGGCGATGAAATCAGGGCTCAGGAAGGTCCCTGGTGTGATTTGCACCCCATCGGTGGCGGGGTCAGCATCGACGACCTCTACCATATTAGGATCGAATTCCAGATGGAACTCGGCGCCAAAGAGATTCGCAACGTTCTCAACCACAACGCTGATGACCACCGTCTCGTTGACGTGGACGGTTGCTGCTGCCGGTACGATCCTCACAACGGGATCGGCAGCAAAGGCTGGGCCAGTTGGAATCGCGAACAGGGTCGCTAACAGGGTCAAGAGACTGAGCAGATGAAAAATCTTACCGGTTTTCATTGTTCTCCTCGCTTAATGGGCTACCAACTGAGAGGACCAAAGCGTCCGAAGTTGCCGGCAGCAATCGTTAGGTCAAAGAGATTGACGACGCCATCACCGTTGATGTCCACAGGATCGCCAAGCCCAGGTGTGTTGAAGCGGTTGATGATGCCGACGATGTCGAGGATGTTGACGTTGTTGTCCCCGTTGATATCGCCCCCGCGGAGCACGGTCCAGCCTATGTTAACGGAGGCGCCAACGACGTAGACGCCGCTCCGCTGCGCTTTAAGATAGCCTGGGTGGACTGCCTGAACCAGGTAGGTGCCGCCTAAGGGTACCACGATCTCGAAGGAGCCATCAGCATTCGTCAAGGTTTCAGCAACGACGCCACCGCCAGAGCTATAGGCGATAATTCGGGTGCCGCCGTGGCCGACCTGGGTGCCTTGGCGCTCGACCTTGCCCAAAATGCGTCCGGCCTCTACGACGTTGATCGCAGGAACCGTGGTGCTGTTGACCCGCACCTCGTCGCCATTGGCATCGGCAACGACTGTCTCCGCCAAGACCTCTAGGTTGGCTGGGCCGGCGGCCATGCCGCCCCAGGTGATTGTCGCGATCTTGCCGGTGCGGTTGGTGATCGGAGCGCCCGTATGGGTCAGCACTAGATGGACGCACTGTCCACCGCCGGGGCAAGCCTCAACCTGGTTCACCGCGACCACCGTTGAAGGGCCGAAGAAGCCGGTGGAGACGTGGACCTGGGTGCCGTTGGCTGGATTGTTGTCGGCGTCGTCGACCTCCACGATCGCCGGATCGAACCGCAACCATAGCTCGACCCCCATAATGCCCAGCGCGGGGGTGGCATTGTTCACGATGGAGAGGCTGACGTCGGTGGTGAAGGCGTTGCCGACCACCGGTGCCCCCGAAGTAATATCGCTGACGATGATCGAGGTGTAGTAGTTGGGGCTCTGCGCCGTCGCCGCTTGCGGTAATAGCGCGAGCAGCATGGCCAGCACGAGCACAAACGACCAGCGCTTTTTATGCATGTCCTTCCTCCTCTGTGAAAGCTCGATACGTGTGTAGACTGCGTGTTCCGGCTGGATTCGAAGGTCCGTGGTCTCCGGTTAGCTACATTGTATAATGACACTGTCGGAATGCGGTTACAAAGCGATTACAAAACAATAACTGTCTTGACAGTGCCTCGCGCTACCGTTTCTTGCCTTTTGCCTGAATTTGAGTAGAATCGCGTTATCATTGACAGGAACGAGGTAAGGTATGCCCGTTAGCTACGCAGAGTTACGATGCCGATTAGCGTCCAAGGAAGCAGAGTTATCCACGCAGCTGCAGGATATCCAACGAGAGGTACGGGAGGAAGGCGTCGGCTACAGCAATCATATGGCCGATGTCGGGACCGAGGTCTTTGAGCAGGCGCGCGATATCGGGCTGGCGAACCAGTTAGCAGCATCCCATCGGTTGGTTAAGCAAGCCCTGGAGAAATTCGAGGACGGCACCTACGGTATATGTGAGTCGTGCGGAGTCCGTATCGAGTTGGCACGACTGGAGGTCGTGCCGGAAGCGCGACTCTGTTTCGACTGCCAGTCCCGGCTCGAACACCGTCGCTGAGTCGCGGGGGTATCGGCTTCTGATGCGTCTGCGCGGTTGGATCGCTGCCCACGCGGGTTGGCTGAGCCATCTTCTGTATTTCTGCGGTGTTGGTGGGATTCTGATCCTCGATCAGCTTAGCAAGGCGTGGGTAGTTGCCACGTTGCCGGCCTATCGCCCCGTTGAATTTTTCGAGTGGTTGGCGCCCATCTTCTCGTTCACATATGTGCAAAACACTGGCGTTGCTTTTGGGCTCTTTCCTGGATTGGGCGATCTGTTTGCGTTGCTGTCGATGCTGGTGGTCTTGGCGATTCTGGCCTTCCGAAGAACGTTGCCCAGCGCCGACCTCTGGATCCACGGTGCGCTGGCCATGGTAACCGGTGGGGCACTGGGCAACGTGATGGACCGCGTGCTTCGCGGCTATGTCGTGGACTTTATCGACGTGAATGTCTGGCCTCTGCACACCTGGCCGGTGTTCAATGTGGCGGACGCTGCGATTGTTGTCGGGGTCATCGTTCTGTTGTTGGATTCGTTTATGATTGAGCAAGAAGTGGTGAGATCTGATGGCTGAGCGTCACAAGCTATCCGTTGAGGCCCCGACGCGTCTCGATCAGTTACTCGCCCGTCGGTGGCAGGCACTGGATCATCAGCAGATTCAGGCGTTGATCACCGGTGGGGCCGTACTGGTCAACCGACGTGAGGCCCGCAAGCCGGGACAGCGCCTGATGTCGGGCGACGAGGTGTTGGTTGACCTACCCGAGTTGCCGGCCCCGGCGCCCGCGGAGCTGCCTCTAGGGCTCACCTTGACGGTTGCCTATGAGGATGATGTGCTTTTGGTGGTGGACAAACCTGCTGATGTCCCCGTACGGCGCTCTCGATCTCCGGATCAGGCGACGCTACCCCAGATTTTGGCCGCAATGTATCCGGATCGTGCGCACGTGGGAGGCGTAAACCGCGCTGGTGTGGTGACGACGCTGGATGAGGAGGTTTCGGGGTTGGTGCTGGTCGGCAAAGCGGAAAAAACGTATCGTGCCCTGCGGCGGCTGGTCAAGCGGCAGTATGTAACGGAGTCCTACACTGCGCTCGTTGAGGGCAAGCTGCGAGGCGAGCATGCCATCGACCAGCCGATTGGGAACGTGAAACGAGCGCGCCGCCGTCTAGCGGTCACTCGCGAGGGGCGACCCACACGTACAGTGGTCTGCGGGCAGCAGAACTATAGAGAAGGGGGACGCAACTATACGTTAGTGTTGGTGCGCCCCGAGAGCTCGCGGATGCACCAGATTCGAGTTCATCTGGCTTGGTACGGCTTCCCGATTGTGGGAGATCGTCTCTACGGGTCCAGTCAGCAGCCACTGCTGCCTAACCGCCCCTTTCTGCATCTCAGCGAGATGCGCCTGCTGCATCCGGTGAACGACGAGGAGCTTCGGGTCGAGTCGCGCCTGCCGGCAGAGCTTCATTCAGTCCTGGACTATATGCGCCGTCCTGGTTACTAATTCCCTCAGCAAGTTGCTCTTATACCCTAATTGATGAAGGAGCTGTGATGCGTGAGTTGAATGTTGCGGTTGTACAGATGGCGCCGGCCCTGACCAAGATGGAGGACAATGTTGGCAGAATGTCCGAAAGCGTTGCCCGAATCGCTACCGAGCAGCCGGTAGATATTATCGTCTTCCCAGAGCTCTCGGTGACAGGCTATGAGGGTGGGGCGCGGTTTGCCCAAATGGCCCAACGGGTTCCTGGCGCCGTGACCAACATCCTAGGTCAGCACGCCAGTGATTTCGGTGTGCACGTCCTAATCGGTATGGCAATCAAGGAAGATGTAGAGACAGTGCTCTATAATGGGGCGGTTCTGATCGGTCCGGACGGCGACGTCGTCGGCGACTACCGCAAGATCCATCTGCCGGCAGAGGAGCGCTTGGTATTCCGCCCGGGGTTCCGCATCAAGCCCTTCGAGACCGAGATCGGCGTGCTGGGCGTGATGACGGGCTGGGATCTCGCCTTTCCTGAGGTGGCCCGTAGTTTGATGCTCGGTGGCGCCGAGATCATCCTGCTGCCTGCGGCCTGGCAGGCGCAGGAGGCCGATTTGTGGCGCACGCTTCTGGTGGCTCGGGCCTACGAGAATGACATCTTCATCGCTGCGGCTAACCGAGTCGGTGAGGAGCCCTCCTACGTCTTCGCCGGGCAGAGCGCGGTACTCTCTCCCGCCGGTCAGGTGCTGGCGGCGCTGGAGGATCCTGAAGAAGGCTACGAGGAAGGATATGTGGTGGTGCGCCTCGATCTGGATGAGGTCCGCCACCGGCGGGAGGAGTCGCAGATTATGTTGGCGCGACAGCCCGGCTCCTACCGCTCGATCGTGAAGAAGTACTGAATGAGGCAGTAGCTGTGTCTGCTTTGCCTGATGGGATGCCTGTCTCCTCCGCAGCCGCCGAGCCTCTGTTAACTGGGCGATTCTGGGGATCTGTCCTCCGATTTGTCCGCTATGCGCTGGGTAGACTCGTGATCCTCGCCATCACGGTGGTGGTGGGTCTCTACTTTGCGCTGCTGGTGGCCAATCTGGGCGGGAAGATAGACGAGGTCCACCGGGCCAATATCCTTTGGCAAGCGGGGAACATCGTGGGGCAGGATCCTGCCCACCGGGATAAGACACCGGCTGAACGGGTGGCTCTGGCCCGGCAGCTGGCTGCCAAAATGGAGGAAGCCTCTGGTCTTAATCGCCATATTATGCTGCGCACGGCGGAGTGGCTGCCACAAGGCTTGACCCTGCAGCTTGGTGAGAGTCTCAGGTTGCGCTCATTGCAGCCACGTATGCCCAGTGAGCGACGGGTTGTCCGACTGCTGATTCTGGAGCGGATTCCCAACACGCTGTTACTAATGGGGGTAACGAACCTCCTCTACTTCTTCGTCAGTCTGTCGGTGGGCCTATTCCTTTCGCGACGTTACCAAAGTTGGCTGGATAAGCTCTTTGTCTGGCTCTCGCCGATGTCAACGGTGCCTGGCTGGTTCTACGGTGTCTTCCTGATTACGATCTTCGCTGGGATGCTGCGCTGGTTCCCCTTTGGCGGTATGTATCCCGTGCCGCCTCCTGAGTCATCGTTTCTCTACGCCCTGGGTGTGCTTCGCCACACCGTCCTGCCCTTTTTCGCGGTCTTTCTGAGCGTCTTCTTCTACAGCGTCTACGCTTGGCGTACCTTCTTCTTGATCTACGCCGGCGAGGATTACGTGGAGATGGCGGAAGCCAAAGGCCTGCCCGAGCGGTCGATCAACCGTCGTTACATCTTGCGTCCAACGCTGCCCACCATTCTCACCAGCCTGGTGGTGACGATGATTGGCATTTGGTCCGGATCGGTGTTGCTGGAGCAGCTCTTCGCCTGGCCCGGGTTAGGCGACCTCTACTACAGGGCCATCGTTGTCCAGGACACGGCTGTGATTGTGGGCTTGACCGTTGTGTATGCCTACCTGCTGGCGATTACCATCTTTGTTCTGGAGATTGCCTACGGGTTGGTAGACCCCCGCATCCGCTTAGGGGGGAAGGAGAAGGCCGGGCGATCCCGCGCCAAAGTGGCGCGCGCCACCCGTCTCGGGCGATTGCGCCTCTGGCCCTTTTCGCGGGTTCGGCGGAGTGCTGCGGGAAGCCCCTATCCGCAGCAGACGCGGAACCCGGCGCCTGGGCGTGCGCACCGGTTCTCTGTTACGCGAGGACTACAGCGTGCCGCCGAGGACGCTTGGCAACTGGTTGTCTCGCTACGCCGCCTGCCCAAATGGCTGGTGACCGCCTTCGGGGAGTTGCGGTACCATCCGACAGCCATTGTTGGGGCTGTGATTATCCTCTTTCTGTCACTGACCGTCGTCTATACGCTGATCGCGTTGCCTTACGAGGAGGCGATCCAGCTATGGCGGGGCGATGAGGCCGATTGGCACGACGTGCCGCGTAACGCCCGACCTGTGTGGATCAACTACTTCTCACGGACGAAGCTGCCGGAGAGTGTTGTGATGGATAGTCGGATTGGTGAGTCAGAAAAGGCGATTGACGCGCAGCCGGGCTTCAAGGATATTACCCTTACCTACACCTTTGATTTCCCATACGATGCCTTCCCGCAGGAGCCGCTGCTGTATCTCTATCCCGACTACGACGAGAAGCTGCCCCACGTGACCTTGAGGTGGATCACCCCCGATCATCGTGAGATTCAGCTGGCGCAGCTTTCGCCCCGGAATCGACAACTGCACCGATTCTCTGATGACACCCGCCTGATGCGCCGGCTCGGTGAGGCTACTGTCCAGGAGGGGGTGTTCGGTGACCCCAATGCTGCGACGCTAGCGCCACTTCCGGGTCAATATCAGCTGCATATAGAAGCGCTTCTCTTTGAGGATGATGCAGACTTTGACGCCAAACTCGTGGTGCCGGGCCAGGTCTATGGCTGGGCGGGCACCGACAATCGTCGACGCGATCTGAGCATTGCCCTTCTGTGGGGTACGCCTATCGCTCTGGGCTTCGGGTTACTGGCGGCTTTCAGCACTACCTTCCTGACCATGGTGCTGGCAGCTGTAGGCGTCTGGTGGGGTGGGATGGTCGATGACCTAGTGCAGCGTATCACGGAGGTCAATATGGTCCTGCCAGTCTTCCCGGTGTTGGCCATGTTCACCGCTCTCTTCACGCTGCGGATCTGGACGGTCCTGGGGTTAGCGATTGCTTTCAGTGTCTTTGGCAGCTCGCTCAAGACTTATCGGGCCCTCTTCCTGCAGGTTAAGACGGCGCCCTACATCGAGGCGGCGCAGGCCTACGGCGCCAAGAGCTGGCGGATTGTCATGCGCTATCTAGTGCCGCGGGTTCTGCCCGTCCTTGTGCCGCAGATTATGATCCTGGTGCCTTCGTATGTCTTCCTGGAGACAGCGCTGGCTTTCCTGGGTCTGAGCGATATCTACCTGCCTACGTGGGGCAAGGTGATTCACGAGGCGCTGCAAGGCAATGCACTTTTGAACGGTCACTACCACTGGGTTCTGCAACCATCTTTCCTGTTGTTGCTGACGGCATTTGCCTTCGCGATGTTGGGTTTCACACTGGATCGCGTCTTCAACCCGCGACTGCGCGAGATCTAGGGCACCGCTGACAATCTAACGGCTTAGAGCTTCTTGTCGTATATCCGATAGGTGCGGTACAGTTCGCCGCCCATGTGCGCTGCCGTCTGGCGCATCGGGATGTTGCTCTCCAGGACCCACGAGAACTCAATATCCTTGTACTTGGGCACGCAGCGGCGCATCGTCTCCACGATGATCAGCGCGTGCAAGCCCTGGCCCCGATACTCCTCGACTACGCCGCCGGCGAAGGCGCGAATGGTTGTCACCCGCCGGCGTAGCTTCCAATGGTAGAGGAGCTTGGCCTTGGTCCACCATTCTGGGATGCTGGACCGGGGATAGGCGCGATGGAGCGCCTGGTTGATATCGGGCAACGGCAGTCCCACGGCCACGGGGCGATCCTCCTTGAAAGCCAGGAAGACAATAGGAGGATCGACGATGGGTTTGAGCGCCTGGAGTTCATGCTCTAACTCGGCATCGGTCAGCGGCACGAAGCCCCAATTCTTTGCCCACGCCTGATTGTAAACCTCTTTGAAATAGGCCGCGTCTCGTTGGTAATTGGCCATATCCATCGAGCGCAGCTTCAGATCAGTCCGCTCCCGCACCCGCTCGGCTATTCGCAGGATCTTGGGATTGAGGCCGGTTCCATCCCGCTGCACATGGCGGACATTCGCTAGATAGGCGTAGAGGTTCTGGGCTTTCTCGTAGCCAGCGCTCTCGATGTAGTCGACATAGTAGCGCGGATTGTATGTCATCAAGATCACCGGTGGCCCATTCCAGCCATCGACGAGCAGACCACACTCCTCATTGGTGGAGAAGTTCATAGGCCCTCGGCAAGTATCCAAGCTCTCCTCGCGCAGGTAGGCCTCTACCGTCTGCAGCAGCGCCTTGGCGGCTTCTTCATCTTGGAGGACCTCAAATAGTCCGAAAAAGCCCACCTGGTCACCCCAGAAGGTATTGTGTTGGTGGTTCACGATCCCGGCAATGGTTCCTACCATCCGACCATCTCGGTGGGCAGTGAAGTAACGCACCTTGGCGTGTCGGTGGAAGGGGTGGCGCAGCGGATCGAGGAAAGCCTCACGCTCCGAGATCAGTGGCGGTACCCAGTGGGGGTCGCCCTTATAGACTTCCCAGGCGAAGCGGATAAACGCCCGACGCTCTTTGGCCGACTCTGCCGGCAGGATGACGAGTTTGCCTGACATAATAATGTCTCCCTGGTGCGGATGAAAGGCGAGCCCACCATTCTTAACGACAGGTGGTCTTGATCATGACCGATTATATTCCTCGTTGCCGCACCGTCAACTACACAAATGCAATTCTGATGGTGGTCTAACGCAGTTTTTACGTTCTAATGGTATCCTTGTGACATCTAAGTTGTAAGATCGGTGTGGCGGCGTATTCTGGTGATATTCGTCACTTCTACGTCTGCCGGACGTCATCAACTGGCGGAGGGTTGTCGTTGGTTGTCCACGGCGGTGCCCGATGGCCTGAACTGCTTAGGAGGAAGGATTTATGGACTCAAATCGGTATACAGAAAAGACACAACAGGCACTAATGCGGGCGCAGAGGATCGCTACGGAACATGGCAATCCGCAGATCGATCCGGAGCATCTGCTCTTGGCTCTGCTGGAGCAGGCCGATGGCGTAGTTCCACGGGTGGTCCTCGAGTTGGGAGGCGATCCCCAGCGTATGCGTATGGACCTGGAGCAGGTCATCAGCAGAAAACCTCAGGCACGCGGCGCGGCTGCCCAGGTAGGAATCTCTTCGGGCGTCAGTCGTATCTTGCAGTCTGCGGAGCGCGAGGCTGAAGGCTTGCGCGACGAATATGTCAGTACTGAGCACATGCTGTTGGCAATGGCCGACACCAGCGCGGGTGAGACTGCTCGTTTTCTGGCGGCGCAGGGTGTGAATCGTGAGGCTGTGCTGCGCGCGCTATCGACCATTCGCGGTGGTCAACGGGTGACTTCCCAAACGCCAGAGGGCACCTACGATGTATTGGAGAAATATGGGCGCAACTTGACCCAGCTCGCGCATCGTACCAAGCTTGACCCCGTCATCGGACGGGATGAAGAGATTCGCCGGGTTATGCAGATTCTATCGCGCCGCACTAAGAATAACCCGGTGCTGGTTGGCGATGCGGGCGTCGGCAAGACGGCGATCGTTGAGGGGCTGGCCCAACGCATTGTCAAAGGGGACGTGCCCGAGGGGCTCAAGGACAAGGAGATATTCCAGTTGGATTTGGGCGCGTTGATTGCTGGGGCGAAGTACCGGGGCGAGTTTGAGGAGCGTCTGAAGGCGGTGCTCAACGAGATCGCTAGCTCCGAAGGTCGGATTCTGATGTTTATCGATGAGTTACACACCGTGGTGGGGGCCGGTAAGGCCGAAGGTGCGATGGACGCGGGCAATATCCTCAAACCGATGTTGGCGCGTGGCGAGTTGCACACCATCGGTGCTACGACGTTGGATGAGTACCGTCAGCATATTGAGAAGGATGCAGCGCTGGAAAGGCGCTTCCAACCCGTTTACGTCGGCGAGCCAGATGTCCCTGACACCATCAGCATTCTAAGAGGTATCAAGGAGCGGTATGATACACATCATGGGGTGCGCACTCAGGACGCCGCGTTGATCACTGCGGCTACCCTCGCGGATCGTTACATCACCGACCGCAATATGCCCGACAAAGCCATCGACCTGGTCGATGAGGCGGCAGCCCGATTGCGAATGGAGATCGACTCCAAACCAACCGAGCTGGACGAGATCGATCGCCGGATCATGCAGCTGGAGATCGAGCGGACGGCATTGAAGAAGGAGAAGGATGAGGCGAGCCGTTACCGTCTGCAGGAATTGGAGCAGGAGCTGGCCGATCTCAAGGAGCGCAGCCGCGCGCTGACGACCCAGTGGAAGCAGGAGAAGGCGCAAATCGAGAAGATTCAAGAGGTTCAGAGGCAGGTCGAGAATCTGCAGCAGGAGATTGACCGCGCCGAGCGCACGCAGGACTTCAACGAAGCCGCGCGACTGCGCTATGGTCGCGCCCACGAGCTTCAAGAGGCGCTGCGGCAGGCCGAGGCGGAGTTCCGCAAGGTCCAGGGAGAGCATCCCTTGCTCAACTATGAGGTGGGACCGGAGGAGATCGCGCGGGTGGTCTCGGGCTGGACTGGAATTCCTGTCTCCCGGCTGATGGAGGGCGAACGGGCCAAGCTGCTGCGTATGGAGAAGGAGCTGCACAGGCGTGTGGTAGGTCAGGATGAGGCGGTATCGGCTGTATCCAACGCTGTGCGGCGCTCGCGGGCAGGACTGCAGGATCCTAACCGCCCCATCGGCACCTTCCTCTTCTTGGGACCGACGGGCGTGGGTAAGACGGAGCTGGCTCGGGCGCTCGCTGCTTTCCTCTTCGATACCGAGGAGGCGATGGTGCGCATCGATATGAGCGAGTACCAGGAGAAGCACACCGTCTCGCGCCTGGTCGGCGCGCCGCCAGGATACATCGGTTACGAGGAGGGCGGGCAACTAACCGAAGCAGTGCGCCGCCGTCCCTACAGCGTTCTGTTGTTGGATGAGATCGAGAAGGCTCACGCTGAGGTCTTTAATATTCTGTTGCAGCTGCTGGACGAAGGGCGGATGACCGATGGCCACGGTCGCACGGTAGACTTCACCAATACGATTGTCATTATGACCAGCAACGTCGGCAGTCGGTGGATCAAGGAAAAGGGGCCGGAGGAAGCACGCTCGCAGGTCATGCTGGAGCTGGATCAGACTTTCCGGCCGGAGTTCCTGAACCGAATTGATGAAGTCATCCTCTTCAGCAGTCTGACACGCGAGGATCTTAAGTCCATCGTCGAGATCCAGGTGCAAAACTTGCGGCGGCTTCTGAGCGAACAACAGATGGACATCGAGCTGGCTGAATCGGCGAAGCAGTTCCTGGCCGATGAGGGGTACGATCCGGTCTTTGGTGCTCGGCCGCTCAAACGAGCGATCCAACGTCAGCTGCAGGACCCTCTGTCGCTGGCGGTCTTGGAGGGGCGCTTTGGCCCGGGTGATACGGTCTTTGCTAGTTTGGACGAGAAGACGCAAGCGTTGGCTTTCTCTCTGGTTCCGGAGTCCGTGGGCGCTGCGGCCTAACCGAGCTTGGGGCTACTGCCCCGAGCTCTTCTTCGGCGGTCGGCAGGCTTTCTGCTGACCGCCGATCCCTGTTAGCAGGGTGCGTTGACTGGGTCGCACAGCCTGCGCTATTATTGGGGCGTTGCGAGCCCTGTAGGGCTGTTCTCTGTTGTGTAAGTAGCTGTTGACTGTCCCGTATCAAGTTCTATTTCTGAAAGGGTCATACCTTTGTCCATCTTCGAGCGGCACCGAATTGCCCTGTTGACCGATAGCACCTGTGATATTCTTCCAGAGTTGGCGTCGCAGTATGCAATCTGTATCATCCCGGCCTATGTGATTTGGGGAGAGGTGCAGTATCGTGACCGCGTTGATCTTCAGGCGCCTGCCTTTTATCAGCGCCTAGTAGAAGATCCCGTCTATCCTAAGTCGGCGCATCCTACACCGGGTGACTTTCTGACCGCTTTTGCGAAAGCCCGCGATGAAGGCGCAGAGGAGATCGTCGTCATCACAGTAAATGGCGCAGGAAGCTCCCCCGCATTAGCGGGGCGATGACTGCGGGCGACTCCTTTTTACTGTTGACAACCTTGAACATGCGTTCAGTGCTCTGATTGTGCGATGCACAGAATCCGTCGTGATAAAGCTCGCGTACCCTACGCGCCACAAGCGCTTCTGGCTTAAGGTGCTGGCGCAAGCGTTCTCCACGTGGTTCAGTATGACCTTGATGGCGCTCATGAGCTGCGCACCGGCAGCCGTGGTAAGCTCCACCAGCGTTGCTGCCCTCCGATGCGCGCCTCCTTCGGCTTGCCGTCTGACTACGCCCGGATAGCCGTCAACGCCGCGGTGTCGCGGGCCCGGTCGTACTATGGGCTGCGTCAGTCCAAGCGCCAAAAGCGGACCGCCTTCCCTCAAGTGGCTGGATCTCAGAGCCTTGGTCTCGGCGTGAACGCTTACGCTGTGGTTGAAAACGACGGGCGTTGGGTTCTGCGCCGCGCTACCGAGCCCCGGGGCGATTATGTCTGGTTGCCGCTGTGTGTCCCGGCCAAATGGCGCGACCGCATGCAGTCTGTCTACGGTGACGCCCAGCTGTTTGAGCGAAACGGTGATGGGTATGTGAGGTTGCCCTGGCGCATTGACGATGACGCACCGCCCGTCTGTGACGGTGAACCCACGGCAACGGTGAGTACTCCAGTCCCCGTTGAGTACTTCGCTGGTACAGCGGTTCGTCATCGCCGGGAGCACGTCGCGGATTTGCGCCGGCGCTACCAGAAGCACAAACGTTTGGACAGGGTCAAGGCGATGGGCGATCCGGAGCGGGGTTGAATGCGGGACATCCACCACCAGATGAGTCGCCAGATCGTTGATCTTGCCGCTACGTATGGGCGCCCGGTGATGGTCTTTGAGACGTTGGACGGGATTCGCAG
>PWVB01000507.1 GCA_003562365.1 Anaerolineae bacterium
GAACCAGCTTTTTCACTTGGTTAGGCCAATGTTATCAGAAAAAGCGCCTGCTATGCACGACATATGTGCGAGTATTATCAACACACGCAGCATCTACCAACAAGAATGGCACCAGAAATCTTCTAAACTGCTCTAGACTGCTCTAGAAATGAGTGAACCTAAAGGATTATGGAAAACAGTAAGCGGACTACCGAGACATCCGTCTACCGCACAGCGCAGGATAAACCGCTTCGCGGGCTGCGCACTGTCCCCTATTATCTGCTCTCTGCTCTGCTGCTCTTCCTTATCTGGCAGACCGCGCTAGTACTCACTGCCGAAAGCGCCCGACGGTTCCTAGTGCCAACACCGGAGGCCGTGGTAACAAGGTTAATCCGGCTGATACAAAATGGGGCCTTAGCACGCCACACTGGGGTAACCCTCCTCGAGATGGGGCTGGGCCTGTTGGTCGGCACCAGCGTAGCAGTGCTGCTCGGTTACGCCGTGGCCCACAACCGATTCGTCGCCTATCTCATTGAACCGCTCATCGTCACCTCACAGGCTGTTCCCATTGTGGCTCTCGCGCCGTTGCTCACTGTTTGGTTCGGTCCGGGCTTGACTTCGAAGGTTATCATCTGTGCCCTCATCGTCTTCTTCCCGATCCTGGTCAACCTCACAACAGCCCTCAAGGCCATAGACCCGCGTCAGCGCGACCTCTTACGGTTGTTCGAGGCAAACCGGAGGCAAGTCCTCCTACACCTCGAGGTACCGGGGGCGTTGCCCGGCTTCCTGGCCGGGCTCAAAGTGGGCGGGACGCTCTCTGCAATGGGGGCCGTCGTCGCCGAGTTCGTTGCATCTACCAAAGGCCTCGGATATCTGGTCAAGCAGGGACAGAACCTTTACGATTTGCCGATGATGTTTGTGGCCATTCTGGTCCTGGTGACGATCACAATGACAACATATGCCGCGCTTTCCCTGTTGGAGCGCGTCTTACTGCGCTGGCAACAGGCTGGCCGGTAGGGCCGAGAGACGGGCGAGGTGGCCCTCTCAGAGCAAAGCACCGTATCCACTTACTCACTAGAGGAGTCAAGGAGAAATGAAGAGTATCAACCGATGGTGGTGGCACCTGATGGCAGGTCTAGTGGTCATCCTAGGAGTAGCTGGCTGTGATCGTCAAAGCAGTGATCTGCAGCCCATCTCCCTGCCGATGGGCTATGTGGCCAATGTGCAGTTCAGCCCTTTTTATATGGCCAAGCAGCAAGGCTATTTTAGCGACGTAGGCTTTGAAGTAACCTTTGACTATCGGTGGGAGACCGACGGCATCCAACTCGTAGCCGTCGGCAAACTACCCTTCGCCATCGCTAGTGGTGATCAGGTCATCCAAGCGCGGAGCAACGGGCTGCCCGTTGTAGCCGTCGCAGGATGGTATCGGGCCTTTCCCGTAGGCGTCATCGCATTGGAGGGAACGCCGCTTGACCATCCCGAGGATCTGCGGGGGCTGCGGATCGGCATTCCAGAGACCTTCGGCGCTTCCTACATCGGCCTGCGTGCACTGCTCGAAGTCGGCGGTCTGACCGAGGCCGACATCGACCTGCAGGCCATCGGCTATACACAACTGCCAGCGCTGATCAGCGGCCAAGTGGATGCAGTGGTCATCTACGCCAATAACGAACCGGTGGTCCTGGCTCAGCAGGGCACCCAATTCAATGCCATCTACACAGCCGATTACGCCAACCTTGTCTCTGCGGTGCTCGTCAGCAGCGACACTTATGTTAGGGAACATCCTCACGAAACCAAAGCCTTTGTACGGGCTTTCCTCGCAGGACTACAGGACGTTATCGATGATCCAGAGTGGGCATTTGAAGTCAGCGAAGATTATGTGGAAGGCTTGGAGGACAATCGCGCCACCCAGTGGCCCGTTCTGCAAACTTCCATCGAACGGCTATGGGAAACTCCAACCCTCGGGTTAATGGATCTCCAGTCCTGGGAGCAGGCCCAGCAAGTGATGCTCGATACCGGGCTCATTGAGCAGACTGTGCCTGTTGAGACGCTGTTCACCAACACCTTTGTTCTAGACACAGAGTAAATGAAGAACAGCAACACCGCCGATCGGGCCAGTCGCGCCTCAGACCCAATACTCCAGCACCAGCCATTTCTGGAGATCCGGGACCTCAGCGCCAGATTCACGAGCCATCTTGGTGAGCTTGATGCCCTGAAGTACGTGACCTTCAGCCTGCAAAGAGGGGAGTTCGTCTGCTTAATCGGTCCCTCGGGATGTGGGAAGTCAACGCTGCTACGCATCGTCGCAGGCCTTTTGGCTCCCAGCACAGGTGAGGTCAGGCTTAGGGGAAAGCTCCAGACTCAACCGAGTAACAAAGTCGGCCTGGTCTTCCAAGACCCCACGCTTCTGCCTTGGCGAACCGTCCACAAAAACGTGGCTCTCCCTCTTGAGTTGGCTGGAAAGCCCGCCGCCACTATTCAGGAGCGCGTCTCCGAGCTCCTGGGCCTAGTGGGACTGTCTGATTTCGAGGATGAGTATCCAGCCAATCTCTCCGGAGGAATGGCGCAACGCGCAGCCATCGCGCGCGCACTGGCTCAGGATCCAGAGGCTCTGCTCTTGGATGAGCCCTTTGGTGCGTTAGATGCGCTGACGCGAGAGGTGATGTCAGCTGAGCTTTTACGCATCTGGGAACGAACTAAGCGGACTGTCCTGATGGTGACTCACAGCGTGGAGGAGGCAGCGCTGCTATCTGATCGCGTCGTCGTACTAAGCGCCCGGCCGGGGCGGGTAATCGACATCATACCAGTACCGCTGTCACGTCCTCGCTCTCCCCGCCTCTTGAGCACCGAACGGCTGCAAGCTACGGCTCAGAGGCTACGGGACGCCCTCGGATGCGATAATGGAGTATGTGCCGATCTCCAAGAATGCGGCAGCGTGCAGCTGGCCGCCTGACTCGCCAACTATCCTTGGGGATCCCAGACGATCCGCAGCGTGCCGGCACCCCGGACGCGAAAGGTAATCGACCAAACACCCGAGGCCACGGCTCGCACGGCGGCACAGGGCAGTTCATGGTCGTCCAAAGTGACAAGGGTCGGGCGAGAGGGCAACGCAAGCCATACAGCCCCTTGGGCAAGGCGCCCAAGGTTCAAGCGTAACGTCAGCGCATTCTTTTCGACGGCCCATTCAGTGATCTCACCACCCTGGGAGATATGGAAGGTGGTAGCGACAAGATGCGGATCGGGTTGAACCGAACGAATGCCCAACAACGCGACCCCGTGGGGGGGCAGGTGGAGAACAGGTCTGAGGGCACCGGGCCCCAATAGGAAATAGCGCCGCTCCCAGAAGTCGACGATATGATAAGCTTTGCGCTCATTCAGGGTCACCCGATGGGGAAGCTCGCGCTCGACAGGATCTTCCATCCAGTTAAACAAAGCAACGAGGCGCCAGCGGCCCCACGGGCGGGCCACCGGCACCATCGCGACTTCCGGCATCTCCTTCTCGAAGAGATCCAAGACGTCCATGCCGTCCAACAGAGGAGGCAGGAGCATCGCAACTAGGGCCCGCCGCTCCGGTGGGATGTTATCAAGATCATCGGTCAACATCGTCGCGCCGCCACAAAGTCCGGCAAGCGTGACCTGCGCCAAGACCTCGTGCTCGGTCAGATCGCTCTCCTCTTCGCGCAGGATCAAGACGTCGGGATCGTTCACCCACCAGCGACCATGGATCCAGGCCCGCGCAGCACCAGCACGCAGGCTGTTGCGCAAGCTGGGCAGCGTGGGATTCTGGCCAAGCACCCGTCCCAATCCCCAGAAACTGGGCTTCCAATAGGGCGCGGTGTCCGGACCCACCCGCATCGCGTCAACCAGCCCCACCGCAGATGCCAGAGGCGCGCCACAGCCAACTAGATAGGTCTCCAGCCCTGCTGCTTCACGAATCACCCGGAAGGCCTGTCGCACAGCCTGCGCTCGAGTCATCTGAGCGTCGGCGCGACACCCAGGAAGCGCACCGGCATACATGAAGTCAAGCTTCAAATAATCGTAACCCCACGTGTTGACAATCCTATCAATGGTCTCATGCAGGAAATCCAGAACACCCGGATGGGTAGGGTCGAGCGCTCGACCAATGAAGTCAGATACCAGACCAGCGCGAACGGGTCGCCCAGAGTCCGAGCGCAACAGCCAGTCCGGATTCTCCCGGGCCAAACGCGAGTTCTTCTCCACCACCAGCGGTGCCAACCAAAGTCCTGGGCTGAAGCCTGAGCCCCTAATCCGGTCAGCTAGCCACTGCAGGGAGTGCGGAAAACGATCGTTGCTGGTCGTCCAATCTCCCCACGCAGTCTGGTAGCCATCATCCAGCTGAATCACGTTCAGTGGAAGCTCGTCGGCCAAGAGCGCAGCCGACGCCAAGTTCTCCATAACATCCGATTCGCCAATGCGCCGAGCGTACAGGTACCATGAGCACCAACCGGTGGGTACCTGCCGGGGTGACGCAACTTCCATTTGGCGCGCAACAGCGTGCGCATACTGCGCTAAGGGGTCACTGTTGGGCAACGATACCCATTCCAGGTAGAACCATTCAGATTGACGTGATCCTCCAGGGGCAAGCAAGACGTCATCCAGCTGGGTCTGGAGCATCATCTCCATACGGTCGGAACGCAAATCCGCCCACATCTGTCCGAACTGATCTGCCAGGGAGACAATCCCACCGATCAACGCCTCCTTCGGCGAGATCACGGCTCCTACGGTCTCGCTCCAGTATCGATCGGGTTTGCCCGGCCATGGCGTCATCGCATTCTGAACCATCGGGCCCTGCAGCCACCGAACGGGTAATGAAGGAGAAAAGCCACGCGACCCTATCGGCCGCACCCCAGACGGTGACCAGGACTGCCATCCATTAACCAAGAAGCCAGAGGGCATCGCTGTGGTCACCATCCCCTCCGGCCGGGAGCGAACGAAAAAGCGTCGCAATGGCACCGCCATTGGACCCACATTAGTGACCGCCAGCCGCAGAAGCGCAAACGGACGACCAGGATATAGCCGCACGCGGAGTGACAGCGCCAGCCCTTCGGCCTCCTGATAGCAGAGCTGAACCTCGTCGGCGCGGCCGTGGACATCCTCGACCTGCTCAAACGCCTCGCGTCCAGCGGTAAGGGTGGCGGTCGTCAGCTCCTTCGACCTACGGCCCTGTACCACCTCGACCCCGAACTCTAGGTCGAGCAGTCGACCGGGGCTCTCAAAACGGTATGTTCCCCGCTGAGGCTGCCACAGGAACTCAAAGGAAGGGCTCTGAAGCAGACGACGTGACACGATGCTAGGCTCTCTCTCGACAGACTCGGAGACGGCCTCTGCAGAAGGCCAGTACTTAAGAGTCGGATTCATCCTCCACAATGCGGATGTGCAGCTCTCGCAACTGACGTCCTGAGACCTCAGAAGGCGCGTCAGCCATCAGATCAGTAGCCTGGTTTGTCTTCGGGAACGCGATGACCTCCCGGATATTTCCCTCATCCGCCAGAATCATCACCAGTCGGTCAATGCCCGGAGCGATGCCACCGTGCGGCGGCGCACCATAGGAGAAGGCCTCAAGCATATGACCGAAGCGCTCCTCAATCTCCGCCAGATCGTAACCCAGAACACTAAAGACGGCGGACTGTACTTCAGGATCGTGAATACGGATGCTGCCAGAGCCAATCTCATAGCCGTTACAGACCAGGTCATAAGCATCAGACAGAACCACTCCGGGATCGGTGATCATCTGGCCATAGGTCTGCGGTCGGGGCATCGTGAAAGGATGGTGAGCCGCGTCCCATCGTTGCTCGCCAGGGTGCCACTCAAACATCGGGAAATCGAGCACCCAGCCCATCGCCACTAGATCCGGATCCGCTAGCTCAAGACGATCTCGGAAGCTCAAACGCAGCTCGGAGAGCGCAGTCGCCACAACCCCCGCTTCAGCAGCGACGATGCACACGAGGCTCCCCTCCCCAGCCCCGGTCAGCTCCGCGATCCGCCTCAGCTCATCTCGACTGAGGAATTTGACCGCCGGTCCTTTGACATCGACACCCGTATGGGCCAGCGTGACCAGCCCTTTCGCCCCCTCGGCTTTGACGATTTCAGCCAGTTCATCGATCTCGCGGCGCGTGTACTCTGCACAGCCGGGGGCCGCGAATCCCTTGATCTGCCCACCAGCAGCAGCAACAGCACTGAAAACCCTAAAGCCACTCTCGCTCAAAGCTTCGGTCAGATCCACCAACTCCAACCCAAACCGCAGATCCGGCTTGTCGGTACCGTAACGATCTAGCGCTTCAGCGTAGGAGAGCCTTGGGAACGGAGAAACGACCCGCTTGTGCGGCGTCACCTCCGGCACCATCTCGGTGAGCATGTCCTCGATCAAGTCCAATACATCATCACGCTCCACAAATGACATCTCGAGATCTAACTGCGTGAACTCCGGTTGCCGATCGCCGCGCAAGTCCTCATCGCGGAAACAGCGAGCAATCTGATAATAGCGCTCATATCCCGCGACCATAAGCAACTGCTTTAGCTGCTGGGGAGACTGAGGAAGGGCAAAAAAACGTCCTGGATGAACACGGCTGGGCACCAGATAGTCCCTGGCCCCCTCGGGTGTGGACTTGAACAGATAAGGCGTCTCAATCTCCAGGAAACCCCGGGCGTTTAGATAGGAGCGGATGGCCTGCACGACCTCGTGCCGGAGAACTATGTTGCGCCGCATTCGGGCCCGACGCAAATCTAAATAACGATAACGCAGACGCAAGGCCTCGTCGACCGGCGCATCCTCGTATATGTAGAAGGGCGGGGTCTTTGATATGCTCAGTATCCGGACGTTACTGGCCTCGACTTCGACCTCGCCAGTGGGCCAATCCGGATTCACCTGATCGTCGGGGCGCTGGCGCACCACGCCCTCAACCTGAACAACATACTCGCTCCGAACCTCTGAGGCCACGTCCTGAGCCGCGGCCGCCACATCGGAACGCACGACCACCTGCACCAATCCAGCGCGATCCCGCAGCACAATGAACACAACGCCGCCGAAATCTCGACGCAGATGCACCCAGCCAGCCAACGTGACATCCATTCCCGCATGCTCAGCACGCAAAGCCCCACAAAGGTGGCTCTTAAGCATAGACCCCCCTCTTCTTCAATACAGGACTGGCTCACACTATACCATAAGTGATAGCGCTCACAAGCAGTCTTGATGATCAGCCTTCACGGCAGACAGGCAAGAAACGCGTTATAGTCCCTGGTGGGTCCCTACCGCGGCTGTATCGCTTCGTCTCCCCCAGGCGAATACCTTGGCTCCAGACATATATGCTGGGATCCAGAACGGGGGCAGCTCACACGACCGGCCAAGATATCCGCTGGTGCGTCCACACGTTAGAATCAGGCTGAACGCCGCCGCGCGGCAGCAGCGATACCTGCCAGCGGCAACAACAATGGCAAGAGGGTGCAACGGCGCGACGGACGGGCCTCAACGGGAAGTCGTAGGTCGGGCGTGACAGCCACCGCAGGATCGCTCCAGTCCCGACCGTCCGACCAAGACGCATCGACGTCGCCCGGAATCTCGCCGGTGGGCCCGTCAACCGGTCCAGATCTGGGCTCTGGAATCACGAAGGTGGGGGTTGGCGTGGGCGTCGCCAACCGAAAGGGTGTCGCTGTAGGCGTGAGCGTCACCGCGGACACAATCGTCGACGTCGGTGTCGGCGAGAGCGTAGTGGATATCGTCACTGGCACCGTCAGCGGTGTAGCGATGACGGTGGGACTGGGCACCAGCGTTGGCGTGGGGGTCGCAGTCACAGTCACAGAGGGCAGACGATACCTGGCGACTAGCGCTGCAGTCAGATCGAGATAGCTAGCTCCGTAGGTGACTGACGGCTCAATCTGCGTGCAGTAGGGCCATTCATTGAAACTACGTATGACGATCCAGTCTGGTGTGCTGGCATCAGCGTAGTCCCAACTGCTGCGATAGGCCTCCCCACCTGTACGGTCACGCTGGAAGGCATGGGCTGGCGACACCCGGTAGCTGTCATCGTAGCCCGGCAGCACCGTGGCTACCCAATAGGCCGCGGCGTCGGTCTGACGGTTCCAGAGACGCACTGCATCACCGCACTGCAGCGTCAGTCCGCCCGTATCCGTGACAGTAGCATCATAGAGATACAGGCCGTCGAAGATCTGCAAGTTATCCGCTGAGGGTCCCTCAGCAATCCACAGCATCGCGCGGTCTGGATCGATATGGCCGCGGAGGGCCTCCCAAGAAGGCTGCGAGAGTGCGTTCTGTCCCAGCAGAAAGACAACTGCGCGCTCCCCAACCCGCAGATAAGCCGGATGCTGGACGTGACCATCCCGCAGCGCCATCAAAGCTCCCGCCACCTCATCTGTCGTGCGCAGAGACCCGCCAGCCATATCAACGGCGACAGCCACAGCAAGATCATGCTGCCGTGCATGGTCCAGCAGCGCTCTCAGGTTGGATTCAGTTGGATTGCCGACCAACTGCGGACCTCGCCAAATTAGGACGAAGCCATCAATCCCCGCGCCGCGGGCCTGCTCAACATGACGCTGTAGGGTAACGGTGCCAGCCGACACATACGGTGTCACCGGTTGATCGCAGAGCGGCTGCGACCACGATACCCAGTCGAAAGCCGCATGGTAGAAGGCCAGAATCAGCCTCGGCTCCTGCGCTTCCCGGGCCGCGACAGGACTAACAGCACCAAAGGAAAAAGCTACCAGCAGACCTAGAGCCAGTTGACCGAAGTAACCTGGGCGCACGCGCCCCCCTTCAGGAAGACTGAGTGGTGATCGTTCCCATCGAAGTATAGACCAGCACGAGTAAAGACACAAATCCTCTGGACACTGACCAGTCAATCCGGTATAATTCAAGCGTATATTCTTAAGGAGACAATTATGCCAGCATTTGCAGAGGGATTAGGGAACATCATCGGCCCCATCGTGGGATTCATCATCGGGCTGATTCCGCTGATCCTGATACACGAATTCGGACACCTGATCGTGGGTAAGATCGTAGGCGTGTGGGCTCACGAGTTTGGCATTGGATATCCGCCGCGCCTTGTGAAGCTCTTCCGCTGGCATGAGACCGATTTCACCCTGAACTGGATTCCGTTTGGCGGCTTTGTGCGCTTTGAGGGAGAGACGACCTTCGCTGAAGATGATGAGAACGCGGAGGGTACGAAGAACGCAGAAGAACGCACCAGGCGTCCAGAAGCAGAGTCCCACAGCCTCTACAGCAAACCGCCTCTGCAGCGCATTCTCGTCTATCTCGGCGGCGCAGCCGCCAATCTTATAGCGGGCTGGATGATCGCGATTCTGATCTTCACTACCGGCATACCAAGCTTACAGACCCGGATCACCGATATCGCCCCGAACTCCCCGGCATCCTCCGCGTCGCTGCAGCCGGGAGACATCCTGATCGCAGTCAACGGAGAGCCCGTAGAGAACAGCTTTGATCTACAGTCCGAGATACAGCGGAACCTAGGGCAGCCCACAGAAATCACCGTGCGCCGGGACGATGAGATCGTCACCGTCACCTTGACACCCCGCCAGAGCCCTCCGGAAGGGCAAGGCGCGATGGGCGTGCTGATCACTGATGAACAGGTCACCGACACCCTGAGGTACTATTCGCTGCCGCAAGCCGTAAGCTACGGGAGTCGTTATTTCGTCAACCTTGCCGCCACGACGGTGATGTTACCCGTCTATATCGTCCGCATGGGCATTCCCTTCGAGGAGGCCAGGCCTGTTGGGGTTGTGGGGATCAGCCAGATCACGGAACACTCGGTGAGTCAGAGCATTGAGCAAAGTGCCCCCTACCCCTTCCTTAACATCCTCGTGATCCTCAGTATCAGTCTGGGCATCTTCAACCTGCTACCGATTCCAGCTCTCGACGGTGGGCGCATCCTCTTCTCGCTCATCGAGGCGATCCGCGGCAAGGCGCTCACGCCGGAGCTGGAGGAACGCATCCATCTCGTTGCCCTCTTGCTAATGGTCGTGCTGTTCGTGTTTGTGACCGTCTTGGATATTGTCATGCCGGTGCCCCTCCCGTGAATCCAGCTGACGCCGTAGATTCAGATATGGAAGATGCGGATCTTCTGAGACGCGAGTTACAAAGCAGACAGCGCCAGGAAGAGCGTAAGGAGGCGCTCTGGGAGGTACTGGAACAGAAGCGGGCAATGCCCGACTCAGGGTTGTTGGGGTACCTGTCCGGATTGCTTGACGACGATATCGAACGGATGCGCAGTCTCTGGAATGAGCTTCACCAAGACGTTCGTCGAGAGCTAGTTCAGACGCTGCAGGAGATGGCCGAAGCCGACTTCGCGATGGACTTCTCGGCCATTTTTCGCATCGCTCTTCGGGATGAGGATGCCGAGACTCGCGCGACGGCAATCCGCAGCCTGGACGAGATCGAAGATGTCCGGCTGGTACGCGATTTTGTGGAACTACTGGAGCACGATCCCACCTCACTGGTGCGGTCAGCCGCTGCAGGTGCCCTGGCCAACTTTGTCCTCTTGGGTGAGCTGCAGAAGATCCGGCCTGGCCCATTCAATGCTGCGGTAGTGGCACTCTTCGAGCGCCATACCGATCCCTCCGAGTCCTTCGAAGTCCAGCAGATCGCCATTGAGTCTATGGCCTACACCGGCACTCATAACGTCCCTGATCTCATTGAGCAGGCCTATAGACACACGGACGACCGCATGCGAAAGAGTGCCCTCCTGGCAATGGGGCGCAGCGCCGATCCACGCTGGTCCGCGATTATACAGCGCGAACTCCACAATCCGAATCCAGACATGCGATTGGAAGCGACGCGGGCCTGCGGCGAACTGCAGCTCCGAGCAGCGGTCAAAGAGGTATCAGAGCTCACGGAGGACGTGGATGCCAGAATTCGCAGAGTGGCCCTCTGGTCGCTCGGCCAGATCGGCGGCAAGCTAGCGCGCAAGACCCTCCAACGCTACATCGACGCCGACGACGAAACAATGCGGACAATCGCAGAGGATGCCCTGCAGGAGCTGGAGTTCTTCTATGGCAACCTGTCAACCTTCTTCGGACCACCCGCCGACTATGAACAGGAGGATGCATGGCCGGTGCCAAGCCTGTCCGATCGGGACCTCGATGACGAGGCCCCTAATGAAGACGCCGCCTACGAAGGTGACGAGGATGAGGCCGATGACCCAGGATGGGCCTAGCATCGCCGAGCGCGCCGTTGCCGTCCACCCGCCCGTGGGCGTGATCTGTATCGTGGTGGTGTTGACTTGTGTTCTATGGCTAGCTGTGCCAATCGCAACCCACGCGCAAAGAGAGATAGGCGCCCGTATTGAGCACACCTACACGTTTGGCAATTCAGCGACTTTCAGCCTTGTTCCCGCTGACGGCGTTCAGATCTCCGCACCAACCCTCTACCTGCGAACTCAGGGAGGCCAGACGGAGAGCTATACGACGACCGTCACCAGTCCGAATATAACGATTGAGCGGGATCTGGAAACCGTCCCGTTCCCCCCTTTCTCTGAGATCAGCTACTGGTGGACCTACACCTCCGCGGAAGGAAAGCTCATTGAGACCGAGAGGCATAGCTTCTCATATGCTGACAACCGATATGCCTGGCAGACGGCGACACACGCGGGCATCGGGTTACATTGGGTCGATGGCCAACGGTCTCAGATGCTGCGGGCACTGGGGGTCGCGGAAGACGCGCTCGCTCGCATCCGGGACGCGCTACAGGCCCCGGGCCCGACGGAAGTGGACATCTACGTCTACCCCTCGGAGGAGGATCTCGCGTCCGCGATGAAGTTGACCGGCATTCCTTGGGCTGGCGCCGTGACCTATCCGGAGACAGCGGTGGTGCTTGTCGCGATCCCCGCTAGCCAAGAGGGATTGTTAGTGATGGACCGGGACATCCCTCACGAGCTAACGCACTATGTGCTCTTCAACTTGCTGGGGGCACAGGGATACGCCACGCTTCCCACCTGGCTGGATGAAGGCCTAGCAACCCACTTTGAGGGAAGCCCCGACCCGGGTTATGCGCTGGCCCTGGAACGCGCGCGAGTAGACGGTACGCTCATTCCCCTCGGTGAGCTCTGCGCCCCCTTCCCCGAGGATTCACGCCGCGCATACCTGGCCTACGCTCAAAGCCAGAGCCTAGTTAGCTATCTGCGGCAGCAGTATGGCTACTCCAAAATCCGTGACCTACTCTGGGCATATGCCGATGGGATGGCCTGCAGCACCGGCGTTCAGCATGCGCTGAGCATCGACCTGTTCCAACTCGAACGGACCTGGCGCCGCTGGCTCGACCAGCAAAGCGCCTCTCCGTCTCCGACCTCCCCGCAGGGAAGGACACAGCAACTGCTCCGCGACACCGCCCCCTGGCTCCTAGTCCTGGGCGCCCTGGTGCTGCCGCTCTTGATCTCTCTACCGCTCAAGCAGCGCTGAAACGCCCCCTATTAAAGGGTAGTATAACAGACGTCACAGTGACTTCCCCCGGGAAGCGAAACCTCAGTTGAGCGTAGTGCTGATATCATCAAGGATGCGAGGCGATGCCTACTATCATTGCTGCACAATCCACGCCTATGCACCGGTTCACCAACCGAGTTAGGTCAAAATCACAGTCTTGCGACGATTCAAACATCAGAGTTACTTTCTGATTGCGCTGCTCAGCCGCTAGCGTTCAACGTATGCCTTGATACCTGTTGGGTTGCCGTCGAGACTCACCGCATTTTCCTCCCGCCAATAGGTCCTGAGTTCTCTCTCACCCTGACTTGCCAGCCAGTTGGTCATCTGATCGCGTTCAGCGACGAAGTCGAACAAGGGGACGCCGGCGCCACACGACGTCTGCACCAGGTCCACCTGCATGTCGATCACCTGGCGCGGACCTGGATATGGAGGAAAGCACGCAATCAGACTATCCCAGTCAGCGTCCCCAATGTGGACTGATCGAGCTTGGCCATAAAGGCGCAGGATCAACGGATCACTCGCAAAAGAGCAGAACATCACCGTCATCCGCCCGCTCTCCATCAAATGCGCGGCGGTCTCGTTGCCACTGCCAGTCAGATTCAGCCACACTACCCGATTGTCTTCCAAAACCCGCAACGTATCCAACCCTTTCGGCGACACGTTGATACAGCCATCGGCGGCAGCCGTCCCCACAAAGTAGATCCGCTGTCGTTCGATGAAGGCTATCATCTCTTCACTGAGCGCAGTATAGCGTCGGCCCACGATTCTATCCTGGTTTACCAAACTGTGCCAACTTGACACGGTTTGGAAGGCTGCCTTTCTTCAGCCATATTTTCACGTTTCGACGCAGATTGCTCCGAAGAGTCTGATATCTGCTCCACGTGCATTTTA
>PWVB01000043.1 GCA_003562365.1 Anaerolineae bacterium
CCTCGAATAGCCGCCCCACCGGGAATGACGTACAGGCCAAAATACCCAGCAGTCAGGGCTAGCCCGACTGCGAAAACACCTGTAATGAGTGTGGCGCGAAGCAACCTGCATTCTTGCAAAGAATACACTCGGTTTATATTTGCGGCAGTCATTCCCAACACCAGAGAAGTGGTTCCCAATGTCAAGAGGACAAATCCGCCAGCAAGGGCCATGAAGTGACCCCCAAGAACTGGACACTTTTCGGGCGTTTGTTAGTTCCATATCGAGGACCAAAGTATGCGCCTCCTGCCCTTGGGCCTCGTATTCAGCTGGCCCAATCATGTTTTCCAATCCTGGTACGCTTCGCCTCTCTTGCACTGCCCAGATGCACGGATAACCGCGTCGCGAGTGGGCGAGCCGGGGCGTGCTCTGTAATGTATGTGGTTGTCGGGGCCATAATCGGCTCCGTATGGGTCGCGTAGCTGAGAACGCTTGTGGCAGTGATACGTCTTAAGGATCGGCGGAAGATGCCTAACTGATAGCTGTCGAGGTGCGGTCCGTCTGTGTTGCCTAGTATACAGACTGGCTCGCGTCGTGTCAAGGTGGTTTTGCGCCGCGCCCTTGAAGCCACTCTCTGACCCGCTCATAAGCTCAGCCTTGTCAGAAACGCCGCTGAGGCCTCCCTCCCGATGGTATCACCTTGCCCCACGTCTATGTACGTGAAGGAGGTAAGGAGCAGGACAGACAGCGTCAGAGACAGAATCAGGACGCCGACTCGTCTTCTCATCTGTGCCTCCTGCGCTTACTGAGCGTGCGGGAACGCGGGGCCGAGCTTGCTCGGCTCAGGTAACGCCCAAGTATATCACATCTGCGGGCGTCTGTCTGCAGTCCAAGGTGGATTCTCTCTGTGGCGAATTAGCCAGCAGGCATCTGGCGCCGCGATAGGGGGGCGGTAGAGGCCTGCTGCCTCAGTAGTTGTCTCGCGCTTGGCCAGAGTTACTGCGCGGAGATACACTCTGCCGACACCTCAGGTGGTGGGGCAGCAGGTCGTACTAGCCGCAGTACATTAGGCGTCCTCCTGGCGCCTGCCGCGTCCGGACTGTCAGTGGTTGGGAGATGACAGCTTTCAGGACGGGTTGGACGCCATCACCTGCACCACTACCGGGCCTCACCCATCCAGACTCCGCAGCTGAATCGGCAGTACTCCTCAAAGCCGAGTCGGCGATACACGCCCAGCCCCACCTCCGACGACTGCAGAGTGCCGATCCGGTAGCCCATCGCAAGGGCTTCTCGCAGGGGGGCAAGCGTCATCGCCGCGCCAATCCCCTGCCGACGTGCCTCTGGCACCGTGGCGACGAAGTAGATGCCCGCCACACCTGTAGCCAGGAAGAGCTGTGATGCAGCAACGGGCTTTCTGCCCAGCAGTCCCAAATAGTTTCGCAGAGGCAGGTCGAAGCCCACACTGGCGAACAAGTCGAAGCACGTGTCTTCTCCGCTAGCGGGCATTCCAAAGCCGATGACCACAGCGCTGACCCATTGCGCCAGTGCATCCTCGTCACCGACAGTCTGTATGGTCAGGCCGGCAGGAGGGGTCGAATCCTCCTTCAACGCCAGTAGATCAATGGCCATGCCAGGAAGATCCTCGTGATAAGCTAGACCGTGGGCTTCCAAGCGTCTTGGCAGATCAGGCGGCTGTGTTGCTGAATCGACCCACCACGCGAACGGTACCTGTCGTGACTTGAAGTGCCCCAGGGTTTCATCGATGGCGTCGTCCGCATTCTCCGGCCTCAGCTGTGTGTGCACTATGCCATTCATGCCCGGGTGTGGGACGCCACTGATGAAGTATGTCAGCTCCCGACTGTCGTATACCTCGACACTGGGGGAAGAGCTCAGGTATCGAGGATACGCGAACAAGTTAGCTTCGATGGCCGCAGCCAACGATGACGTTGAGAAATCATCCAAGACTTCACTCATCGCAGATACCTCCTTCGCCATACAACCGGTGGCATCGCGCCAGGGCTGCCACTCGCCCGACAGCCGCCGCGTAGATGTCAACGTGCGGCTGTCCAGTGGGCCTCAGACAGCTGTCCACATCAGCCCGAGCTGCGCAGTCTACACAATCTGGATGTCGTCCGCAATCATGCAGGATGCGACCGCATGCCTAATTCTTTCCTTTCTATCCGACGGAACATCAGCTCTGAAAAGCATCCACCCATCCCCAACTTCGATCTCGTAGCGGGTAGCCGGTATGCCGTCTGGATCGTGCAAGGATGGCCTTTCCCAGTCTTGGAGGGAGTCCGAGAGCTTAAGCAGAAACGCCAGTGGGGCCGACTCTCTGTCGATCTTGGCGCCTGCGAAATGACTGGCGTCCAGATTGTGAACGAAGATCGCTGAGCAGGCAGAGACGATATCCTCCTCAAAGCACGCCTGGTGCCAGTTTATTTTGCTGCCAACCTCGTAGATATCTCTGTATTCTCGGGCCGGATTGAACTTCTGGTACATTCTGTCAATGACCAACAGCACGGCCAAGCCACTTATCATCCCGTGGCAGACCTCACCTAACACGATCATCTGCCGGTACAGCGCGTTGACATCGATGCTCAGGTTCCAGTCTTCCAGTCGATCCTGAATCAGGCTGAGCGCCGATACTCCGTTGGTGAGTTTCTCCAGGTTCTCTGGTACCACAAGAAACCGAACTTCGTCCCCGGCAACGCCTAGGTCACGTGTGATTGCATTGATCGTGTCCTGAAAAGGGCCAAGGATGTCATTCGCGATCTGCACAGGATAGGCTACATCATGGAGAAGACCGGCGATCTTCCACTGGAAACGGCCGACAGCGTGCGAATTGCTAAGGAACCTCTCATTGATGAACGCGCCCAAGAGGAAGCTCAAGACTGCGTGCACCACATGGTCCCGAACCCACGGCTCTAGTTCTCTGATTCCATGCTCGACTCGAGCGAGTTCAGCCAGGTAACGCAGAAGTCTCTCCTTCCCGTGGGCAGCCAGAACTCCATCTACTATGCTGATAGCTCTGCGCTGTCTCTCGAGGAATGCCACGCGGCCCAGGAGAAACTCCTCAATCTCGGGGCGGTCGCACCCGTACTCATAGAGAAGATCCCAGTGACCGTCGATAGTCTGGTTGAGCAGAGTCTCGTGGATACTCATCTGTTCCTCCGAATCTCGTACTGGGGTCGCAGGGAAGAGCAGCAGCACTCCCCGCCTCTCGGGAGCTCGCGCGTCATCTCGCGAGCGAGTATCGCTCGCGTCACAACATCGCTTTGCCCGTGCTAGCTAGTATCTGACTTGAGAATTCTTGCCCTTTTGACTTGTCAGCGGCGGTAGGATCCCAGGTGTACCACTACACTAGTGCGCCGGCGCTGCCCAATATTGAGCTGCAGTCCGGCGCCACTTCACAACGTCGCCCAGTAGCCTATCTTTGTCAGGGACCGTCACGTCGGCCGGTATCGTCTTGGGCAGTCCTTTCCCTGTCCGCGTTTGTGCCGGCATAAGTCCGTGACAGTCCCATCCATCCGTGTGACGTGTCGCTTCTGGAACCCT
This sequence comes from Anaerolineae bacterium, assembly GCA_003562365.1. Classification (GTDB taxonomy): domain Bacteria; phylum Chloroflexota; class Anaerolineae; order B4-G1; family SLSP01; genus PWVB01. The sequence goes on from PWVB01000043.1 coordinate 3,538, forward strand.
GCGCCGCAGTCTAGGGTGCAGCGTGGCCTCCTGA
>PWVB01000354.1 GCA_003562365.1 Anaerolineae bacterium
CCGTTTCACTTGATTGCCAAATCGGATTGTGCTCATGGATCCTCTCTTGTCAAATTGCCTACCGACCACGGTTTAGTGTGGTCCTACCCGTCGTGGCGGTATTGGCGGGTTATTGAACCTCCTGATTGAGATGAGATTCCACTTGGAGCGCGTGGTCGAACCACATTTCGTTGACGCCGTCGCCCGAGTCTGGCATGATCTCCAGAACGCTCAGGTGGTGACTTACTTCCTGCAGCTGCGCCCCCGCGGTTGAAGGTCACAAACGGCTGTCGTCTATCCGTCACTGTCCCATATTGCCGAAATCAGCGACCCTCTCTTCTCTATCCCCCCACGTCACTGTAGAGCACCGCTAGATCAGGTTGCTCGGTGCAGTACCAGTGCACCCAGATATAGGCATGCTGGAAGATCGCCAAGGCCAGCGCGGCTCGAGATGCCCAGAAGAACGCCAACGCCCAGAGTGCCAAGAAGGCGAAGCTGTACATCGCATTGGCACTGAGGCGGAAGGCGCCCTCCGCTACCAACGGCATCTCCCGGTATCGATCGCGGAAATGGTCGCCGCCCGCAGCACGGAGCAAGCCGAAATGGGACAACACCGACCACCCGGTGTAGAGCGCTGGCAGAAGAAGCAGCAGCCCACCGATGACGTGCAGCGCCTGCGGCCCACCCAGAGAACCGGCATCGAGCCAACCGATGATAATCGTGCCAACTAGGCGTGCCGCCAGGAAAGGGAAGAAGAGCACGCTCCAGACGGTGAGGTCAGCGCGCCCCAGCAGTTCGGTCAGCGTGCCGAAGCAGAGTTGAACACGGAAAACTAACCAGACGATCACCTGATGCGCTACCACAATCCAGATCAAACCATGTACCCAGCGCGTGTCCGGTAGCCCCAGAAACGTTCGCCCCACCAGGCTCGGCGTGGCGAGAGCGTGCGCCCCCGGCATCAGCACCGTCGCCAGCAGCAGATGGTGCAGTTGACCTCGGAAGAAATATCGCCACGACAACTGCGCCCGTACCCCGGCTAGATCGCGCATGGGTCCTCCTCTAGTGGGCACTATGCAGAGACAGCGTTGCCGCCATACTGATTCGGCCTAAGATGTCGATGCGGGACGATGGACGGCCATATGGCTTATCCTTCCCACGTCCCAGGGAGCGCGGCACGCCGTTCGGCCTTGCGTGTCTGCGCCTCCCGACCGCCCTTCAGCGCGACGATCAGATCGCGACGCTTGATGGCCCGCTTGTGCTCCAGCTCGAGCATACCGGCCTTCTCGTCGGCTAGGCGCACCAGGGCTGCCACCCAAGCCCCGCTCTGTACAGGCGTGTGCTTCACTCGCCATCGCTCGACCCAGATGGGGAGCTCTCTGGAGTTGGCCACCCGCTGGAAGGTTTTGGTCGCGGTCACGCCCTGAGAGCGCAGCGTCAACTCGTACTCTTCGATCGCCGGCGCTACTGGACAAACCTGTACACAGGCACCACACTTAATGCAATAGTAATCCGATAGCACCAGCTCTCCGGTGTCATCGACTCGGAGCGCCTGGGTCGGGCAGATGTCAGCGCAGGCCAGGCACCCCTCGACACAGCGTTCCCGGCGCAAAACTACCGTACCCTCCCACGGTTGAACCACTTCAAAGGCTCCGTCGCTGGCAACCTCGCACTGGCGACAATGTATACAGCGTCCTTCATCGATCTCTAACGTCTCCAGCTCCTCAACGTAGCTGATCGCCTCAGTCGGGCAGTTATCGAGCACGAGCTGCATAAGACTCCAGTCGAAGCCAGCAGGCTCAAAAGTGTTGGAGGCCACCAATTCTGGAAAAGCCTCATAAGCCTGCACCGGGATCACCGGTTCATCATTAAGCGTCATCGAGATGGCGTGCACAGGACACATCACGACACACATCCCGCAGAAGACGCACTTCGCCGGATCAACGTCCACAAGCAGCTTCGACGCCAACCGCCCGTCGCGCACTGCCCCACCCAAGTGAGTGATCGCTTCCTTTGGGCAGACATGGGGGCCCAGCTGGCATCCGACACAGCGGTCCAAATCCCAGGTCAGAACGTCGTGGTGGGTCACCATCTTGCGCTCCAGGACCAACGAATCGGCGCTTCGTTGCTTCACCGCAGTACCGCGTCTCATGCTCGCTCCCTTAGAAACCCCGTCGTGACAACTGCGGGCGCGGCGATACCATATGCCGCTCGAATCCCAAGCTCGCGGGACTCAGCCCCAGGGCCAGCCCCAGCACCTGAGTGAAGTAGAGCACCGGCAGTCCCAGTGCATGTCCGACAGCCCGTTCGGCCTTGGCCTGATACCCGTCTAAAGCCGTGTGGCACATCGGGCAGGCTAGCGCCACCATGTCGGCGCCGGCCTCCTTGGCCGCCAGCAGGATAGCACCAGTAAGCCGTGCGGTGACCTCGCTGTGGGAGATTGCCAGCGCCCCGCCACAGCAGCGGGCCTTAAGCGGCGTGTCAACGGCCTCAGCACCCAGAGTGCAGAGTAACTGGTCCAGTCCCGTTGGCCGCTCAGGACTGTCGAAACGATCCTTGGGCCGCGTGAGCATGCAGCCGTAGTAGCTGGCGACCCGCAAGCCGCTCAACGGGTTGGCGATCAGCTCAGCGATCCGCGCCAAACCGTAGTCCTGAAGCAGTACGTAGAGGGGATGTAAGATCTCGATGTGCTGCGTCAAAACCAACCCGTCGCGAAGCTCAGCATTCACCAGCTCGCGGGTCGCCTGGTTCCTGGCGACTCGCCGGCTCGCACGGCGCAGGTTGCGGTAGCAGCCGCTGCAGGGCGTGATGATGTGGTCAAACCCCTGCACCTCCGCCAGCGCCAGATTTCGCGCCGCCAACGTTACCGCCGCTTCAGCGCTGCGGATGTCACCGTGAACGGCGCCACAGCAATTCCAGTCTTTCAGTGCCTCCAGCTCGATGCCCAGATGGGCAAAGACGGCGCGCACCGAGCGATCGTACTCCTTAGCGCTCGACATTAGACTGCATCCGGGATAGTAAGCGTAGCGCTGCATCGCCGTCACCGCGTCCGCTCCCTTCCCCAGCTCACCAGGAGATTAGCCAACACTGTCAGCAGAGCGCCCCCGAACATACCGTCCACCAGCTTCCCGCTTCCTCTCCGCCGACCGCTCCCTGGGCTCCGACCGAGGGCCACACCCGTGGCCACCTTGGGCCGTGTAGACGCCACCACACCAAACGCCTCGATCTCCTGTGGGTCAGCGACACGCTCCGGCAGGAAAGGCAGTTTGCCCTTCAACAGCATCCGGATGCCCAGCGGCGCCATACTGATCAGGCTCACCAAATCCAGGACACGCAGGTAGTAGCGGGCGAGTAGTTCAGGCTCGAAGAGCCGTCCGTGAGTCTGAACCGTCTCGGCGAAGGCTAAACCGAACTCGGCCTCCTTATCCTGCGCATATCCCCGCGCCAGCGCCATCCTTCGCAGGTCGGCCATCAGATCGGTGATCTCGATGCCCCGTGGACAGCGGCTGGCACAAGCATAGCAGGAAACACAGCGCCAAATGTCTGGGCTCGACAACACCTCATCCTCGTGCCCCGCGTGGATCATGTGTAGGATCCGCCGAGGTCCATAGACCATCTCTTCAATCACGGGGCAGGAGCCGGAGCAGGTACCGCATTGGTAACACTGCAGCACCTGGCGTCCGCCTTCGGTCGTCAGCAGATCATCCAGGAAATCGTGCAGCTTGCGATCAGGGTGCGACACAACCATCATTCACCCCCCATATGGGCCAGCTGTTCGATCGGGGTCTCGATTCCTCGCAACCCAGCGTACTCGCTGAGCTGCAAGACCTCCTCGACGCCCGGTGTCTCACGCATCCGGCGCAGGAAGCGCGTTAGGTGCGGAAGCGCCGCGGCATTTTCGGCCCGTATTTCCTCCACACCCAGCTCGCGCACCCGCTCGCTCATCTCACGCATCACACGCGCCCATTTTGCCCCTTCAGTCGCCGAAATCGATGCCTGCCGAAAGCGCCCCGGCGCGATACCCAGGTTCTCGAGCTGCACCGCTAGCTTGTCCATCCGTCTCTCGGCGTGCTGCCGACCCTCAATATAGTGACAGTCCTGCGGATGGCAGCCGGAGACCAACACCGCTCCGGCGCCAAGCCGGAAAGCCTCCAGCACAAAGTCACGGTCCACTCGCCCCGCGCACATCACCATGATATTGCGAGTGTTCGCCGGATACTCGAAGTGGCTCACCCCCGCGTTGTCCGCGCCCATGCCACTACACCAGCGGCAGGTGAATGCCAACACCTTTTCCTCCGGTCGGGTGGCTAAAAGCGCATGGATCTCAGCCAGAATCTGAGCGTCGGTGAACTGATGTTGGGTGATGGCATTGTGGGGACACTCAGCGACGCAGGTACCGCAGCCGTGGCACTTGGCCGACACGACCCGCGTGGCCTCGCCGGAGCCGGGCCGACTATCGATGGCCACGTAAGGACAGGCCCGGTAACAGATGTTGCACTTACCGCCCCGGGCATTGACGCAACGCTCCGGGTAGACATAGGCCACGATCGGGTCAATCTCCCATGTATCGTGAGCGAGCACCCGGGCTGCCCTGCCCGCCGCGCCACTGCCCTGGCTGACGCTCACCGGAATGTCCTTAGGGCCTTGCGCCGAGCCCGCCAGATAAATGCCCTCGGTCGGCGTGTCGATGGGCTTCAGTTTGGGATGCGACTCCATAAAGAAGCCGTGGGTGTCGGTTGGGACCGTCAAAACGCGTGCCAGATCCTGCGCGCCGGCGGAGGCAACCGCCGCCGTGGCCAAGCCGATCATCTCGAACTCGTAGTCCTCTGGACGACCGAGGCTGGCGTTATCGGCGCGCACGATGAGGTTCTTCGATCCCGGCACCTCACGTATCTCCGCCGGCCGCCCTTGGATGAAGTGGATCCCGGCGTCCCGCGCGCGTTCGTAGAACTCCTCGTAGGTCTTTCCCGGAGCACGAATGTCGATCCGAAAGATCGTGATCTCCATCTCGGGATAGAGCCATTTGAGAAGCATCGCGTTCTTGATCGTGTACATGCAGCAAAAGCCAGAGCAATACTCGTTATAGCGCTTATCCCGCGAGCCCACGCACTGAATCAGCCCTAGGCTCTGGGGAATCCGATGGTCGGAGGGCCGCACGAACTCGCCCACCGTAGGTCCGCCGGCACAGTGCAGTCGCTCGATTTCCATCATCGTCGTCACGTTATCGTAGACGCCAAACCCATACTCCTCGATCGCGGTAGGATCCCAGATATCGTAACCCGTGGCAACTATAAGCGTGCCGATGTCCAACTCGAGTATCTCTGGCGCCTCAGCGAAGTTGATGGCCTCCAGCGGGCCGCAGGCATCTACGCACTTGTAGCACTCGATGCAAGCCTCCCGGTCGATGGTGTAGATGGAGGGCACCGCCTGTGCCATAGGGACATAGATCGCCTTGCGCGGTCCCACCCCCTCCTCGAACACATTCGGAACGTCGATGGGGCAGACCTCGGCGCAAAGCCCACATCCCGTGCAACGATCCAGCATCACGTAGCGCGGCTTGCGCTCTACTTTAACCTTGAAATTGCCGATATAGCCAGTCACCTCGGTGACCTCAGAATATGTCAGCAGATGGATATGAGGGTTCTTGCTGACATCAACCATCTTCGGCGCCTCAATGCAGATAGAGCAGTCCATCGTCGGAAAAGTCTTGTCCAGCTGTGCCATTCGCCCACCAATGGTCGGCGACTTTTCCACCAGGTAGGTCTCGATGCCCATGTCGGCCAGATCCAGGGCGGCGGTAATGCCGGCGACCCCCCCGCCAATGATCAACGCCCGGCGGGTCACCGGCACCTCGAACATCTGCAGCGGCTTGAGGTGACTCACCTTGGCAACGGCGGAAGCCACGATCTCCTTAGCCTTCTGGATCGCCTCGGTCTTCTCATGAGCATGCACCCAGGAGTCATGCTCCCGAATGTTCGCCATCTCGAACAGGAAGGGATTGAGTCCGGCATCAGCGATGCAGGCTCGGAAGGTGGGCTCGTGCATCGCCACGCTGCAAGCCGCCACCACGATCCGGTTGAGCCCCATCTCGCGGATGTCGTCCTGGATCAACGACTGACCCGAATCAGAGCACATGTAACGGTGCTCCTTAGCGACCACCACGTGAGGCAGCGTCGCGGCATAGGAAACCACATCCGCTGGGGCCACAACACTGGCGATATTCGAGCCACAGTGACAGACGTAAACCCCAATGCGCAGATCTGCATCGAAAACCTGGCTCACTTTGTCCACGTTATTACTCCTTAGTTGCAGGCTACTAGCGTAGGGCCTCCTCCGTCGCCAGTTTTCGACGAGCGCGCTGAGCGCGCTGGTCTGGCGTCGTCAGCTCGAGCGCATCCTTGGGGCACCACAGGACACACTGTGGGCCTGCTTCCTCATCTTCACACTGGTCGCAGATCTCAGCCAGTTTGGTCATCGGATTGATGGAGATCGCGCCGAAGTCACAGGCCTCAATGCACCAGGCGCACCCATCACAGCGGTCTTTATCGAGCCGGATGATGCCACTCTCCTGATCCTGGGAGAGCGCATCGCGGGTGCAGACCATCACGCAGGGTGCATTCTCACAGGTCCGGCACGCCACAGCTGTGATCAGGATCTCGTCCACCCGCACCGTCCGGATCCGGCTGCGGTAGGAGTTGTACTCACCGGTCTTGGTATAGGAGCAGATATACTCGCACAGCTGGCAACCGATACACTTTTCCGGATCACAGGTTATGTACTTGTATCTAGAAGTGGAGGTGACCATTTCGCCCTTCTCCTTTTCAGACGCCAATAGCCTCGGCGACGTCGTCCATCCCCAATTCCAGTAACTTCGACTTGGGTATCAGACCGTCCGCCGTCCAACCCTTGGCCTGATAGTAGAGATCCTTGAGAGTCTCCAGCTCCTCCTCGGTGACCACGTGACCCGCCGAGGGACCCCTGGTCATCGGTTCGTGGTGCCAGCGGTAGTTCAGCCGATCGGCGTCGCGTGTCCAGCCCTCGCGAATGTTGAAGGCCTTCTTAATTGTGTGAGCTCGTTCGCCGATCAAGTCAATGTCCTCGTAGGTGAAGGCCCAGCCCGTCGTGGCGTTAATCAGAGCCTGGATAGCAGGCCAAGCGCCGGCCCGGTCGGCCTTACCGGAAAAGCAGCGACGGATGAACTTGCACAGGGGGAGCGTGTCGTAGACCGCCGCGTACTCCTCGGTCCTCTTGGCCAAGACACCGCGGGATGCATCAATGGAGAACCGGTCGACTTCACCCTTGATGTCGGGGTCGTAAGCAGCGGTCCGGTTGTGACAGCCGCCGCGCGTTCCAACCGCCAACCCCAGCGCAAAGGTTTTCAGGCCGCGGGCGTCGTAGCCGGGATTCTCCAACCCTTTGATGTGCATCGCCCAGTTGCGAGACTCGGTGCCGCGCTCCCTGTCGATCTGCTCGCTCGCCAGCTTGGTACCCATTGAGAGCAATGCCCCGATGCCCTCGCGGTCGCGGATCATCTCTGAGAGCGTCACGCCAGCCTCGGCATTCCCAAAGGTGGGCGCAAAGCCCTCTGGATACTTGGCGCAGCGGAAGTCTTCTTTGGTTAAGACGCCGCGCTCAAAGCATTCCATGGCCCAAGAGACCGTCACACCGTTGCTCATCGCGTCCATCCCGCCGCGATCGCAGATGTCGATCATCTTTATCACAGCGTTCATATCACTGATCCCACAGTTGGGGCCATTGGCGAAGAGGCACTCATACTCGATGCCCGTCATCGCATCGACGTAGAGCCCCTGCTTCGCCGCCGAAACCTGTTCGCAAGCAATGGGACACTGGGCGCAAGCAATCTTCTTGACCTTGTGATGCTCCTCAAGGTACTCACCACTCACTAACTCCGCCTCCTCGAAGACGCCCTCCTGGTAGTTGCGCGTAGGCAACAGTCCGAGGGTGTTCATGTTGAGTACATTGGTCGCCGTCCCCAGGAGGCGGTATTTGGCCGTATGCGGCCCCTGCGCCGATTCGATAATGTCGAACGACAGCTTCATCAGCGTATCCGGATCGGCAACCCGGACGCCGTGAGTGCCCCGCACCGAGAGCGCTTTCAACTTCTTGGCCCCCCAGACGGCGCCGTGACCAGTGCGCCCTGCCTGGCGTCCGTCATTCGTGACGTTAGCAAAGCGCACCCCGTGCTCACCTGCCGGCCCGATCGTAGCCGAGCGAACTTGATCGTCCAGCAAATCCTCACGGATCGCCTCCTCGGTGGCGAAGGTGCCCAAGCCCAGGTATTTGTCGGCCTGACGGAACTGCACCCGCCCGTCGTCGACCAGCACGTTAACCCACGCCTCGCTGGCACCGTGAAGGACGATCCCATCCCAGCCAGTGCGTCGCAGGGCAACGGAGAACCAACTCCCTGACAGGCTATCGCCGACAAAGCCGGTGAGTGGCGACTTCGACGCCAACCCATACTTCGCGCCGACCGGCACGGGTGTACCCGCGAAGATGCCGTTGGCGATGCAGATGGGGTTCTTCGGAGAGAGGGGATCGCAGCCTGGCTCAATATTCTCCCACAGCAACCGCGTGGCCATTGAGACCCCGCCGATGTAGGTCTGATACCAGGACTCGGGCTTTTCCTCCGCCCAGGTCCTGCGGCTGGTCAGATCAATAAACAGGATCTTGCCATGATATCCATACATAGCACACCTCCTTAGTCACAATAACATGATGATGACGATATCGTCACATCCATCATTAGGACAGTGAGAAGGCGGTACCATGCATCATGCCAGGCATGACGTAGAAGGGACCGTCTGGACACGCAAACGCGAGCCCCGGCAGGGGCGTCAGCCGCCAGCCAGGATTGACATCAGGATAAGGCGATCACCTTCGTCGGGGCTCTGATCCATCTGGTCAGGTTGGATCATTCTCTTACCGTTGAGGCTCAGCATATTCGAAGCCTTCAACGACCGGAAGCTGGGGTTAATGACCTCTCCCACCAACTCCGGGTGCAGTTCACCAAGTCGTTGCAGGATCTGCTGGTACGTGGCATCCTCCCCCAGCTTGAGGGTAAGCCGAGGTTGTCGCGTCAGCACTCGAGACAGGCCGGCGAACTCTACCGTGACTTCCATAACTCCTCCCACAGTATCCAGTTCGAAGCGTCAGGGCTCACGAAGGAGCTCACGCACAAGGACAACGCTATTATACCGCACATTATCAAATGCAAAAGTGACAAAGGTCCGGGAACATTGGGAACGATCGACGCCGTGGCCTCCCGACCACGGCGCGTACGCCGACGCAAATGGGTGGCTGGCAGTCTCAACGAAGCCGCGCCCTACTCTTTCCGGGCTTCGACATCCACCACCCGCCCTGTGTCAGCCTCCAGATCCTTGCGGTCGTCCTGTGCCAGAGCCGGTGGCTTGAGCTGTGGTGGATTGAGATCCTGGGGCATGATCGTCTGACCGCGGAAGTAGGCGCCCTCGTTGATCAACAACGACTTCACTGTCAGGTCGCCCCAGACCCGTCCAGTATCGAGAATCTCAATCCGCGTTGCGCTGATGTTACCCTGGACGGCACCGGAAACGGAAATGTTGGCGGCCTTGATCTCCGCCCGGATTTTGGCACTTTCTGTGACCACCAAGTTACCGGTGATCTCAATCCCCCCCTCAACGATGCCATCAACCCGCAGTCCACCGTCGCCCTGAATGTCGCCCTTGACGTGGGTATTGGGTCCAATAGTGGATTCAATCTGCGACGCCGAACGGGATGCACCTATCGACTTAACCGCTGGCTCTGATGAGGATTTTGATTTGTCCTTGCCTCCCAGAAACGACATATCCTACCTCCTTAGCTAGACATCCTTTTTTCAGCTATGATACTATGGTCTCAGGCAGCAAGATCATACGCCCCAGCTTTCGTACCAGGCTGAAGACGATCATAAAGGAGTACTTTGGGATGTCAAACCATCGAAACGAGACCCCACAGTTACGCCCCTGAAACCTCAGCGGACAGCATCTTGCGCCGCGCCGCGCCCAGCGCCCGCTGCTCATCGGCGCTTAAGCTGTGGGATGACTTCCAGTTCTCGAGCGCCTTAGCGTAGACCCGCACCTCGTCGCCGGTATGCAGCCCAGTCACCACCGCCCCGTGACCGACGGCGTCAACGAGCGCCAACGAGAAGCTCTGATCGCCTCCCAGGCCCTCAAAAGCATTATACCGTACCACGCCGATCCCTTGCAAGCTATGCTCCAGTGTCCGTTCGACATCGCACATCTGGACCTCCAATCGCGTTAGGCGCTCTCTATGCTGATCCAAGCGCTCGTTGAGCGGCAGCAACGCAGCGTGCTCGGGCGCCTTCGCCAACGCCTCCGAGAGACCCTGCAGTCGCTCATAACGCGCCTCAAACTCGTGCACCTGCTTCTCCAGCGTATAGATCCAGTATGCCGCCACGAAGATCAGGATCGTCGCTGCAATCACCCACGGAATCAAGAACCCTTCCATGCAAACCTCCTGCTCTTCCTCACGGCGCCACCACCTCCAGCGGCCCGAGGATGGTACGATCCCCTATCAGCGTGCCGTCCGGACTGAGCTGTGGTACGCGCCGGATGCTCCCCATCTCATACATCCCCACCTGAAGCGAGTAATCGCCCGGGGGCAGATCGGCAGGCAGCACCAGACGATAGGGGGCGACCACCCGCTGGCCAACCAGCCACTTGGGAAACCAGAGATAAGCAGGAAAGGCCCCGCCCAGCGGCGTATAGTCGTGGCCGAACCGCAGCGCCCCCTGGGCGTCCACCAGATGGATGAAGACGGTGTAGCTGGTTGTCGGGGGCGCCAAAACTTCCCAGACGAGCCGCAGATGCAGTGGAGTCCCAGCTCGCACCGACAACGGGCGTTCCCAGCGCCCCTCGCGCACCGTAAGGCCTGCTCGTGCTCTCACTGATCGCAGCGCTACCTCGTTCCCCAGATTAGTCACCGACTGCGCCACACGTTGAGCGATACGCGCCCCGTCGCCCACCGGGGTGACCTCGAGCACGTCTAGAAGCAGCGTGGAAGCGCCGTTGATGTCGAGTTCGCCAGTTGCCCCCGTCATCTGCGTGTAGCCGAGCGTTAACGGATAGTCTCCAGGAGGTAGACCGTAGGGCACGAAGATCGGATAGCGCTCCACGATGATCTCTCCTGGTTGCCAGTAGGGAGTAAGACGGCGACTGTCGGTCGTCCACCGTTGCTCGATCTGGCCCAAACGGGCAAAGGGCATCAGAATCTCGGTTTCGGTTACCATCAGCCGGCCATAGAGCGTCAGTGGAACGATTTCCCCCTGTGTAACGGCGGTCGTCGGTAGATCATAACCAAGGAGCTGCAGACGTCCGTCGACCCACACGTGCTCAAGCTGCTGCTGAGGTGCAACCGGTGTGGTTGCCGGTGGCTCAAGCACCGCCCAGAGATTGCCCTGTGGGCGCAGGCGAAAGCCCAGAGCTCGCACGTCAGGTCGATAGTTGGAGAGAAATACTGGCCCCAGGGACAGGTGGGCGTAGACACTCTCTACCCAGGGCGTCGCGGCCGTTACGTAGACCGGACGAAAGTCTGCATCCCGCAGCTGCAGATCTCCGACATAGGTATGGTAGAAGTAGGGCGTCAGATGCTCCCAATCGGAGACGAAAGCGGCGCCTAGGCCCCGGCCATCAAAGGTCGCCTGAAGCTCTGCCACAAAGTCGTCAGCTGCCTGCCAGTCGCGAAGTGAGATACGCGGAAAGGTAAACACTCCGCGAGCAGCGACGAGCCCCGCCAACAGGCCCGCGACCAGCAGCCGCTCCCAGCGTCGTCGCGGCCCGAACCATTCTAGCGCCGTTAGGAAACCAAGACCAAGTGGTAGTCCTAAAGCAACAAAGGCGTGCAGCAGATAGGCCATCACGTCCTGAACCGAGTTGAGCGTGAATACCAGATGCCCCAACAGAAACCCGCCCCAGAGTAGCGCAAAACCCGGACGTGTCAGCACCAGATGCAGGGCTCCGAGCAGAATCAGGCCGATCAAAACCCAGCCGTACTGCAGTTGAAGAAGCGTCACGAATACCCGAAGGCGGTTTGGTTGATCGGCCAAACCAAAGTGGAACAGGTTGACCCGCAGCCCTTGGGCAGTAGCATGGCGTAGAAACCCGTCCCAGGTAGCCATATCCAGCGGACCGAAAGGCGTCGATGGGCTACGCAAGGGAAAGTAAAGCCAAGGTAGCATCCCCAACGCCGTTGCCGCGACCCCACCGAGGATCGTGCGCAGCTCCGTGAGGATTTGTGGATGGCGAATCAGGATATAAAGCAGGTAGGCGGGCACCCCCCAGACGGTGATGGGATGGTGAACCACCCCGATGCCGACCAAGAAGGCCAGCACTAGGAGCCAGCGAGTCCCCATCTCGTGGTCCCAACGGACAAGCATCCAGAGCTGGGTGATCGTAATCGCGGCGCTGACAACGTGGGCGTTGGCGTGGATGCTATGCTGCCAGAGGTCCGGAGCCACCGCCACACCGAGACCAGCTAGGACGGCGGCGAAAGCGACCCATTCAAAGCGCAAACTGCTCCCGCTCTCGATGCCTACGTCCAGTGTGATCAGCACCACGCGCGTCGCGATCCACGCACCAGCACCGGCAGCCAGGAGGTTGGTGCGGTAGGCCACCGAACCCACAACCACGAGTCGCTGCCAAAGGCCAGCCAACAGCGTGTAGAAGGCATAGCCGGGCGGATGGGCAATCCCCCAGATCGCCGGGATGAACTGGTATTCAGACGGATCCCCGAAGAGCGTGCCGGGGGCCAAGGTCGCGACGTAAAGCGCCGCCGCACCGATGGCTACCAACACCGCCAGCATTATGCGACGGCGTTGTTGCAGTCCAATATGCAGTCTATGCCTTACCGCAGTTGGGCGTCCCATAGCGGCCTAGTATAGCACATACTGTTGGCCAACCAACCGTTCGCTTTTTATGATAGTGGAGGCAACTCATTGGAAGATCGAGGAAAGAGCAAGCTCACTCTAAGCCTAAATTTCGCACCTTAACAGCCGAATAGAGAGATAAGGCCGAGCGGTAGCTCGGCAACGGGCGCTCCGAACGCGGTGGCAAGGGGGGAAAAGTGACGGAATCGCTTTTCTGTAGCAGAGTATAGGTGACGAACCAAACTCATCCAGAAAGGCGATTCCATATGTATTCTGCCACGAAATCTTATCACACTATCTTTGCACTTTAACACAGGATAAGTAGCGGGCACGGCCAAACTAACGATAATAGGAGTCGCTAAACAAACCCATATCGGAGGTGAGACCGTGCCCA
>PWVB01000095.1 GCA_003562365.1 Anaerolineae bacterium
CGAGCCGCTCAAAACGGTGATGACAAGGGGTCAATAATCCGCGGCGGCGAAAGCCATTTGGAAACAGTTTGTCGTCGTGACCTCGACTCTGTAAGACCAGGAACTCATCTGCGACCGGTAACTGGGCCAATCCGTGCAAAAGGCCCAGGATATAGGTGGCAATGCCACCGCGACGGTAAAAAACCAGACGTGCATCGATGCCGATTCGCACAGCTTCTCCTACCCAAGTTGCTACCGCTACCTGTTACTACCGCGGTAATTATAGCACAATCGTAACTATTCAGCCGTGGCGCGGGAATTGCTATGATATGCAGCAGGTTGGTCAGGCGTTGCTGTGAATGCCGGGTGTGTCGCCCGGGTGCTTGGAGCGAGATGGCGGGATGAGCATCGTCGAGGAGATCAGGGGGGTCTATGACAGAGGGCCGGAGGCCGTCGTGGAGTTGGTCCTTGGCCTGGCTGAGCAGATCGCTATCTTGCAGGCGCAAGTGAAGGAGCTCGAGGATCGGCTGGCGACCAACAGCCGCAACAGCAGCAAGCCCCCGTCCACCGACCCGCCGGGCAGCAAGCCTTCTCCCAAGAGCCTTCGCCAGCCGAGTGGGAGAAAGCCGGGCGGTCAGCCCGGACACCCCGGCAAGACCCTGAAGATGGCGCAGCGGCCGGATCGGGTCGTGGTGCACGCGCCCGAGCGATGCCGGGCCTGCGGGGAGGATCTGGCCGCTGTCTTGGGTGAGGTAATCGAGTGCGCCCAGGTCATCGACCTGGTGCCCCGACTGGTCGAGACCGTGGAGCATCAGGCCCAGAGTCGGCGCTGCGCTTGCGGGGAGACAATGCGTGGGCAACTGCCAGAGGGGGTACTTCCTGGCGTGGCCCAGTATGGTCCGGGCTTGAAGGGACTCGGCGTCTACCTGAACCAAGCCCAGTTGATCCCAGCCGAGCGGACCAGCGCGGTCATGGCGGAAGTGTTCGGGTGCGAGTCGTACTCGGTAGGTACGCTGGACAACTCGGTCGAGGAGTGCCACCAGGCGCTGGGGCCAGTCGAGGAAGAGATCAAGACGGGGATCGTGAACTCGGCGGTGGCCCACTTCGACGAGACGGGCCTGAACATCGATGGGAAGCTGAACTGGTTGCACGTGGCCTGCACGGAGTTGCTGACCCACTACGGCTGGCACCCGCGTCGGGGCCGTGCAGCGATGGATGAGGTCGGGATACTGCCGAAGTTCAAGGGCCAGGCAGTCCACGACGACCTGGAGTCCTACTACGGGTACGATTGCCCGCACGTTGCCTGCAACGTCCACCACGCTCGGGAACTGATCTACCTAGAGGAGCGGCTGGGCCAGCCGTGGGCGGCCGAGATGAGGGACTTGCTCTTCGAGATGAAGGGGGCGGTGGACAAGGCCAAGGAGAGTGGGGCCAGCCAGTTGCCGCCGGACAAGGAGCAGGCGTTCGAGGATCAGTACACGCAGATCCTGGCGGAGGGCTTTGCGGCCAACCCGCCGCCGGAGAGGCCACCGGGAACACGGGGCCGACCAAAGCGGGGCAAGGCGCTGGCGCTGCTCGACCGGTTGAAGGGCCGTCGAGAAGCTGTTCTGAGGTTCATGCACGATTTCACGGTGCCATTCGACAACAACCAGGCCGAACGGGACCTGCGGATGGCGAAGGTGAAGGGGAAGATCTCCGGGTGCTTCCGGGCGGACAACGGGGCAACTCGGTTCTGTCGGATCCGTGGCTACATCTCCACTATCCGCAAGCACGGGAAGCCGGTCTTCGGGTGCCTGCGCGGCGTGTTCAGCAATCAGGTCTTCAGCCCGGTTATGCCTGCTCCAACGCTTGCTGTCGCAGGGGCTGAATAGTTACAAGAATACAAGTTGTAACTATACAGCCATAGCTGGCTGTTTGAGTGATACTATCCAGGATGAGCCGGGCCTATCAAGTGGCCAGCGGTCGGCTTCTGGACAGCTTCGACGCTGATAGTGTACCATGAGAGCACGATGTATTATGGCGATGTGAACCCGATGGATCTGAATGAAGCGAGCCGCGAGGAGTTGTTGGCGATCATTGCCCAACAAGCCCGACTCATCGCTGAGTTGCAGGCTCGGGTGAAGGCGCTGGAAGCCCAGCTTGTCAAAGACAGTCATAACAGCCATCGTCCGCCGAGCACGGACCATCCTCGCCGTCGCACCAAGAGCCTGCGTCGGCCCAGCGGCAAGAAGCCAGGAGGACAAACCGGGCATCCTGGGCAGACCTTGCGCCTGGTCGACAAGCCTGACCAGGTGGTCGAGCACCGCCCGGATGAGTGTGCTGCATGTGGTAATCATCTGGCGGATGTGGTTCCCAGCGAGATCGAACGCCGCCAGGTTGTGGACTTGCCCCCGCTGCGCTTGGAGGTGACCGAGCACCAGTCCCAGTGCGTCACCTGTCCCGCCTGCGGCCAGGCGAACTCGGGTTCGTTTCCAATAGACGTTGCCCAGTTGGTCCAGTACGGCCCTCGGCTGCAAGCCTTTGTCGTCTATCTGCTCGTCTACCAGTTGCTGCCCTATAATCGCACCCAGCAGTTGCTCTCCGACATGTTTGAAGTCACGCCCTCGCCTGGGACTTTCGAGACGATGGTGGAGCGCTGCGCCAGCGAGTTGGCCGAACCCGAAGGCCAAATCAAGGAGGCGATCACCTCGGCGGAGGTGGTCCACTTCGATGAGAGCGGGCTGCGAGTCGATGGAGGACGTCGCTGGTTGCACACGGCTGGCACACCAGAGCTGACGTACTATGCTGCGCACCCCAATCGGGGCAAGGTGGCTATCGATGACCTGGATATCCTGCCGAAGTTCCAGGGTTACGCGATCCACGACGCCTGGAGTGCCTACCTGGGGTATCGCAACTGTCGTCACGGGCTGTGCAACGCCCATCATCTTCGGGACTTGACCTACCTTGAGGAGCAGGAGCAGCAACGCTGGGCCAAGACCATGCGGATCCTGCTGCTCTGGGCGAAGCGTCGGGTCGATGCGGCCAAACAAGCCGGTCAGACCGAGCTGAACGCCAAGACTCGCCAGGTGTTGGAGGAACGTTACCGACGGATCCTGGTGGAAGGTTTCAGGCTGAACCCGCTGCCCGAGGAGCCTCGTCCATCGGGCAAGCGAGGCCGACGTAAGCAGACCAAGGCTAGGAACATGCTTGAGCGCTTCGAAAAGCATCGGGCTGCGATCCTCGCTTTCGCCTACGATTTCCGAGTGCCGTTCGACAACAGCTTGGCCGAACGTGACATTCGGATGCTCAAACTCAAGCAGAAGATCTCGGGCTGCTTCCGGAGCGAACATGGCGCCGAAGCCTTCTGCCGCATTCGGGGCTACCTCTCTACCTTGCGTAAGCAGACTCTCCCGATGCTGGCATCGCTCGAACGTGCGCTCAGAGGCACCCCCTTCATTCCTGCTCTGATCCCTGTATAGTTACCATATACTTACATATACTTACTAAAGGAGCGCTGCGCATATAGTCGCATAACACCCGGTCAGGGAGTCGAGATGTTCTCTCCAAAATAGCGAC
>PWVB01000549.1 GCA_003562365.1 Anaerolineae bacterium
CCCAGCCCGCCGTTCTACGGGGCACCAGCGAGGCCACCCAAGCACGCACCCGGCCGGGAGAACTCTGCCCGGGCGCGGAAAGGGTCGCCAAAGCTGCCAGAGCCACGCCGACGAGCAACCAGCCATCCCAAACGTAGGGCGACGCGGCCAGCAGGTAGGTGCCGGCAAAGAGGAGCAATAGGGCCAGGGTCGCCAGCAGCGTCACCATAGAGCGTCCCGGCTCACCACCCGGCCACACCGATGCAGACCGCACAGGAAACGGCCATCAACCCCCGCCGCAGAGTTCGGCAATCCGCTCTCCGACACTGCGGGCCTGATGGCGCAACAGCCCCAGCGGCGTTGAACCGTTGACGGTTACCGCAAGGATGGCATCGCCGACGCTCAATGCATACAGCATGTAACTACCGCCGGTGAGGCTCTGCTCGAAGCGCAGTTGCTCGCGCCCTAGGATTCGCGCCACCTCGGCCGACGTGGCCCAGCTCGTCAGCACCGCGGCGGAGATCGAGCTGATCTCCCGCTCTGCCAGCGACCCCGCCGCGGCTAGCACGCCCTGCTGTGATGTCAACAGCACGCTGGCGGCACCGATGTCAACCGCCAGCTCCGCCAGCAGCGCCTCGATCCGCGGCGCGTGACGCGCCAACTCCAACTCGGAGAGCCGCGCCTCGCCAGCAGTGCTCACTTTGTAGGTGACAAGTCCCTGTAGGCGGGCATCCCTCCCGTAAGGGACTTCCCCATAGTCTGGGGCATCGCCCTTATCGGGGGCATCTCCCCGATGAAGGGCATCTTTTCGATCGAGGACGTCTCCTACCTCAGCGGCATCAGGTGGACCGCCAGACGCCGGCGGTAATCCCGTCACATCCGTAGTGGGCCCCGGCTCGCGGCCCCCATCCGGTACAGGGGAGGTCAAGGCCGCCTCAATCCGCTCCGGCAGCTCCGGAAGGAAGAAGGGCTTCGGCAGCACTCCCTGGATCGCCGGCTCCCCGTCGTCGAGCGCCAACTCATCTCCCAGCAGCGGGATGAGCATCAGACGGATTCCTGGCTGAAGCGCGCGGAGCTGGCGCGCCACATCAAGGGCGTCGGGATTCTTCAGCGCCATGTCCAGAAGCGCCATATCCACCCATCTGGCCCTGACCACCTGGCAGGCCTCATAGCCTGACACACAGGCAACCGCCTCGTGACCCTGCCGCACCAACTCCTCGGTCAGCAGCGTCGCAAAGGCGACGTCAGGATCGACAACCAGAAACCGCATACATACTCCATGCTCGACAAGCTCATTGTGGATCAGAACACCCCCATTCTAGTGAGGGGGGCGAAAAAAGGCAAGCAATGGTAAAATAAGGAAAATCCAAGGAGGCGGTTGCCATGAGAATCCAAGCCCGACCACACCCCACGACGGACCGTCGATTTGCCGTGGCGGTCCTGCTGATGCTGATCGTGAGTGCCTTGCCTGCCCAGGGCGCCACGCCGCTGCCCGTCACGCCCCTACCCGCTGTTTTGGACACCGGGGGGCATCTAGGCACTTGCTACGCGAACTATCAGATCGACGGTCAATATCTGGCTCCCCTCGCCCAGGCCGCCGGTTCCCGTTGGGACCGCGTCGACTTCAGCTGGAACAGGATCGAGCCCCAGAATAATGTGTTTGACTACAGCGGCTACGATGATCTCGTCACCCGCGCTCAAGACCACGAGCTTGAGGTTGTCGGCATCCTCGGATCCACCGCCTCTTGGGCTGCCGGCGACTGTCCCACCGGGATGACGGTCGCCACCAGCCCGCCGTCCGAGCTGTTGGGACACCCCGCGATAGCACTCGAGCGCCATCACCACCTGATGGCATCCGACTGGAACCCTTGCCCGCCCCGCAACCTCCACCTGGAATGGGACCATCCTGATAACCACTGGGGCACTTTCGTCTACGAAACCGTCACTCACTTCAAGGGCCGCGTTCGCGTCTGGGAGATCTGGAACGAGCCGGATCTCTATGACTGGTTCTGGAAAGGGAGCGTCGCGGACTACGCCCAGCTGCTGCGCGTCGGCTACCAGGCCGCCAAGGCCGCGAACCCCGAAGCCACGGTCCTCTTCGCCGGCCTGGCCTACTGGGCGGCCCCCGACTACTACGTCGCGGTGCTCGATGAACTCGCTGCAATGGAAGGTGCCGACGACGACAACCACTACTTCGACGTGCTCTCGCTGCATCTCTACAGCAGCATCTACACCATCGGACCCGTGACGGCCCGTATCCAGGCCGATATGGTCGCCCGCGTCGGCTCGCGGCCCATCTGGCTGACCGAGACCGGCGTGCCACTCTGGGATGAAGGAGGATTCGAGCACCACAGGCTTAACCGCGCCACCGCTGAGGAGGCCGCGGCTTACGTCATCGCGGGCTTCGCCGAGGCCCGCGCCGCTGGCGTCGAGCGATTCTTCTTCTTCCGCACCCACGACGACAATATGGCTGAAGGCCTCTTCGGCCTGATCCGCGATGACGGCTCCTTCCGCCCGTCCTACCTGGCCTATCAGGTGGCCGCCGGCTATCTCCACGGGGAGAACCAGGTGACCGGACCCTTTACGCACCACGGCGTCCGCCGAATCACTTTTTGGGCCACTCCCCGTGGGCGCATCGACGTACTCTGGAACACCGGGGGCGACCCCGTCACCTACAGCCACCCCGCCTACCTGCCGACAGCGACCCTGGTAACGCACCGCGGGATCACGACCACCCAGGTCGCCGCCAACGGCGTTTTTACCACCACATTAGCCCCGGCGACCGCTAACACTGGCGAGGGCGGTGGCTTCATCATCGGCGGGCCGCCGGTCCTGCTCATCCAGCAGGACCAGCTCCCCCCCACCTCCCGACTGCATCCGCTGCCGGAGCTGGTCTACGCCACCGGGCTGACCCTCACCTGGGACGCGGCCGACGAGGGCGCCGGCTACTGGTACGCGGAGATCGAACGCGCCTCCGCCCCCCAGGGACCGTGGACTCAGGTCGCCGGCCTGGCCCAGACCCAGGGCGTGACGACGACGTTCACCGCTTTCCCCGGAAGCGGCACCTGGTACTATCGCGCCCGCGTGCGGGACCACGTCGGCAACTGGGAGGACTGGCCAACGACCGCCGAGATCAGCACCACTGCCGTGACCACCCGCACTGTCGGGCTCTCCATCACCGCTGATGTGGACGCCGGCGGCGAAGGCGGCAATCCCGCTGCGACCGAGGCGATCACCGTTAGCCTGACCTGGCAGGATGCACAGGGCGCAGTCATCGCCGCGCACGCGGGTTCTGTTGAGGCGAGCGCTGGCCAGCAGAGGATCACCTGGGAGATCACCCGAACGGTAGAAGCCGGCGACTACCTGATCACCGCCCGGGCAGCCGACTATCTACCGGCGCAGCAGCGCTTTACCGTCGCGCCGGGCCCCACGCCCCTGTCCCAGGCGTTCACGTTGGACCTGAAGGCCATCAGCGCTCGCGTCTACCTGCCCCGGGTGACGCGGCAGCCCTGATGGCGGTACCGAGGAGCCCGGACTGCCGCGTGAGCCTGCAGCGGATCGCTGGCGCAGCGGGCAGGGTGCTGACAGGCTTGCTGCTGGCCGCGCTCCCCGCTTTCGCCTGCGCGGCGCCGACCGCTGCGCCGACGCCTTCGGCCCTCGACGCCGCCACCACCCAGATGGCGGACGGGGCTTATACCGCCGCTGAGGCCAACTATCGCCAGGCGCTCCACGAGCTGCCCGATGATCCCACCCCAGCGCTGCTGCTGGTCGACCTCTATCTGGCATGGTCTCGACCCGACGCCGGCCTGGCGGCGCTGGAGATAGCCGCTGCCCGCGGCGCGCCGGGCCCCGATGTCGAGCCGCGCCACTTGGCACTGTTGGTACAGGCCAACGAGTGGTCGGAGGTAATCGCGTTCGCCGAGGCGGATGATAACGGGAACTCCGTCCCGCTGCCCGTGCTGGCCGAGGCCCACCTGCACCAGCACGACTGCGACCGAGCAGGAGCGATTCTCCGCCGTCACGTCGCTCGCGAGCCCGATGACATCCCAGGCATCGTCGACCTGGCGCTTCTGGAAGGCGATGTCGCGATCCTGAAAAGCTTGGCGCCGACGCTGATGGCGGGCCTGGCGCCCTGCACCCCAGACTGCGACCTGGCGCTGGGGCTGCGGCTGATCCGCGCCGAGCGCTGGGGGCTGGCCGCCTGCCTCCTCCGGCGGGCAGCCGAGGCGCCCGGCGCGCCATCCACGGCGCGGGTCTGGCTCGGCGAGGCACTGGCTCGCCTGGGACGCCGTCTGGATGCCGAACGCGAGTTGTTGACGGCGCTGGACGAGGTACCCGAGTCAGCGCTTGCATGGCTGCTGCTCGGCAAACTACTGCTCTCCACCGGCGATGTGGCTCGCGCCCGCCCGGCCCTGCTCAACGCGCAGCGTCAGGATCCCGCCAACCCAGCGCCCTGCCTGGCGATCGCCGAACTCAAGGCGCACAGCGGACACTACGATGAGGTGCCGCGCTGGGTCACGGCGGCCACCGAACGTGCCCCTGACGATCCGGAGATCTGGAAGGCTGCTGCACGCTTCTATCTGAGCCGCCACCTGGTGGACGGCGATCGAGGCGGCGAGGCCGCGCGCGCGGCGCTGCGGCTGGCGCCCGAGGATCCCGAGACCCATCTACTGCTGGGCTGGGCGCGCCTGGCCCAGGATCGTCCCACCGAAGCCCTGGCAGCGCTGGAACAGGCCTTAGCGTACGACCCCGATCTGGCCGAAGCCCACTACCTCCGCGCCGAGGCGCTGCATCTGACCGGCGCTCCTGCCGAGGCGGACGCCGCCCGAATCCGCGCCGCCGACCTTGGCCACCCAGCGGCGCTCCCATAACCTTCGCTACCGAACCCTGACCTCGGCCACCACCACGCCATCTTCCCCGGACGCCGTTAACAGACGCTGTCCGTCGGGAGCATAGATGCCGACCCGAACCCGGTAGATGCCCGCCGGCGCCGCTGCAGGCAAGGCCAAGGGGCGGCCCTCGACAACGACCTCGCCGACGGCCCATCCGGTGGTAGGGCGCATCCAATCCGCGGGTTCGCCATCGTTCTGGGTCACGATCTGTCCGTCGCTATCCAGGAGATGAACGAAGACCCGATACGCCGTCTCCATCGCCCGCAGCGCCTCCCAGGCCAGTTGCACGTCGAGTGTCTCACCCGGTGCTAGTGCCATCGGGGCCGCCCGCACGCCCGCCAGGCGCACCTGATCAGCGAAAGCCACCTCCACGGCACGCAGGGAGGCCGGCACCTGCCAGCGACGCTCCGGCGCGGTGACCTGCACCTCCCACGTCGATACATGGCACCCTTCCAGAGCCAGCTCCAGCGTGTAGAGCCCAGTCTCCAACGCGCCCGGCAACCGCATCTCGGCCTGCCCCACCCATCGGTCGCCTGTATGCCACTGATCGGTGGGCCACCAGGCCGCCGCCGGCGACAGGGCCAGCGCGCGCTTCTCACGACCGTCGCCATCACGCAGCATAAGGGTGGCCTCCAGCGCCTCAGCGGGCGTGGCTAGAGACTCCCAGACCATCCGCACGGCCACCAAGTCGCCGGGTGCCACCGCGGCCCGGCTCAGCGTACCCTTCCAGAAGCCCAAGGCGCCGCAGCGTTGGAGCCGGGCGTCATCGGCGACGCCCAGCGCCGCCAGCGCCGGCGGCGCAGTCGGCCGTTGCACCACCAGCTGTCCGATGGTCAGTGCCGGCCCCAGGGGAGTGCCTGCAGCATCAAGGACGGACGCCGGCGCCGCCGTCTGACGATCAAAGAGCGCCAGCGCCAGACGGTACTCGCCCGGCGGCAACCCCGGCGGGAGATCGATATGCATGTCCATCCGCGCATAGGCGTCTGCGGGCCAGGCCACCATCGCTGGGGGAGTGCGTGCCCAGCGGGCCGGTCGCAGCTCGGCCTGGCGCTGCGAGCCGTCCGGCCCCACCAGGGCAAGCCCGACGTGCCAATCTAGTGGATCGGGATCCAGGGCCCGCCAGTAGAGCGTCAAAACCGGTGCCGCATCCGCTGCAACCGTCGCTGGAAGCGCCTCACGGCCCAACAACAGCGCCTGACCACCGAAATCCCGCCCGATGGGCACCGCCAGATCCGGCAATGCGCCCTCCGTCGTCAACCGCGAGCTGCGCCACAGCCATCTCCGGGCGTCAACAGCAGACTTAAGCGCCACCAAGGCTACTGCACCGGCCAATAGCATCAGCACCAGTCGCGCGGGTGGATACCGATTCAACGCTGTGCGCTCGCACCGATCGCCCCCCGCATCGTTCCGATGCCGATCCGGTGCCCAGGCCACCACTGCCGCCAGCGCCAGCAGGCTGAGGCCCGAGGCAACCGTCGCTGCCCGACGGAGCAGTGTCTCACGAAACCTCACCACCACCGTGTGCTGCCCCGCAGGCACGTCAAAGGTCAGCAGTCCGGTCCCGGCCTCCGGCGCGATATCAACGACTTCACCGTTGAGCCGCACCTCCCAGCCCGGATAGTAGAAGGCCAGGTAACGGGCCTCGAACGGCGCCGGCGTCACGAGGCGGATCTCAGCATCCAACGGGCCATAGGCCGCAGCCTCAATGCGGGCGCCGGCGGGCAGGTTCGCCGGCCTCAAGCGCACCACCGGGCCGTCCCGGGCATAGTCGGCATCCAGCGTCGTCTCCGGAAAACGATGCACCCAGATCGGCAGGTACTCCCCTTTAGCCGTCGTGCCCAGCGTGTCGGTCATCCGCTCCCAATCGATCAGCGCCGCAATCGAGGTTTCCGAGATCGGCGAGCAGTGCTGAGGGTAGAACCATCCAAGATTGGTCATCACCAGCAGCGAGGTGACGGCCAACGAGATCGCCGCAGGGCACCAACCGGCCCGCGACGCGGCTTCGTCCGCCCCCAGATAGAGCGAGCCGACGCCGGTACCCGTCAGCAGCGCCAGGCAGAACGCCGCTGGACCCAGGAAGCGCCATGGGAACTGCACGTAGGCCAACAGCGAGACCCCATCCCACACCCATCGCGACGCCGGCAGGGTCAGAAAGGCCGTTCCCGCCGTGAGCAACCAAAGCGTGCCCATCCGCCAGCGAGCCTCCCCCGCCAGGCGGCGCCAGCTCGCCAACGGCAACAGGCCCAGCAGCACCGGCACCGTGCCCAGTGCCTTCTCCGGCCAGTCGTTGACCAGCTGCGGGTCAGCCCGCCGGGGCAGCGCCAGAAGGTGGTCCAACGAGAGGAAGTTATAGCGATAATCAAAGACCCACGTCCCGATCAACCGTTCAGTCTGCACAAAGGCACGCTCCGCCAGCGGCGGCAGCCAGAAGAAGGCACTAAGGCCCAGGCCCAACAAGCCCAACTGCGCGCCCCGCCAGAGCACAGTCCAGTCACGGCGGGTCAGCGCGTGCAGCGCCACCCAAAGCGCCAACACCGGCGCGAAGAGAGACGCGAAGAGGTGATGGCTCAACACCAGGGCCGCCAGCGCGCCCGTCCCGAGCAGGAGGTACCGGCGCTCGCGGTCCACCATCCAGCGATGCAGGCCCAGGAGCACCAATGGCGGAAAGGCCCAGGCAAAGGACTCCCACAGGCTGCCGCGGTTGAAGACATCGTAAGCCTGAAAAGGCGCGTAGACGTAGGCTACCGCTGCCACGACCCCTGCCGACAATCGTCCCGCCGTCCCCTGACCCTGAGCGCCGCTCAGATGGGACGTCAGCCAGAACATCCCCAGCCCTCCCAGCACGATGCCCAGGCCGAAGGTGGCGTTCAGCGCTACCGACCAGGCGAAGCCCAAGCGCTGCAGCAGTGCCACCAGCGCCGGCGGGAAGGGAGAAGTGAAGACAAAAAGGGGAAACCCGAAGCCGTGGGCCATGTCCGGGGCCCAGCGGCTGTAGAGGACACCACCGTCCCAGAGCCGGTCGATCTGGATCGCCCGCCACAGATGAAACGTGTTGTCGTACCCGCAGGTAAGGTCAACGCCGAGGAGTGGCTGGAGCACCGGTATGAACAGAACCCCCAGCGCCGCCAAAGCCACCAGCGTCCCCCACGCTGAGCCCGTGGCGCTGCGCCGGGGCGCCTCAGCCATCAATCTGCACCGTAGTCAGCCGGTGGCCGTCCTCTCCCGTACCGGTGAGCAGCCGCGGCCCGCCGGGCTCGTAGAGGCCCACGCGCAGCTCATAGGCGCCACCCACAGCATCCGCTGGGATGGTCACCATCCGAGTCTCGGTCACCACCTCTCCGACGGCCCAGCCGGTTGTCGGCCGGGCCCAGGCCACCGGCTCACCGTCCTGCTGAGCAACGATCGCCCCATCAGGGCCCAGCAGATGCAGGAACACCCGATAGGAGGTCTCAATGGGCACCTGTGCCTGCCAGGCCAGCCTTATCTCCAACGAAGCGCCCGTCGTCGGCGCTTCAGGCAGGACCTCAAAACCGGCCAGGGTGATGCGGTCGCCGAAGGTCACCTCCACTGGCACAAGCTCCGCCGGAACCGTCCACACCCGCTCGGGCGCCACAACGGTCAGCGGCGCCTCCGATAACGGGAGAGTGCACCCCTCTAGGCGCACATGGAGCTGGTGATCGCCGCTCGCCAGGTCGCCGGGCAGCCGCAGCACGTGCCGCCCCACCCATCGGTCGCCCTCCGACCAACGACCGGTCGGCCACCAGTCCGCCGCCGGTGGAAGTGTCCAATCCCGGACCACCTCGCCTGCCGGATTGAGAAGCGCCAAAGTCGCTGTGAGATCCGCCGTCGGGCGCTCCACCGCCTCCCAGACCCAGCGCAGCGCGACGATATCGCCTGGCGCACTAATAGCGCGATCGAGAGCCATCGTCCAGAGCCTCAGCGGGTCACAGACCACGCCCGATTCGCCCGGCGGCACGCCCAGTAAGGCCAAGGCCGGAGGCTGATGGGGAGCCGCGATCTCCACCGTCCCAATCTGCCAATCCGGGCCGACGGGTTGGCCAGCGGCATCCAGTACCGAAGCCGGCACCAGCGTGTCGGCGTCAAAGGCCGCGGCGATCACTGTGTACTGACCCGGTGGTGTGCCCGGTAGCGCCATCACAATGTGCGGGTCATAGACATAGGCCCCCGGCTGCCAGGCCTCCGTCGGCGGGGGCGGCTCATAGCCTCGCGGGCGGGCAGTGCCGGCAGGACTCCACGACTGTCCATCAGGTCCACGCAGCAGCGCCAGCGTCCGATAGGTCATCCCCGGGGCCGCGCGCGCCTGCCACAGCAGATCGACCTGAAACTCAGCATCGCCCAGGACTGACTCCGATTCCAGGCTGTACCCTAGCAGTGACAGACCGCCCTCAAAGGGCAGCGGCGTCGACAGTGGCGTCGCCACCTCCACCGTGCTGCTGTTCCTCACCCGCGGACGATGCACAGGCGTGGGAATGCGAGCCACCACCAGATACCGTACCGCTAGCAATCCCAACGCCACCGCGGCAAGCACTGCAACCAGACGATCTACCTGGGATACGCGAGGCGTCCCAGCGCGCCGCAGAGCAGAGCCATCCGCGCGCCCCATCAGTCCCTGCGACAGCGTGCAGATCCTGGGTTCGTCATCGAGAGCGCGATAGGGCACCAAGAAGAAGCCCGTCCCCAGCACCACGCCGGCGATCGACAGTGCCATGCCAAGACGCCGCGTGGCCGTGTCACCGAAGCGCACCGTGATCCGCCGCTCGCCCGCGGGCACGTCAAAGGTCAACATACCCGTACCGGCCTCCGGGGTCACCGCCACCGCCTGCCCATCCACCTGTACCGTCCAGCCGGGAAAGTAGAGGCCCAGCCATCGCGCTTGAAAGGCCTCCGGCGCGCTGATCACCAGCGTGGCATCCAAGGGGCGGTAATCGGCACGCACCACCCGCGTCCCCTCAGGAAGCACGCTGGCATCGAGCCTTTGGGGCAGCTCACCCCGCGTGAAGGCCTCCGCCAGGGTCAGATCGGTCGGATGACGCTCAACCCAAATCGGGAAGTAGCTGCTCTCGGGGTCCATCCCCATCCAACCCGCCGACTCAAGGGCATAGAGATCCTCAAGATCCGGATAGCGCTCCGCCGGACAGCTCCCCAGCGGCGGATAGGCATCGGGCCACGCCAGCAAGGTCAGCAGCACAGCCACAACCGCCACGACAGCCGACGGCACCCACCCCTTAAGACGCCGCCACTCCACGCTAAGCACCCGGGGCCAGGCCTCCGCCGCCAAGCCCGCCAAAAGGCTCGCCGGCAGAAGAGCACGTCCCACGAGCCGCCACGGAAACTGGACATAGGCAAGCAGCGGCAGCCGTTCCCAAATACCCAGAGCGCCCGGTGTCGCCATCCAGAGATAGCCTGCCGCGACCAGGACGAAGAGCCCCACCAGCAGCCGCTGTTCATCCCGTCCTCCCGGCGCCTCATCGCGCTTGTGACACGGGGCGCGCCACAACCCCACCACGGCGCCGATCATAGCCAGAATCCCATGGCCGATACCAAGGTAGATCCGCATCGGAGGATTCAGAAAGCTTGGGTCGTAGGGCGCCGGGAGGGTCAGCAACATCTCACCCCAAGTAACGAAATTGTAGCGGAAGTCGTTGTTGCGAGTGGTGCGGGATAGATGCAGCTGCACCCACTCTCGCTCTGCCAGCGCGGGCAGCCAGAACCATGCCGCAAGCAGCACAGCGACCGCCACGGCGGCAAAGGCATAGGGCCATGCCCGCCGGTCACGGTGGACCCAGGCGAGCAAAAGCACATATGATCCCAAAAAGGGCGCGAGCAGTAACGACGATATGTTGTGGCTGAGAAAGAGGGCGACCAATAACGCTGCCGTCGCTGCAAACGCTCCGCGCCCCCGCCCCAGCACCAGGCGCCGGACAGCGATGAAGATCCAGGGCAGCAGCGCCAGGGCCACCGACTCCGGCATGTTGCCCCGGCGCAGGGCGTCGAGCAGTACGTAAGGGGCCAGGCCATAGGCCAATCCCGCCACCCACCCAGCGCGGCGCCCGAAGAGCTCACGTCCCAACACAAAGGCCCCCCACGCCCCGGCGATCAGGCTCACCACATAGAGCAGACCCTGGATCAACGACAGTGGCAGGCCGGCGGCAAACAGCGCCGTACCCGCCAGATAGGGCAGTGGCTCACGATAGTTGAAGAAAGGATAGCCATATCCCAGCGCCAGATTGGGCACCCAGCGCGAGAAGAGCCAGCCGTGACGCAGCATCTCCCGCATCGCTACGATGCGAAAGGTGTGCCAGATGTCATCGTGGGTGCAGGGCAGCTCACCAGGCTGCAGCAGCGGAACCAACGCCGGCACCATGAAGAGGGTTAGAATCAGAAAGGGGGCGAAGCGGACCAACCAGCGCCTAGCCATTATGCTGTGAGATGAGGAGTCTTCAGGGCTGCCGCCGCGACGCCCGATAGACGTGCAGCATCCGCTGACCGACAGTATACCAAGTAAGCGCCACCAGTACCGCCAACACCGGGGTCAGCCAGCCTGTCAACATGCCGAATCCTAGCAGCACGACGCGCACCGGACGGGTCAGCAGGCCGACCTTACATTCGTAGCCCACACCCTCTGCCCGTGCCCGAGTGTAGCTGACCATCACCGAGCCCAACAGGAAGACTGGTACCAGATAGGCGCCAACCATCATCTGGTGGCCCAGATACCACGCCAGCAATCCGATTAGCACTGCACCCTCGGAGAGACGATCCAGCACCGAATCGAGAAAGGCCCCAAAGCGACTCTGCTGCGACGTCAGCCGGGCCAGCATCCCGTCCAGCGCATCGGTAGAGGACGCCACAAGCATCATCACCGCCCCAAGCCTCACCCGACCCAAGCCCACAATCACCGCGGCGACGACGTTAAGGGCAAAACCAATCAACGTCAGAGTGTTGGGGTGCAGATTGAGCCGTGCCAGCTCCACCGCGACTGGACGGGTGATCACCATTGCCTGCGTCCGCAGCCATTCATCCTTTGTGGGCATCAAGTCTCCTCCGAGCTAGCGCTTACGCTCCCGTTCACAAACTTATCCTAGTCGATCGATCTCAAGAGTCAACCTTGCAGTCGAGCGGCGATGCGCTACAATCCCGGCTGGAGACACTATGCCCATTCGAACGTTATCTGATGAGGTGGCATCGCGTATCGCTGCCGGTGAGGTTGTAGAGCGCCCAGCCTCGGTTGTTAAGGAGCTGGTCGAGAACAGCCTCGACGCCGGAGCCTCGCGTGTTGAAGTGGAGACGCAGGACGGTGGCGCTACGCTGATTCGCGTGCGCGACAACGGCACCGGCATCCCTGCCGCTGAAATTGACCTAGCCTTCCGGCGTCACGCCACCAGCAAGCTAGAGAACGCCGACGATTTGGAACAGATCGCAACGCTGGGCTTCCGCGGCGAGGCTCTCTCCAGCATTGCCGCTGTCAGTCGTACGCTCTGCATCACCCGCCACACTGCAGAGACCGTCGGCACCCGACTTCGCCTGGAGGGCGGCGAAGTCGTCGCGCACGATCCCATCGGCCGACCGGCGGGGACAGAGCTGGTGATTGAGGACCTGTTCTACAGCGTGCCAGCACGCCGCAAGTTCCTGCGCACGGCACGGACCGAGCGGCGACACATCGACGCCTTTTTGACGCGCTACGCCATCGCCTACCCCCACACTGCCTTCACGGTCGTCCACGACGGTCGAGAGGTGCTGGCAACCTCCGGCAGCGGCGACGCGCGTGATGTGCTGCTCAGCGTCTACGGCGCTGATCTGGGCGCCAGTCTGCTGCAGATTCCCGAGCACCTGACCGCTGGTCAGGCGATCAGCGTGCGTGGCTTCGTTGGTCCTACCACCGTCCACCGCGCCGACCGCAGTTACCTGACCCTATTCGTCAACGGGCGATGGATCGAGGACCTACGCCTATCCTACGCTATCATCCAAGCCTACCACACCCTGCTGCCCGTCAAGCGCTATCCCGTCGCCTTCGTACAGATCGAGGTGCCGGCCGAGGACGTCGATGTCAACGTCCATCCCGCCAAGGCCGAGGTGCGTTTCCGCGATAGCGACGTTGTCTTTCGCGCGGTTCAGAAGGCCGCCCGGGCAACAGTGGTGAGCGAGGCCCCGGTGAGCACTCAATGGACATCCTCCGAATCGGATAGCACTGGACCGCAGCAGACAGCGCGCGGGAAGCTAGCGGGCCTGCGCCCCGCCCAAGGACACATCCGCTTTGGCGCCGACGAGGCCCAGTCCGACGAGCACTCGCCCGCTGCGTCCACGCTGC
>PWVB01000211.1 GCA_003562365.1 Anaerolineae bacterium
CGACCAAGCGGCGGCGAAAGTGGTGTAGATCCCAGGTCGTAAGCCCGCCGACAATCCCCAGAAGACCCCAGACCCGCCCGTGGCTCTGCATCAGGATCACGGCCCCGAGCAAGACAAAGCCGGTGAAAGCCAAGCCTGCCAGTCGCTCAGCCCAGCTCATCACCGTCGCCAGCACCGCCACACTGAGCACCAGGAAGGTTAGGACCACCCCGTTCCAAAGTCCATACAGTCCGTAGCCGAGAGCCAGGGCGACCGCCGCGATGACAGCTGCAGCGTATAGCGGCGCCACCACCACCGCATTCAAGGCCGGTGGCGCTTCGGACGCAGCCATTCCATCAGGCCCCGCTTCTTCGGTTGAGGTCATCATCGTTCCCATCATTTCCGGCAATACCGCATCGGCTAGTACCGCATCAGCTAATGCCGCATCGTCTGACGAATCGTCTTCTTCAACTCGGCCTGAAGAGCGGTGTCCAGAGCCTGATCCACATTCCAGCTCACCACTTGGATGCCCACCCGCCGCAGCTGCTGCATCCACAGATGTCGTTCAGCCTGAGCGATCCTCACCGCCAGATCGCGGGCTAGGCTCGGCGCGATACGCCCTCCCTCAAAAGCAACAGCGTCGGGACTCACAACCAGGATCTGGTACCCGCGCGCCCGAAGCCGGGTCAGGACCGGCGGGTCATCCTGACAGAGCGGGCTGATCAGCACGAGCTGTGACTTGGCCGCAAAAAACCGTGTAGGCAGGTAGTCGAGGCTGTCGAAGATCAGGCTGTCGCCGATTCTGGCTTGGGCCAAGCTCCGCAGGATCCTCTGGCGCTGCTGTTTCCCATATCCGGGGAAGGTGCGCTCCAAGCCGCGCCCATAGATCAGCAATCCTACGTGGTTGCCATCCTTGAGAAATCTCTCGGCCAGCGCAGCGGTGGCCTCCACCGAATACTCGAAGACCGACTCCCGCCCAACGGCGACGTCCGTCCGCTCGCGGGCATCGAGGATGAGACCAACGTCGGCGATGCGCTCCCGCTCAAACTCGTTGGTGAAGAGCTCTCGCGGATGGCGGGCACTCAGGCGCCAGTTGATCCAGCGAGGGGGGTCACCGGGCTCATAGCCTCGGACACCGTAGAAATCGGTGCCCGAGCCTCCCTCGCGCGCGGGGATCGGGCCGGCAAAGCCCCGCGTCCGCAGCGGGCGAATCAAGAGGCTGCGCAACTTCGGCGGCCTGGGAAGGATAGAGAGCTTGCCCGGGACATTGTGCGTGCGCCGGCGCTGGAAGAGCGCAAAATGATCGCTTGCCGTGATGTAGGGGCCGTGGAATCGATAAGTCCCCCGCGGTCCCTTGAGCTTGTAACGCAGCGTGAAAGTCTCTTCGGGCTCCAGCGTCACGATGGCACTGGTCTCTCCGACGATGTCGAGATACCGCGGTACTCCATCGCGGATCACCGCCTCGTCCACCCGGGCGCCGTTATTGGTGACCCTCAGCGTCACCGTGACCAAGGTATCCGGCGCAACATAGTCGTGGCTGAGGGTCCGCCGTACATCAAGATGCAGGGCCCCGGGATGGTAGACGAGCACAGCGCCAATGTAGAGCAGCAGTGGGAGCGCAGCCGCAATAAGCGCGCTGCTGAGTGTCGCCACGCCGACGAGGACCAATCCGTAGAGGAGCACCCCAATCACGAAGCTGCGACGCAGGCTCATCGACCAAATTCGTCCAGCACCGGCACCGGCACCATCCGCAACAGCTCGTTGACCACATCATCGGGTGCGCGCCGGTCGGTCCACAGGTCCGGCTCCAGGATCAGCCGGTGAGCTAGTGCGGCGTGGGCGAAGAGCTTGATATCATCTGGGAGCACGTAGCCACGTCCGTCCAGCGCTGCCCACGTACGGGAGAGCTTGAGGAGCGCCAGCGCGCCCCTGGGACTGGCACCGACGGCGACATGCCGATGTCCCCGGGTCGCGCGGGTCAGCGCCACCATATAACGCTCGACATCGGCGTCAACGTGGACATCCTCGATGGCGTCACGCATCCCAATAACACCTTCGGCGTCGGTAACGGCGCTGAGCGTAAACGCGTCCTCCCGACGCTCGCGGCGGCGGCGCAGGATTTCCTGCTCATCCTCGTCCGACGGATAGCCCACCGACAGCTTGATCATAAAACGATCGAGCTGGGCCTCGGGCAGCGGAAAGGTACCCTCGTACTCAATGGGATTCTGAGTAGCGATGACGATAAAGGGGTCGGGGAGCTCTAGGGTCTCGCCCTCCAGCGTCACCTGATATTCCTGCATCGCCTCCAGCAACGCCGACTGGGTCTTGGGCGAAGCGCGATTGATCTCGTCGGCCAGGATGATATTGGCAAAGATCGGGCCGCGGCGCAGCTGAAAGACGCCTTCGGCCCGATCGTAGATGTAGCCACCGGTGATATCCCCCGGCAGCAGGTCCGGTGTAAACTGGATGCGCTTAAAGGAGAGTCCCAGGGCCGTGGCAAAGCTGTTCGCGATCAACGTCTTGGCAAGCCCGGGGAAGTCCTCCAGCAGTATATGCCCACCGGTCGAGAGACAGGCGGCCAGGATCTGCCTCAGAACGTCCGTCTTGCCGACAACGGCCCGCTCCACCTCCCGGATGACCTCCTGGCTAGTGGTGGCGACATCGTTGAGGCTCATCGGTGGAGTCTTGGTGGCATCAGGACGTTGAAAACTGGTCATAGGGTTCCTCCCCCTGTTCGATCTTCAGATGAGTTTCTGCATATCGCAGGGCGGGATCCACCTGCTCCGCGACATGATGAAGGTTGGTCTGACGCCTGGGCCGACCCAACAGCAGCGCTTTGAGCCACGCCAGCCGGTCTCGCTTCAGACTCATTCCGACGCGGGTAGCCTGCTTGAGGTACGGATCTAGCTCCGGCGGGAAGTCCAGATCGCCGGCGGTGATCCGCCGGATGGTCTCCCGCAGCGAGAGGCGCTGCTCATGGGCGGTCAGACGTAACAAAAAATGACCGATGTGGTGGTCAAAGCGCTGTTTAGAATAAGCGCCTCGGTTAACCAGCTCAAGACGCTCGATCCAGGCTTTAACGTGGCCCTCCGATTCCCGTGTAGCGGCCCTTGAGGGCTGGGAGTCAGCGCGCTTGCCGTGCAAGCTCCGCAGCGCAACGTAGACGATCAGCGCGATCGCGGCAGCCAGAAAATAGCTGTGGGGCATTGCCCCCACCACCACGCTGACCAGCCAGGCCTGGTAGGAGAGCGGCACCACGATGGCGTCACGCACGAAGTCCTCCAACATGAACATCAGCGGAATCGCCAGTGCAATCAGGATCCCGGTCAGAATCAGGATCTGTTTGACCTTTGTCCGATCGAGCGTCACGGCTCGCTCTCACAGGCCTGAACGATGGCGCGCAGGCTGGTAATAGCCGTGGTTTCATCCTCGGCCGAGGTTGGGCCCGATCCGTAGCGAGCCTTCTCAAAAAGGCGGGTGAGCGCGTACACCGGCTCTGGAGGAAGATGCGCACGGGCCAGATAGTTGGTGAACTCCCGAGCC
>PWVB01000281.1 GCA_003562365.1 Anaerolineae bacterium
CCAGGGAGAGTCCTGGCTGGCGACCGAGTACCCTCCTGAGGAGTGAGGCCCATTCCGGAGTGAGGTGACGGATCCGGCTTCGTCTCATCTGTAGATCGGCAGCGCTCAAGGTGAAGAGCCTACGAGTTGGACGCGTCCCGGGTCCGGTGTGGGGACAGCTCGGTGCCTTGCCATCACCGTAGGGTATGTGAGCAGGAAGTCGTAGTTGATAGTCAGAGCAGGACCTAGATCAGAGAGGAGTAGAGCCATGATCGTCGAACGCCGAACGTTCCTTGTGAAAACGATGAAAGAGAAGGAAGTAGCAGCCATAGTCAAGGCAGGCATCTAGGCAAACACGATCTTCACCGGAGCGTATCGTATCTATATGCACGAGATCGGGCCCCAAGACGTCGTCGCGGTCGAATGGGAGTATGAGAATCTAGAAGAGATGCAGGCGGCGTGGGACGCCTGGGAGACCAACCTTGCTACCCCGGAGTTCTGGGAGATGTGGGAGGCGCTGACAGAGCGAGGAGGTAACAGAGAGGTCTGGCGGTTGGCGGCACAGAGATAGCCACAACCGCCCGAGGGCAATGGGCGGTTATCGGCATCTGCTGGTCTTGCCCATTTGCCTTCTCATCTTCAGTTATGACTCGCGGTGCAGGTCGAGAGTTCGTTAAAAGGAACTCGTCGTGGATGTTGTTACGGGCCACGGTATTTGAACGAAGATTGGACAGAATAAATGGAGTATGGGGAGAAGCAAAAGAGGCCCTTGCAGGCCTTGGGATATGGAAGGGGTGTGGCTAGAGGTACTCCAGCGCCAGTTGGCGACTTGCGGCTTGGTTGGAGATTTAGAGCCAGCGGGCGCGAAGGCGATTCGGCATCTCATGCTGCCGCCCTGTTTCCCTCCGATCATCCTGGTCGTGATTCTCGCCATTCTCCGGCTCTCCATCCAATCTGGCCGACATTGTCGCCATTCTGAGCAAACAAAGTGGCTGATAACACCGTCGGATGCTGTGAGGCGAGGTCAATAAGTAGGAAATGCTTGGAAGGGCATCAAGACTGCCGGTAGCTCAGTATATCAACAAGCTACCCATCCAGAGGCGATTCTTCTTTCAGACACTCACCCAGGTACCAAATATGTTCGTAAGTGAGGAGACATGTTCGAGGGAATCGGATGTGCGTTCATGGTTCTGGTCCCAATCGGATACCTGATCGCAGTACTGGTCCATCTGATTGACCAGAAACAACGGAAGAAATGAAAGTAGTCGGCGCTGATGTCGGGACCATACGGTATTCAACGTCGGTGACAATACCATCGTCAGTCTCAATCCGTGTGGTCCCGTAATCCACAACGTAGCTATCGTCCCGCTTACTGATCAGTTGGTGGGAACGGAAACGGATGGATATGTTGTGGTCAACATTTTCGGTGTACCAGGGCGTAATCGAGGGGTCGACACGGTTCCGCTGAATCGGAATGTAGTCGTGACCAAGTCGTAACCAGCTTGCCGAAAGCAACTCAAAAACGGAACCCGTCTCAAAGCTGATTCCGATTTTGGGACTGTGAGCGGAACCAAGTCGTAGCCCGGTTCCGTTTCGACGGAACCACCTCAAAAGCCGGTTCCGTTGGAGGGCTGTACTCGTCCGGAGGTCCCCCTCCGGTTCAATGAGCTTGCCCAAGCCATTCTAGCCGGAAAGGAGACCTCCTTATGATGAGCATACCCATTGTATCACGGTTGTTGACCTCGCCCAATCACTGTTGGCGCCGGATCCACTCCACCCATCCGCCTCCCAGCCTACTCCTCCACCCCCGACTCTCGTACTTGGTTCAACATCCTCAGCGTTTGCCCCGCTGTGTCCGTCATTCCCCGGTCGCGTTACGCTCTCTCAGAATTGCTGGCCCCACTGAACTGGCCACGCTTCCCCGAACGAGATCTGACCACGAATTGGGGCATCCCCACCGTTCCCTACATCCCCTTTGTCGCCAGCTTCCTGATCAAACTCGACCAGCAACTGATCTACATGTCGAACCTACGCGACTACCTCGTCGATCACCCGGCGCTCACTTGGGCCCTGGGCTTTCCGCTGACCAAGGGATTCCGTCTCTCAGACGCGCTTGTCGATGCCCATCTTCCGACCCAACGTCACTTCGCTCGCATCCTGCGGCGCATGCCCAATGCCTCGCTGCAGGTGTTGCTCGACGATACCGTACGCCTCCTGCAAGCCGAACTGCATTCCTATGTCGAGGACTTCGGGCATGCGATCTCTCTGGATACCAAACACCTCCTCGCTTGGGTCAAGGAGAACAACCCTAAGGCGTACGTCACCGACCGTTTCGACAAGCACCGACAACCCACGGGCGATCCTGATTGTCGCGTCGGATGCAAGCGCAAACGCAACCAGCGCTCAACAGGAGTAAAGCAAGCCGCCTCCAACGATCCCCCGAGCACGCCGCAGACCAACCCGCGTTCGCCTAAAGGGCTTCCGATCAGCGAGTACTACTGGGGCTACGCCACCGGCGTCGTCGCCACCAAGATTCCCGACTGGGGCGAATTCATCCTCGCTGAATTTACCCAGCCTTTCGACCAGCCGGACGTGAGCTACTTCGAGCCCCTGATGGCCGCTACGGAGCGTCGTTTGGGCTTTCGTCCCCGCTTCGGCGCCTTTGATGCCGCCTTCGACAGCTTCTACGTCTACGAACACTTTCACCGTGACGGCGAGCCTTGGCAAGCTGTCTTTGCTGCTGTTCCCTGGGCGAAACGCGGCCCTATCCGCACCTTCGACGCTCAGGGACTTCCGCTCTGCAAGGCGGACTTGCCCATGCCCTTGAAACACACCTTCATCTGTCGCACGACGCGAGTCCACCATCAGCGCGGACGCTATGCTTGCCCCTTGCAGTATCCCGAACTCACGGCTTCTGCCTGCCCCGTCGGGGACAGGCATTGAGAAAAAGGCGGTTGTGTGACGACCATGGCCACCAGCATCGGTGCCCGCCTGCGTCATCAAATCGATCGGGACAGTCAGCTCTACCAAGAGATCTATCGACAACGCACCGCGACGGAACGCATCAATAGCCAAGCCAAGGAACTGGGGATTGAACGCCCCAAGCTCCGCAACGGTCAAGCGATTGCCAATCTGAACACGTTGATCTACGTCTTGCTCAACCTGCGTGCGCTTCACCGCGTGCGCGCAAAGAAGAAAAAACTCACCACGGCGGCCTGAGCTGCCGCCTCACACCTCGGCGGGGATGGCTTGGGCGCCTCTCCCGCCTCTAAACCTGGTTCCGGTTTTTCGGAACCACCTCGGAACCAGCTAGACCTGGTCGACCCCTCGTAATCGGTAAAGTGGCCGACATTGTCGCTATTCTTAGCAAACGATAGTCCCCCTCTTACTGATTCTGACAAAACTAGCTAACTACGAGACCTGGATAGACCTGGCGGATGAAGCCTTGAATGACAGATACCTTGTGTCGCAGGCGCGCCATCGCCTTGCGCAGCTCGTCCCGTAACTCAGCGAGATGATGACAACAGACATTGCCCAGTTC
>PWVB01000146.1 GCA_003562365.1 Anaerolineae bacterium
CCCGCAGTGCGGCGTTTTCGCTCATAAAGGACCAGTAGGAGTCATAGCTGAGAAGCCCCGGTTCGTCGGCGGGAACGGTTTCGCCGATGAGCTTTTCCATCTGGATGCTGAGGGTTCGTAGCACTTCGCGCTTTTCTGCGATGGTGAGTTGCTCGAACAGTTCCAGGTATGAAGGGTGTACAGGGAACAGGCGGACAAACTGGTCAAGGCGCTCTGCCATGGTCTCATAGAGCGGAGTGAACTTGGACAGGTGCTCCCTGATTCGTGCCTGCTGCTCCGGGGTCTTTCTGAGCAAGCGTTCGGCGACGACAAACTCAACATCTTCGCGGATGATACGCAGTTGACGGAATCTGTCACGCACCCTTATGACGCTGTCAGCCACGTACTGGAATCGGGGATTGTCAAAGAGGCTTTCCTGGAGGCCTGCGATGAAGCGGAAGCGGACCGAACTGCACACTTCACCAAGCTCACGCAGAAAGTTCAGGTCTAGAACCAGCTGTTGGTCTTCTCTGCTTCGCAGGTAGTCGAGAAGCTCATCCAACACCAGCATGAGCCCCTGGTCAGGGAACCTGGCATTGACCGCGCCCATCATCTCTTCGATGGCATCTTTGTTGTTGGTGACCGTATCGGCCGGTGGGAATGTATAGTCAACTCCCATCTCACTGAGAGCCTTAGTCAGCACCGAGCAGACGATATCGCGCAGGCTCATGGTGCTGCTGCCGATGTCAGCGCGAACCACCTTGAATTTGCCGGCAATGGGCTTGGCTGCTTCGGCTACGTCGGCGTTGCGCAGCAGTTCGATGGAATCCGGATACTCTGCCAGCGCCGATAGCAGCGACATCAGGTGAGACTTGCCGGTGCCGTAGTTTCCGACCACGAGCACTCCCTTGTTATCGGCAGGCTCGTCGAACTGCAGGTTAGGCAGCACGAGATCCTTCAGCTGTGTCGCCAGATGGTCGGAGATGACAAAAGTCTCCACCAGCGTCAGTGCTCGATCACGGGAGTTGGCTTCCCGCAACTGGATGACCGATTCGATAGGCTCGAAATCGAATAGCTCTTCGTACCTCATTGCAACAGCCCCCATTCGCTGGCTATGGGTTGATGGGTACTATGATGGCATCCGGGGCGCGATATGACCTGTGCTCCGGATGACCTGGCGCGGCATAGGTGAGTATGGAGTCCTGAAAGCTGCCAGGCCAGGCGGCCACTACCACGGTATTGCGGCTGGCTCCCTGCAGGACCTTGAGTGGATCTATCTGCAAAGCCGGGCAGAACAGTAGCTCGATGTTATCTAGCAGAACCACTTCCACGTCGGCATCGGACACCAGTTGCTTGACTAAGCCATCGGCTTCTACGGTCCGCTGTGACGCGGGTATGCTGAGCATTCGCTCGCTGATTTCCAGGCTCAGCCGCAGGTAGGGATAGCCGTTGTTCTCAGCCACGTGTCGGAGAAGTGTCGTCTTCTCTGAAGAGTGCTCACCAACCAGTAGCACAAGGCGTTGGTAGTGTAGCTCTGCCTGCTGGATGGCATCGGATAGCTCTTGAACCACCGGATTATCCCTTGGAGTGACCTACAGTGGGCGCAGAATTTGTGACAGTACGATCATCTCGGTGCCGCTGTTCCACAGTTGACATATACTTGTTCTCCATATGTACCGCAAAAGCCTTCCGAATGCAGACTGCACTTGCGGGTCAGCCAACGCGATGAGGTTGCCATACCGAAATAATCGGTTGCACGACGTGTGACACCCACGGAAAACTGACATCCCATCCATTCAGTGGTCGTGCTGCCCAGGGATTGGTCTCGGCAAATCTCGGGAGCCACTTGATAGCAGAATAGCCGACACGAATAGTTGATTTGCGCTCGAGATCGGTCAGATTTCCGCAATTACCGAGATTGCCAAGCAAGACTGCGATTTCTCGGCGATGACTCTTCAATAAGGGCCATTACCTGGAAGGCGTTTTCACGACTGCCGGCACGCCGGAGGGGCTGAGGCCCTCAGAAACTCTCCGGGAAGGCCAGCGAGGCTCACAGGCGCACAGAACAACACTCCGGCAGCAGGTCTTGAGAACGATTGACGTGCATGACACATCAGATCGGCATATCTTAGCTGCCCGGACTTGCAGTGATAGGCCAGTGAATCGCCTTGGATCAGAATAAGAGTCGATGTTACTTGACAATAATTCAGAAAGTGGAAATAGTAATATTAGAGTAATAATTATCGTATATAGGAAGGTCATATCATGTTTGCCATGAGATACTTGCTCTTTGAAAGCAATTCCAGAAAAAGCCCTATCCCCACCCCGAGGGGGTTAGGACGACGATTTACCAGTGATTGCATGCCTTCATACGATGGGAAAACAGCGCGAGCCCGGGAGGTAAGGTCGGGGATGTAACTCCAATGTGGCTCAACAATAAGAGGAACTAATATGAATAGCGAAGGGAGAAATAACCAAGATAGCACTAAGATCGCAAAACCACTGACCGAAGTCGTTACCCACCATGAGACCGAGGCCACGGGAAGAGTTGGACATCCTGGCAGGCAAAGTGCCCTGGCGGTCGTTAAGAGCGAACCAGGTCCAGACTGGGTCCAACCATGCCTGTCACCAATCGTGACAGTGCCGGAGATCACACTGCAACAAGCAATCAGAGATTACCGGACTTGGCTCCAGAAGACTCCAGATGTCGCAAAATCGACGAAGCTCGCCTACCAGGCCGATGTAGTAAACTTTCTGTCGTCGGTGAGCAACCCGCAAGCCGTTCAGCTAAAGGACGTAGATGAGCGAGATGTGGAGCGGTGGAAATCTACCATGACGAATTTGTCATCATCAACCGTGCGCCGCAGGCTAATAGCACTGTCGAATTTCTTCGGCTGGGCACGGATGCAGAAGCTCGTGGAATTGGACCCTGTGGAATTTGTCAAGAAACCTCCCAAGGCCCGGCAGGTTCGGCCGTCAGTATCGCTTGAGCATTACCGGATGCTTGAAGCTGTCTGCGAGAATGCAAGTCAGAAGGCGCGCTTGGGGTGTCTGTACTGGGGTGGTTGTCGCCGCCAAGAAGTGTGTGACCTCAATATCGGCTCGGTCGACTTGACCACGATGAATCTACTGGTAACGGGAAAAGGCGGGCATCAGCGCTTGGTGCCGATTCTAGGTGAACTCAAGACCCTACTGAAGAAGCACTTGTCGACTAGGCCTGGAGCAGCTCATGATGCCCCACTGTTTCTCAATCGGGATAGCAACCGAATCAGCCTCAATACTGTGAATCGATGGTTCAAGGGCTTGTGCAGAAAAGCGGGTCTTCAGGATTGTGATTACACGCCACACGCCTGTAGAGCGGCAGTGCCACTTTGCTCAACGAGAACGGCATTTCCGCATTCGACATCAGGGATTTCTTAGGGCACGCCGATGTGGAGACGACGGCTCTTTATGTCCGAGGCTCTGCAGACTCGCTGCGTAAGAGGTTGGAGGCCAACATAACATTCGCTGATGAGCCGGAAGACGCTGAGAACAACGA
>PWVB01000563.1 GCA_003562365.1 Anaerolineae bacterium
AACTCGCTGGGCTAGTCACAGAGTTGGATCGGGAACGACTAGATGCACTCCCAACACAGTTAGTACACGGCGACTATTGGGACAACAACGTACTGTTTGATAATCACGTTATTGCGCTTGTCACTGACTTTGACTATATGGGCGAACGCATGCGCATCGATGACTTGGCGCTGACGCTCTACTTTGCCAACGATTGCTGTGACACTGATGATGACTCTGATGCCCGAATCAAGCAAATGGTCTGGATGACTCAGAAATATGAGCAGGGGCTTGACGTCCCGTTATCAGAAGCAGAGAGGCGAGCCGTTCCCCTGGCCCTCGCGCGGCAACCGCTCTGGTCAATAGGTGGATGGGTCGCCCTCCTCGATGACGAACAGTCGGCTCGACGGCATGCCTCCGACATGCTTTGGTCGCTACAGGGGAGCATCGAGATCCTGAGTAACCTTGAGCAGTGGCAAGACGCAATTCTTGACGCACCACGCAGTTAGCATCGCCCGAATATGGTACTCGTCAGATGACTAGCTGGACCCATTAGCGTGCCTGTCGACACGCACAATACGCGTCGCGCAGATCTTTGCTCATGCCAGAATCTTGTGTCTGCGTCAGCGATGTGATCTGAACGCGCGGCAACCGGCTTGGGCAGACGACGCCGGAGGGAGCACTTGCGCTGCCAAGACCTCTATTCCGAGACGGCGGGATCTATGACGATCTGCAGAGTTCGTGTAACTCAGTTTCAGACGCGTAAAGCTCGTATCTGGAGGAAAACGACGATGAGATGGATTCGCGAGTTTCACGCTTTCGCCCTCCAGCAACATGGAATCACTGACGAGACGCGCGACATGAGAAGCCGTTCTGTGAGCAGGCATCCGAGAAATGACTGGATAGCCGTTCATGGACCCAACCAGCCTTATCATTGCTGCAAGGATCGTAATTGAACGAACCTCTCATTGCGCTATGCCTAGGCACACCCGGTCTACGCTCATAGCTTGAACACTCTTCTTACACTGCAGATCAAGCTCCCTACCAATGGCTCACCCTCGCACTTGGACTGACATACTCTCCCAAGATGTCGCGGCGAACTACCGGGCTAACCATATATCGAAATATCTGAACTCTCTCAGATCTGTCAGGGTCAGGGCTCGGCGGAGCCACTTTGCTAGAACAAGCTTGATCTGTGAAGCGCTTGCTGAGGTACAGTGTGGTCCACGCGTGCTGTAGCTAGGAGTTCCAGGAAGTGGTATTGTGCGACCAGATCAGGAATCAGGATATAGGCGGTTACTGCCGAAGGGGATCTTGAGCGAGTCGCTGCAGCACCGGTAGCTCGGCCCGGCACATCGTCTCGGCAATGGGCTGGGAGAAGTATCCTGTGCAGGAGGGACCTTATCACACGATTTCACCTTATGGCCCACTGATATACTAGCACAACTGTTGAGGTGGTCGTCAAGACTTCAGAGAGTTATGCACTCGACAGGGTGCACCAGGCCCTGTTCATCGACTCGGAAATAGTGAGACCGCAATCGCCGGCAGGGTTTCTCTTTGATCGCACAGCTGCGCAAGGCACTATGGAGCGAAGTCATTTGACAGCAGCGGCGTAGGGGGCTCCATGAGCCTTGGACCAGCTCTACTTATCAGACAAGAAAAAAAAGCGGGAGTGGATGGGAGTCGAACCCACCTAGTGCACCTTCACAATTCCGACTCGTTTTATGGCATACTTACCGTATGAAAACACCTATCTTTGTCCGTGAGCTCACGGATGACGAGCGTCAGGCCTTGGAGGACGGTCTGCGCTCGTCTCAAGCGTTCGTCCTCCGTCGGTCCCAGATCCTGCTCGCTAGCGCACGGGGCAAATGGGTGCCCCACATCGCCGAGGATCTGGGCTGTGATCCACAGACCGTGCGCAACGCCATCCATGCCTTTAACAGCCGGGGCCTGGAAGCCCTACAGCGCCGCCCGCCTATACCGCGCACCACCCATCCGGCCTTTGATGCGCAGGGTCTACAGCGCCTGCGGGAGCTCCTCCATCAGTCCCCGCGAGACTATGGCCAGGACGTCTCCCTCTGGACCCTCACCCGGGTGGCCGAGGTGAGCTACGAGCTCGGTCTCACCGATCACATGGTGAGCTACGAGACCATCCGCCGGGCCCTGTTGCAGCTAGGCAAGAGCTGGCAGCGGGCCAAGCGCTGGATTGAGAGCCCCGACCCGGCGTATGCCCGAAAAAAAGGCGACGGGACCGTCTGATCGCCCTGGCTCAAGCCCATCCCGACTGGGTGGTGGGCTTCCAGGATGAGACTTGGTGGAGCCGGGTGAGCCCACCCACCGTCTCCGTCTGGACCGACGAGGGGCATCCCTCGCGGCTGGTAGAGCGGACGGTCCCTCGGAGAGAGCGCAAGGCGCTGGCCTGCTACGGGCTGCTGGTGCCCGGTGCGTACCACGGAGGCGACCAGGACGAGGTCTGGCTGCGCTTTGTGGACGGGCGGCCGGTGAGCGCCCTCACCACCGCCTTTCTGGACTGGTGCAGCCAGCGCCTGGCGGCCCGCGGCGTGCGGGTCTGGGCATTGATCTGGGACAACGCTGCCTGGCACGTCAGTCGGGAGGTCGTGCGCTGGCTGCACGCGCACAATCGGACTGTGAAACAGAGCGGAGCAGGGGTGCGCATTCTTGCCTGTCGCTTGCCGGTAAAGAGCCCTTGGCTCAATCCCATCGAAGGGCATTGGCGTCACGGCAAGCGCCAGACTCTGGAGCCCGGGCGCGTACTGAGCGCCGAAGAACTGGAAACGCGCGTCTGTCGTTACTATGGCTGTGACCAGGAGGTTCATCTTATGATTCCCGAAAAGGTTGCTTGATCTTACACTAGGTCAAATAGTCGCGGAGCTTGCGGCTGTTGAGGGGATGGCGCAGCTTGCGCAACGCCTTGGCTTCGATCTGACGCACCCGCTCACGGGTAACGCCGAAATGCCGCCCTACCTCTTCTAGCGTGTGCGATTCGCCATCCATCATGCCAAAACGCATGGAGAGCACCTCGCGCTCACGCTCGGTGAGCGAGTTGAGCACGTCGCGCACCTCTTCTCGCATGAGCTCGTTGTCGGTCTCTTCCATGGGGCTCTCGATGGACTCGTCAGCAATAAAGTCCACGAGCACGCTGTTGTCCTCGTTTCCCATGGGCGCCTCTAGTGACATGGGCTCCTGAGAGATGGTCATGATCTGCTGCACCTTTTGCGCAGCCCGTTGCAGGCG
This sequence comes from Anaerolineae bacterium, assembly GCA_003562365.1. Lineage (GTDB taxonomy): Bacteria > Chloroflexota > Anaerolineae > B4-G1 > SLSP01 > PWVB01. Next base: position 3,235 of record PWVB01000563.1, read on the forward strand.
ACGATGCACGTCCGGCGGTAGAGGATTGTCGTTGACCTCCGCCTCTTCGATGACGCGACGGTCATGATCCGAGACATAGTTGAGGTGAACGGCGATCTCTTCCGGCGTGGGATCATGGCCCAGGCTCTGCTGCAGGTGACGAATCGTCCGCGTCAGGCGGTTGATCGACTCGATCATATGCACAGGGATGCGGATGGTACGCCCCTGATCCGCAATCGCGCGGTTGATGGCCTGGCGGATCCACCACGTAGCATACGTGCTGAATTTAAAGCCCTTC
>PWVB01000230.1 GCA_003562365.1 Anaerolineae bacterium
AAACGGGTGGAACTGGGCAATGTCTGTTGTCATCATCTCGCTGAGTTACGGGACGAGCTGCGCAAGGCGATGGCGCGCCTGCGACACAAGGTATCTGTCATTCAAGGTTTCATCCGCCAGGCTTATCCAGATCTCTTAGTTAGCTAGTTTTATCAGGATCAGTAGTGTGGTCCTACCGAAGTAAGTGGGAGTTCGGTTTGATGAAACGACGCGTCTGCATAGCAGTACTGGTGATGGGATTCAGCGGGCTGGTCGCTGAGATACTGCTTCTGCGGGAACTGCTGATCGTCTTCTCGGGCAACGAACTCTCCATCGGCATCATACTAGCCAACTGGCTTATGCTTGAGGCGCTCGGAAGTCTCTTCCTTGGCAGGTTGGTGGAGACGTCAGAGCACGAATTTGAAGTCTTCACAGTGATCACCTTTTTTTTCTCCTTAGCGCTCCTCGTAGCCGTTCTGTTCACACGCAACCTGAAGAACGCCATCGGTGTCTCCATTGGCGAGAGTATAGGACTCTTGCCGATGTTCTATACTTCTTTGCTAATCCTCTTGCCGGTGAGCCTGCTTCACGGTGCACTGTTCACGTTGAGTTGCCGCATCTACGATGCTGTGGCGGGCTCGGAGGCATCCTCTGCTGGCCGAGTCTATGTCTATGAGACCGTCGGCACTATGGTTGGCGGAGTTGTGAGCACCTACTTTCTCGTTCCTTATCTCGCTGCGATCCACGTCGCCATCGGGATCGCTTTGTTGAACCTCATCGTAGGTCTTGTGCTGCTTATCCCATGCTGGACGATCGGGCCGGTTCAGAAAACGATTCTAGGAATCGTGAGTGTATCTATCTTCCTCTCTGGCTACTTCCTTTTTGCCAGTCACGCCAACGAGCTCCATCACCGCTCAGTTGCAGGACAATGGAAAAACCAGAATGTTGTACATTATCAGAACTCCCAATACGGGAATATAGCCATAGTAGAAAACCAGGGTCAGTATATATTCTTTCTGGATGGGCTTCCCGCTATCATCACGCCTATTCCGGATATTCAGCCTACGGAGGAGTTCGTTCATCTTCCGCTGCTTTCTCATCCTGAACCCGCAAGAATCCTGATCTTGAGCGGTGGGGCAGGGGGGGTCATCAACGAGTCGCTTAAACACCCTTCTATAGAGGCAGTTGAGTATGCAGAACTCGATCCGCTCCTCCTTTCTCTTTTGAGAGAATTCCATACACCGTTAACCGAATTTGAGCTGAGCGACGAACGGGTGTCGATCAAGCATACTGACGGTCGTTTGTTGCTCAAGACAATCCCCCATCGCTATGACGTGATCTTCGTTGGGATCATGGAGCCGTCGAGTTTGCAGGCCAACAGATTCTTTACCGAAGAGTTCTTCTCCCTTGCGGCGGAGCGATTGAACGACGGGGGCATCCTTGTCCTTGGGGCGCCTGGCTCGTTGGCTTTACTGAACGAGCCATTGCGTGACCTGAACAGCTGTATATTCCATACGCTGAAGAGTGTCTTTCCCCATATTCGGGTGATTCCTGGGGACGGCAGGCATATTTTCCTGGCGTCGGACGCCCGGGACATTACGATGATTGACACGGGCCAGCTTGTGGCAAGACTGCGCGATCGGGACATCACGGCAGAGTTAATGGTTCCCTGGCATATCGAGAGCAAATTGCATCCCGGCTGGCAGGATTGGTTCTCTGATTTCATCGAGAATGGTACCCAGAAAACAAATCACGACTTCAGGCCCTTGGGGCTTTTTTTCAGCCTCTCGCATTGGAATGCCCTGCATGCGCCTGAGTTCGGCTTGCTCTACAGACAGTTCGAGAGGCTCAACCTGGGGATCATCGTGCTCCTGCTTATACTGTTGCTGATTGCATATGTCCTCCTTCGCTCGATGAACTCGAGATGTCTCCCTTCAGGCATCCCCTTATCCATCTTTACCACCGGCTTTGCCGGTATGATCTTCAGCCTCACCGTGATTTTCACCTTTCAGGCTGTCTATGGCTACGTGTTTTCGTGGATCGGGCTCCTTGTGGCATCCTTTATGGTAGGGGCTGCTTGCGGCGCTATGTTAACGACAGGGGAGCTTAAGCGGATCCGGAGTGGGCTTGGGCTTTTTATGAAGATCGACTTGGCTGTAGCCTGTTTCTCCCTCGGACTACCGATCGTGGTGTCGGTTGTCAACGCCTCTGTGGGTGACCAACGCGCTTTTGCGCTTTTCAGGCTGCTGTTCTTGGTGCTTTCGTCGATCTGTGGGCTATTGGTTGGGTCGCAGTTCCCTCTGGCGAACAAGCTGTACCTTAGCAAGAACGCTAACCTGAGTCGAACCGCCGGGCTGCTCTATGCTTCCGATCTGCTTGGTGGATGGTTGGGGGGCATTGTCGGCGGTGTTGTGCTATTGCCGGTCCTGGGCGTTGCCGGGACCTGCATATCCGTAGGCTTGCTGAAACTGGCGGGCCTCATCGTCATACTCACACAGCCCAATGATCTTCCCCCGAAAAAGTGGACAAGTCAATGAGGTGAGTGTAGGGTATGAAAGACCACTTTGGAGGGAGTGATATGAGCAAGCGAAAAACGTACACCGCTGAGTTCAAACGCGAAGCGGTGCGGCTGACGGAGACAACCGATAAGACTCAGGCGGAAGTCGAGCGTGACCTGGGCCTTTGGAGAGGCTGCACCAGTGGCTGGAAGCGCCAGCTGGCAGAGGAAGGGGAAAAAGCTTTTCCTGGGCAGGGCTGTCTCAAGGCGTCCAATCAACGGATTCGAGAGCTGGAGCGGGAGAACGAGATCCTGCGACAAGAGCGGGAGATCCTAAAAAAAGCAGTGACCATCTTCTCGCAACCACGCAGATGAGATTCCAGTTCATCGAGGAGCATTGAAGTTCGTTCCCGGTGCGACGGATGTGCGGGGTGTTGGAGGTATCGTCGAGCGGGTACTACGTCTGGTGCGGGCGACCTGCCAGCGGGCGGGAGATGGCGAATCAAGCGTTGCTGGAGCAGGTCGAAGCTGTGTTTGACGTGAGCGGAGAGACCTATGGGAGCCCGCGGGTGTATCGCGAGCTCCAACGCGAGGGCGTCCTGTGCAGTGAGAACCGGGTGGCCCGCCTGATGCGTCTGCGGGGCCTCATAGCTAAGTAGACACGTCGGTACAGGGCGACGACGAAGTGCAATAGGGCGCATCCAGTCGCCCCGGATCTGCTGAAACGGGGACTTTGCGGCCCAACGGCCGGACCGGAAATGGCTAGCGGAGTGGGGTGGCTCTACCTGGCGGCGGTCCTGGATCTGTACAGTCGGTCGATCGTGGGCTGGGCGATGTTGGAACGGATAATCGACCGGTTGACCGTGGACGCGCTGAGCATGGCCTTGCGGCGACGTCAGCAAGCCGCTGGCCTTGTCCATCACTCGGACCAAGGCAGCCAGTACACGAGTGCGGCGTATCAGGAGCGGTTAAAGAGCTATGGCTTGCGAGCGAGTATGAATGGTGCGGGCCCGTGGTATGATAACGCTCCG
>PWVB01000160.1 GCA_003562365.1 Anaerolineae bacterium
AGAACTTCCAAGGTATAATGGCGTGAGACGGGCTCACCTCCTGGTCGGTTTCGTTTACACCTTAACCTTACCACAGGTCGAGCCCATCTGTCATCCTTTTCCTATCTCACTTACCGGAAAGTAAAGTGAAAACATGGCCGAAGAAAGGCGGCCGTCCAAACCGTGTCAGTTTGGCACAGTTTGGCAAACTAGGCACCATGAGTCAAGAGAGTGCGGAAACCATCACATCCGAACAGACCACAGTTGAGCACGCCCAAGCAGACCAAATCCACATTGCCCACGGCGGTATCCATCGTGCCCATGCTCGCCTGATCGACGTTAGCCAGGGAGGCATCGCCCTGGCAATCAGTGAGAGCGTGACAGTACAAGATGGTGGCATCGCCGTAGCTTTCGCCGACACGGTAAACATGGCGGGGGGCGGCATCACCGTCGCCGTGGCAAGGGAGATTACGGGCAATACCAACATCCTATTCGACCTACGTGCCGCGCTGGCTTTCGGTCTTATCACAGGTATCGTTGTCAGCCTTCTCAACCGATTGCTTAGACCCATGAAATGCTGATCGTGATCGCTGACGGGCTGGGCTTGTTCTACGCACCTAACAATCCCGGTCCAGGCTCAATGCTCTGATCGTGCCTGTGCGCCGGTCAGAGCAATCTCCGGCGTAAGCTCCCCACTGCGTATCTGCACAAAAGCCTCAACCAGCACTCCCAGCTGAGGCTCGAATCCCAACACCTCCGGGTTGACCAGGATCCCGTCGGCGACCGCGGCACGGGCGGCTGCAGCTGCCGTTGATCCGGTCCGTCGCTCAAACGCCGGCGACTGCGCCAGCGACATTCGCGCCGGCACCAATAGCGGCGAGATCTGCTGGCTGAGATACGTAATCCACAGCCATGCCTCAGCCGGATGTTCGGTTTCTGCAGAGACAAACAGTCCCTCGGCCATCGCCAACGTGCCGGCCACGGCATCGCTCGGCATCGGCACAACCCCCCAGTTCATCTCCCACGGCGTTGGCCAGCGCGCCCCACCTCGCTCCGAAAACATCATTGACCACATCGCAAAGCGTCCGCCCATCACACCCAGCCACGGATAAGGGTGTCCCAGCTGCTGCGCCTCCTGAGGCGTCGGTGCAGTGCCGTGGACGTGGATCAAGCTCGCATAGAAATCCAGTGCTTCGACATTGGCAGGTGCGTCGAAGGTAACCCGCGTCGGCGCGTCAAGGCTGTCGAAGATCCCCCCGCCCCGCTGGTAGATCAACGTGACTGGCTCGTAGATGGCCAGGTCCCCATCGTGTTGCAGGGCGTAGCCGAAGACCCCTGCCCCTGGATCGGTGGTAGCCAACGCTCGATCCAGAAATCCACTCCAAGTCCAGCCGACTTCTGGATAGGCCACTCCATAGCGATCGAAGATATCCTGGTTGTAGAAGAGCATCAGCATATCGATCCCAAAAGGCACCGCCCACTGACGGCCCTGGCTGCGGAAGATCTCCAGCGCGGCAGGGTAGTAGTCGGCCCGGTTAAAGGCCTCAGTCTGCTCGATGAACCCGGAGAGATCCAGTATCGTGTTCGACTGAAGATATCCAGCCAACTCAAACTGCGTCGCGACGAAGACGTCAGCAGCTGAAGGCGGACCACTGGTCCGTAGCTCCACAGTGACGTGGCGGTGATTCTCCTGGAACTGCTCAGCCCACTGTGCGTACAAGCCAGTCGGATCCTGGGGATGTATGAACACGATAGTCACCGGATCTGGCATCGCTACGCCACCCAGGCATCCACTCAGGAGCAGCACCAACAAGGCCCCCCACCGCACCAGCGGTCCTAGGCCTCGTCTGTTCATCATAACGCCTCCTAACCCGAACCTACCTACCCACCACATATGTTAACGATTTCCATCAACGAGGTCTGCACCTGTGGCCATCGTCAACATGATGATTATACCGAACTTCCACGAGTTCGCCTCGCCGCGTCCAGCATTGCTACGATGTTCTCCGGTGGAACGTCGGCCATAATGTTGTGGACCTGCTGAAAGACGTACCCGCCCCCTCGGGCCAGCGCGGCGACTTTATTACGCACCTCCGCGGTCACCTGCTCCGATGTTCCCCGTGGCAAGACCCACTGCGTATCGCACCCTCCGCCCCACAGACAGAGATGGCGACCATATTCGCGCTTAAGCACCAGTGGGTCCATACCGCGAGCCGATGTCTGTATCGGCTGCAGGATATCAAGACCCGCCTCAATAAAGTTCGGGATGTAGGAGGCGATACTTCCACAAGAGTGGAGCATCACCTTAACGTCCGCTAGCTGCTTTGCCCGTTCCCAGAGCTGTCGATGGCGCGGAAAGAAAAACTGGCGGTACATCGATAGCGCGATCTGCGGACCAGTCTGCATACCCAGATCATCGCCAAACACGATGATATCGATATATGGCCCGACCGCCGAGAGATACCGCTCCAGGTTATCCATATGAAACTCCACGAGTGCATCCAGGAAGCGGTGCATTCTGCGCGGCTCCGTCGCAAGCAACATGAGGAAGTTATCCATACGGAACAGAAACTGGCCCCACTCCATCAGATTACCCCCGAATAGCCCCAGAATGGCACGTTCAGACACCTCCGATGCCTCAAGATCCGACGGTCTATGTCGCAAGACTCGTGCGCCAGCTGCCAGTTGTTGCAGGCCCATCTCATCAAAATCGATAGGGGCTGGCGGGGAGCCCAAGGCTGCCCACATCACTTTGTCCATGGCCTCAGGTAGCTGGGAGAAATCATCACCCGCGTGATGCGCTAGTGGGAAACAGGTCTGCTCGAAATAGAGACCGCCCTCTCTCTGTATCGCGATCAGTGCACCATCAGGGTCATAGATGTGCCAGTCCGCCCCGACCCTTACCGGTTCGATAAACGCCGGGATCTTGCAAGGCGTCCCATCCGGCAATACCCAGTCGCGCCAATCTCCAGGATCTAACGCGAAACCCCGCCCCAGCTCTATCGTGTCGACCTCAAACCGATCCAGAATCTCCGGTTCAACGATCGCCAATTGCTGTACGAAGTCGTAGACATAGATATCCCCCGACCTGATCCCCAGATGCTGCTTGAGCTGCTTGTAGGCGATGGCCATGATCCCGGAGGACCGGTGCCCACCCAGGTCGATAGGCACACGCCCGTCCGTTGGTGGCCCACGATGATTCACCGCCCTCATCACGCGTTCGCGCTAGGTAGTCACAGCTGTCTCCTTGTATACTGATGTTAGCCCCCAGCCGATGCTGAGGGTATACTGGGCCGGTGGAAGTCGAGGTACTGCGTCGGTCCTGGTTTACCAAACTGTGCCAACTTGACACGGTTTGGAAGGCTGCCTTTCTGCAGCCATATTTTCACGTTTCGACACAGATTGCTCCGAAGAGTCTGATATCTGCTCCCCGGGCGTTTTAGGTCTCCGTGAACCCACCCCGGCGACCATCTTTAATGCCTGCCTCTCAATGTTCATGGCAGCGTTCCGATCTCTGTC
>PWVB01000463.1 GCA_003562365.1 Anaerolineae bacterium
GTTGCCGTCAATGATGTCGCCAAACGACTACGTGAGGTAGTCGAAAGCGCCGCTGATTACAGAGGATGGACAATTCTTGAGTTAGCCGTTCAACCAGATCACATCCACTTGTTTGTGGAGACGACAACTGAGAAGCACCTTACCAAATGGCTCACCCCTTTCGGGGACGTTCGTCAAGATTGTTGCGCAAGGAATACCCCCACTTGCTCAAGCATCCCTCGTGGTGGACACGCGCTTATTTCCGTGCAGCAGTAGGACACGTAAGCTCCGAAACCATCGAGGGCCGCTTCCAGGAGCAGTGGCAGCGGGTAAACAAAGCCTTTCAATGCAAGCTCAAACCGGCTTGGAAACAAGGTCCGTTGTTCCGGCGATGTGCGGGAGCCATGCGCTGAGTAGGGTATGAGTGCCTGGCTGAACGCAAGCGCGTCTGTGAAGCGACCGGCGAGTGTGTGTCACACTACGAGCAAATGCGCCAACTGACGAGGTTGAAGCGCGAACCTGAGACAGCCGGGCTCAAAACCATCCACTCGCAAGTGCTTCAAGAGCCGATCAAACACTTGCAGCAAGCTTGCAGAAGATTCTTTGCGGGACGCAAAGGGCATCACGGTTCAAAAGCAAGAAACTTGCGCAACAGTCATGCACCTATCCTCAAGGCCTTGAGGTCCGAGGAGATAGCGTGTATCTCCCCAAGATTGGCTGGATGGGCTTCTACACCAGCCGAGAGATCGAAGGGGCCATCAAACGAGCGACCCTCAAGCGGTAAGCAGGTGGCTGGTATGTCCGCATCATCTGTGAGAAAGAGGTGGATGACCCTCCGGAAGCTCAACTTATCGCTGATGAGTCTCTGGGGATCGATCAGGGACTGAGCGAGTGTAGCGTCACTGCAGAGGGGGAACGGGTTGCAACCTGTCAGTGTCTTGGACATGCTGAAAGAGAATGGCCCCGTGCATAGCGCAAGGTGTCGCGCAAATCACGAGTTCACCATTGATGTAAGAAGCAGCGCCAGCCCGTTGCACGTCTCCGCGAGCGTGTCAGACATATGCGTGAGGACTTTCTTCACAAGCTGAGCACACGAACGGTAGGCGAGCGCCAAGCGATCAAGATGGAAGACCCCAATGTGTCAGGCTTAGCGCAGACACGGTTAGGATGAGTTTGTGGGGTAGTTGGGGTATAAGTGTCGCTGGGTCGATAGAGACTACAACGCAGCTCAAGACATCCAGGCCCGTGGCTTTATGGATTTGAGCGCCACCGCCGGGCAGACGGAGAGGTTAACCGCTCGCGGTGTGAAGGTAGGACCTGCAACAGCAGGTGCACTGCTATGAAACGAGAATCTCCCCCGATCTGTCGGGGAGAGTGTCAACGTATCAGGTATCCGATTATCCGAGCCAGATGCGGTGGAGCTTTTGGTCTGGCTTAAGGCTGATCGTATGCAACTGTAGCAATAGCGTGGAAAGGGTAGGCAAGGCATGGAAACGGTTCAGCAATTACTGGAGCAAGTGAGCGACTTCCTCGACATCTTCCTCTTCCAGATCGGGGAGACCCCGGTGACCCTGTGGAGCTTGCTCTACCTACTCGTCTTCATCCTGCTCTTTTTCTATTTCACCAGCCGATTCAGGAGTTGGCTGGTTCACCAGTGGTTGGCCCGCACCAACATGGACCTCGGTACCCGGGAGGCCACCGGCACCATCGTGCGTTATATCATGCTCATCATCGGATTCGCCATCATTCTCCAGACGACTGGCATAGATCTGACGCTTTTCAATCTCCTCGCTGGATCACTGGGCATCGGATTGGGATTTGGGCTGCAGAACATCGTCAACAACTTCGTCAGCGGTCTGATCATCCTCTTCGAGCGCCCAATTAAGGTGGGGGACCGGATCGAGATCGGCAAAGTCCACGGTAAGGTGGTGCACATCGGCATTCGAAGCGCGACGGTGCTGACCAACGACAACATCGCTATCATCGTCCCAAACCTCAAGTTCATCACCGAGAACATCATCAACTGGAGCCACATTGAGAATCGGGTGCGCTTTCGCATTCCCGTGACGGTACCGACAGGTAGTGACGCCCACCTGGTCGAGCGCCTGCTTTTAGAGGTCGGCGCCGAGGAGCCTACAGTGCTTAAGGATCCCAGCCCCGGGGTGCGGCTGCTTGGCTTAACCGAGAGGGGCTTGGAATTCGAACTGCGAGCCTGGAGTGAGGCGCTTATACAGCGCCGAGGCCTGCTGACAAGCAAGCTCAACCACGCGATCTACGAGAAGTTCACCGCCCACGGCATCAGGATCGCGCGGCCCCAACACGATATCTTTCTCCAAGGTGACGGGCGCGATGCTTGAGCGGTTCACCTCTTCCCCTCAAGCCTGACCAACGACCTAGCTACCGGACAGTTTGCGCACCGAGCTCCGCTCTCGGTCAGTTTCTTGGTCCGATGGATCAATGCGAATAGCCAAGACTTATCTGTTGGCCGCCAAATCGGATTTGGAGAGCTCAGGATAACGGATCTGAGACAATTCCAATACTGTCTGAATGATGCAAAATATCAGAAAGCCTAGGTTCGTACTGATGGAGTAGCGAGACCATAGTCCAGGTGATGGTCTCGCCCCCTTCTCTGTGAAAGTGTCCAGTAGCTAGACCAACGACCACCCCCCTGGCGGCGTCAGACCGCCAGGGGGATTCTCATTCAAAACGTCAGGGCAAATCGTAGCAGTTACCCGACTCCTGAATCACGCTGTGATCCGGATTTGCGACCAGGACACACATCCGATTCGCCGCAGCGGGCCGGTCGGCAACACCGTAGCCTGTGAAGGGGCTCCCGCCGCCGTAAACGTACCATGGGCCGCTGCCCGGCACGCCCGCCTGCTCCGGCGGGACGGTGTCGAAAAAGAAATGAACGTGCTGTCCGGGAAGCTGCAGGGTAAAGCCATTGGCCTCAAAGGTGACCACGTAGTCGCTACCGGCCAGTTCGACACTGGTAATCTGCGCATTGGGCGGCGTGCCACCGTAGTTGCGCACGATCAGCGGCAGATAGATCGCCGTCGCTGTCTCCGCCACCAACGAGTAGCGGGTCATCGGCGGCGCATCCACGGTGCAGGCAAGCTTGGCCGCAACCAGATCGGTTTCGCAGACAATACCCTTGTCGTGCCAGTCGGTGCCGTCCCAGTAACGCAGACTGAGGGCTTCGGGGTTGCCAACATCACTCAAGGCATAGCTCAGCGTGACGGCAACGGTCTCAAAGAGACGATGATCGCTGACCTCGACGTGGTCCACATAAGTGGTCAGAGCGAAGGCACGCCCGGCAAAGCGCCCACTGAGATCGGCTGGCTCGCTAAGTTCCTCGTAGGTGAGGATGGTATCGGCAAAGACGGCACCACCGGGCACTCTGAGCAGCGTGGTGTGAGTGCTGCCGTACCTGAGAGTGCTGGTGGTGACCGGGGTCAGCAGGACTTGAGCATCGACGATGCGGGTCTGAGCGAGGTCGCTGCCCCGGGCAACGATGCCAGCGTCGGCGCTGACACTGTAGTCCCCATTAACCACATCGGCGGCAGCGCTGATGCTGACTGTGGCGGTCACCGCTTGTCCGTAGCCCTCCAGTTGGGGGAACTGCCATTGTACTTCGTCTCCCATCAGCACGCCGCCGCCATGATAGACGCTGCCCGCCGGCAGTAAGTCGCGCACCAGCAGGTTCGTGGCCGTCATCGCCCCATGGTTGGCGATGGTGATCGTGTAGGTGAACGGCTGGTTAGCAACCGCCGTCGCCGGTCCCGCTTTGCTGATCGTCAGATCTGGATCAGCGCCACTGCTGATCTGCACTGTCTGCACCGCACCGGCAAAAGCGCCGCAGTTCTCCACCTGCACTGAGATCACGTACTCTCCCGCCTGGTCGAAGCTGTAGACAGCGTTGGGAAAGCCTTGACCAACATCCGGCTCCGGCGTCCAAGTGTAGGTGATAGGAAGCGAGGCATCAGTAGGCGAAATGGTTGCGTTGAACAAGAGCAGTTCATCCACCAGTCCTGTGGTCTCCCCGCTCAACGTCACCTCGGCGATCGTCACCTCGCAGCCCTCCGGCAGAATGGTGAAAGTGCCCAACACATCGCCGTCCTGCACATTTGGCTCCCCACCGTCACCGCTCTTGCTGTCGACGCGAAACTCCACATTGTACATGCCGATGGACGCCGGGCCAAAGGTCAGCGTCGGCGTCATAATCGCCGTCAGGCCCGAACCGGAAAAGCTACTTTTGGCGAGATCCAGCGTCACTGTATCGGTTAGGACCAGACTGCGGGCCTCGCCCGGCATTCCCTCACCGACAATTTCTTCGGAGGCATTGAGTAACCGGTAGAAGCTCTCTGCCCCCGGTTGTTCGACAACGCGTACCCAAGCTGCCGTCTCGCCGACCTCATCTCGGAGTCGCATATCCATCTGCTGCATATCGCGCCACGTGGTGATCGTAATCGGGGCCGTCCAGCTTATGACAAAGGTCTGGCTAATGCCCACGCTGACACCACGGCCGGTTTCCGGATACCGCAGACTGCTTTCCCCCAAGAACGGATCGTAGATAGGTAGCGCCCGTGTATTGGACGTGCCCCCCCCCGGCGTCGGATTTACCACCGTGATGAAGGCGTTGCGAGGCCATGGCCAGTAAATGTCACCGCCCAGAACACGAATGTAGATCAGATTGGAGCTACTGTAAAACTTGGCTCGCAGGGAGCCATTGATGCGCACCTGTGACTCCGGCATGAAGTTGTCACCGTAGATGGCAACCCAGAAATCGGAGCCAAAGAAGCTTCCGTAGGTCCAGCCGGGACTGAGCCGGCTGATCTGCGGCACGGGATTGAGGGTCTCCACTTGCGTAGAGGCACTGATCTGGTAGCTGCCGGTGAAGTTGTTGACGCTCCGGACGCGAAGCTGGTAGAGGCCGTTCTGGGGCAGCAGGTAACCGTTGATCAAGGCGTTCACACCACCGCCACCGTTGTCATTGAATGCCACCCGAAAGCCGCTGGGCGATAACAGCTCCAGATGGGGATCCATACTGCCGCTCGTACGGTTCATTCGCAGGGTTAGACGCTGTCCGGCGGAACCGAAGTAGTAGTAGACATCCACATCGCCGGCTGGGCTGATACTTCCGTTAAGCGTCTGATTGGTTCCCAGGGTGCGAAAGTCATCGGCGTCGCAGTTGATGAGAGCGCAGAGAGACAGCCAGGTGTTCAGCCGCCGTTTGGTGATGAAGCCCCCGCTGCGCTGATCGGTAAGGCTTGGGCCGCTACTGGTGAGGGCGCTGATGACCTGAGATACGGTGGCAGTGGGCTGACCCTCCTTCAAGGTGGCAATGGCTCCGGTGACGTGGGGAGCAGCCATTGAAGTGCCACCCTTAGTCTGATAGATAGGGGTCATGTTGGTGGGCACGGGGGCCAGAATAGGCATGCCGGGAGCCAGCAAGGTGGTGAAGGGGGAAAGGTTGGAGAAACTGGCGACCTGATCGTTTTTATCACTGGCAGCTACGCTGATGGCGGGACTGAGGCAGGCGGGGGCGGCCATAGCGTTGCGATGGCCACTGTTGCCGGCAGCGATGACGGTAGGTACGTTTACGCTGCGCAGTTGGTTGATGGCAATACGCAGGCTGTTGTACTGGCTTAGATGGTCACAAGGTCCGGTATGAAATCCCCCACCTAAGCTCATATTGACCGCAGCCACGTTAATGCTGGCGTTGGTAACGTGTACCTGCCAAACGCGATCAAGCCCTCTCACCTGATCTGAGGTGTAGGAAAGGGTGCAGGGGCTGGTGCGATTAGCATCCATGCAGAAGGTGTTGCCGCTACCATCGGTGAAGCGGCTGAAGACCTGAATAGGCATAAGCCAAGCGCCAGGAGCCACTCTCGCAACGATACCTGCCACATGCGTGCCGTGATCGCAGCCGGTGATACCGGCCGCGCAGTTCAGACCGGAATTGAACGCAGTGGAACTTGTCGCCCCGCTCGGACAGAGAGAGCTGGCCCCCTGGGTGGGCACGTTGCTGGAGTAGCAGGCCTCGGAGATGACTTTACCAAGCAGGGCGGGGTGGCTCTTCTGAACACCGGTATCCAGGATGGCGATACTCCAGCCGCTGCCGGTGTAGTTCAGGAAATGGTTGTTGTTGGCCTGAATGAGAGGGAGCGTGTCGTCCATAACCGGTGGCACGGGGATGTCGAGGCTAATGAAGCTCACGGAGTGATCCTGAGCCAGGGCTTCCAAGGCCTCCTCGTCAACGATCATCGCCAGAAAGGGGAAGTAGTCGTAGCGTTTGACATTGCTGACACGCTGTTTGGTTAAGCGATCGAGCACGCCGTCACCAACCCGAGCGATATCCTGCACCACGACATCCAGATCGACCTGATCCAGCATCGTCGGCGCCTCGCCTCCGCCCATCAGCGTCGCGTGAGAAGAAACATCCAACCCGATGATAATGGGGATCTCCCCATGGGTCTGTACCGCTTGGCGCAGCTCTTCGGTGAGTAGTTGATTCACTCGATCGACGTTGTCAGCAGCCTGCGTTTGTTGGGAGACAAAGCCTAAGAAGAACAGCGCAAGCACAGCGGTTATCAGGACGATAACCCGGATCCACGGTTGCTGGGCCATAGTCGCCTCCTGCACCGTTGATCGATGTACGCTTCATGCCGGACGAGAGGACTCGTCGGGGCGCACATCTTGTCCCGGGCACCGGGCCCAGTGCCCGGGCTCCGGAACGCTATATTACCACCTGCTGGTGGGCATTAGGACAAACTCTAGCAGAGTATATCCTAATTACGTATAAATATATCATATAAATCGAGTTAATACAAGCCCCAGTTTCAACGGTGTTCCGCATAATCACAACCTTGCAAAAACGCGGGTTGGTGCGACCATGCCACGATAGACTAGTCGAGGCAGCAGACACGGCCCGACCTTGCGAGTTGAGACGCACTCATTTCAGAGGAAAACTCTGTGAGTTGACGTTACAGCACCTGGTATGGAGCTCCCTTGAGGAGGATAGACGACCTGGAACGGGTCGCACGAGCTACCAACGTGATCCACGGTGGCGGAAAAGACGGCCCAACTTACACGGATCCCGACCACGGCGGACTTACCGTGAAACTACACTCCGTGTCAGCTGGATATCGAGGGGCACCCAGTCATCCGCACCGACCATGAGCACTGGCTTGCGAGAGATGAATGAGCATTTTCTACCGCCACGACGCCGTGGGACACAACAATATATGCTTGCTACGCATCGTAGCGGCACACACAAAATCACATCCCGCAAGATAAGGAGACGCTATGCCCACGCACCCTAATGTGATCTGGATCTTCGGTGATCAACACCGCGCGCAGGCACTCAGCCATATGGGCGACCCCAACGTCCAGACACCCAACTTGGATCGGATGGCGGATTCAGGCGTGCGGTTCACCAACGCCGTCAGCGGGTGCCCCTGGTGCACGCCCTTTCGCGGCTCCCTGCTGACCAGCCGATATATTCACCAGTGCGTAAACCGCACGCCGCAGAGGATGGACCCAGCGCTTCCATTGATCACGGATGTCCTCAACGACCAGGGCTACCGGACAGCCTACTTCGGGAAGTGGCACCTCGGCGGCGCCAATCATATGATCCACGTTCCGCGGGCAGAGCGCGGACGATTCGACATCTGGCTGGGTTATGAAAACAACAACGCCCAGTACAACTGCTATATCCACGGCCACGATCTAGAGGGGCGCGACGATCGAGATCCGCTGGCGGAGAAACTTGAGGGCTACGAGACCGACGTCCTGACCGACCGGCTTATCGACTTTCTCGGCGGAGCTTCGCCGCCGCAGCCCTTTTTCGCCGTCCTTTCAGTTCAACCGCCGCACGATCCCTATGTAGCGCCACCCGGTTTTATGGCGCGCCACAAGTCCGAGGATATCGTGTTGCGACCTAACGTCCCACCCATTCCCCGTGTAACCGAGCGCGCCCGCCGCGATCTTGCCGGTTACTATGCGCAGATCGAGAATCTCGACTGGAACGTCGGGCGCATTCTGGCCGCATTGGAGGCGACAGGCCTCGACGCAAACACTCATGTCCTCTTCTTCTCAGATCACGGTGATATGCACGGTTCTCACGGCTACGTACGCAAGAGCAGCCCTTGGGAGGAGGCGCTCCGGATCCCATTCATCGTGCACCCTGCCGGAGGTCGGCACGCTCCCGTAAAGGCCGATGCCCCGCTCAACCACGTGGACATCGCGCCCACAACACTGGGACTCTGCGGGCTGGCAACGCCCGAATGGATGATGGGCACAGACTATGCTCACCATATCCTGCCGGAACGCCAAACGCCCGAGAGAGAGCCCGATTCAGCCTTTCTCCAGCACAGCTTCAGAAAGCGTTTCGACTGCCTGAACCGAGTCTGGCGCGGCATTCGAACACGCGATGGATGGAAGTACGTCTGCCTTGAAGGACAGCCCTGGGGGATGTTCAATCTCGAAGAGGATCCCTATGAGCTGGCAAACCTCGCCTTCCTCGACACCTTCAATGACAAACGGGCGGAGCTACAAGGCAAACTGGCGCGCTGGATTGACGAGACAGGGGACGCCTTCAGGTTACCCGAGCTTTAGGCCCGGGCCGAGGACACCAAATATGACGCTGCTACTCAGCTGCCGCCGGCAGCTCGTTGACACAGCCAAGCACCTCGACGGTAGCTGCGGCCGCTATCGACCTGCTGGTGCCGTCGATCACGTCGATCAGGGTGAGCTCATAATCGCCGGGAGACTCAGCCGT
This sequence comes from Anaerolineae bacterium, assembly GCA_003562365.1. Lineage (GTDB taxonomy): Bacteria > Chloroflexota > Anaerolineae > B4-G1 > SLSP01 > PWVB01. Next base: position 8,762 of record PWVB01000463.1, read on the forward strand.
CGTCACCAGCGCCAGCTCGGGCCGACACCAGTCCAGGCCTACCAGGTGCCTTTCCTCAGGTAAAGGCAGTTCCGTCACCTGACGCACCGGAGTGACCGCATCGTGAATCTTGAGCTCAACAGAAGCGAACGTCTCGCCGCCATCATACGTGCCTTGTGCATAGAGGATCTGTGCACCATCGGGAGACCAATCAGCAACACGAGCAAGTGCGGAACCGTCGTCGACCGCCAACCACATATCCGGTTCCACAATTGCTTCGGGATCGTCAAAGCTCAGTGTCCAGAGTCGGTTGACCGCCAGGTCAAAGCCCAGCGGATCGTAAGCGTCCGGAAGGTAGTCCGGATCGCGATCCAGATAGAGCAACGCAGTGGCATCTGACGAAAGGCGGGGCACGGTGTCGTAGGCCTCCGCAGGCAGCACCTCGCGCCACGCCAACTCCTCCAGGGGGACGTCCTGAACGCGCGGCGGCTCCTCCACCGGATCGGGTCGTAACTCCAGGGCGATCACACCCTGACCGCCAGCGTCAGTATATGGGACAAAGGTATCCAGCAAGAGTTCAAACCCACCGAAGATCCATCCCAGTGGATATCCTGGCAACCTGGCCCCTTCTTCCATCCAGCTGCGAGCGGGAAATCGCGTCACCCCCTCGCCCAGTAGATTCGCCACCAGCAGGGCCCAACTCACCTCCTCAGCCGAGGGCGCGGATACCTCAAGGATCGCGAGCCTCTGCTCAGAGTCCTCAAAAGCCATGCTGAAAGTATCGAGGTCAGTGAGCTGACCGACCTCAAACTGCCGCGGAGTTCGAAGATCCACAATCGTCACACTCGGAGCTGGCGGGGGCGAGGAGGGAAGAGCTAGATAGGTGCCAAAAGGTGAGACTGATGCCCCCCTGAAGGCAAGGTGGTCCATTGATATGCTCTCACCTGTCTCTGTTACGGCAAACACCTGTAGTTCATCAGCGGTGCCAGACGCGTAAAAGGCGATGAGCATCAACTCCGGGACGGGCTCAGCGGTTGGGGTAACCTCGGCCGGCAGTGTCGGTGTCGGTGCCGGAGTCGGAGCTGGCGCACAAGCTGCTACCAGCATCAGGACCAACACCAATATGGATAGGGTGGGCAGATTGGCTCTGACTATACGCATCGTCACTTTTCCTCCAGCAGCATTCAGGTTAAAGAGCAAACTTAGACTCAGGAAGTATCTGCCCGCCATCCACCACGATCGTCTGTCCGGTGATATAGTCGGCTTCGTCGGAGGCGAGGAAAAGCATAGCATGAGCAATATCCTTGGGATCACCCATTCGGCCCATCGGGATCGCCTCGGCTTGGGCATCGATATAGTCCTGCCCGAGCTGTATCTCCATACCCTCTGTGAGAATGTTGCCGGGTTCAACGCCATTTACGGTAATACCATACTCCGCAAGCTCCATCGCCGCCGTCCTAATGAACCCGTTGATGCCCGCCTTGGAAGCTGCGTAATGCGTCAGACCCGAGATCCCGGTTCGATTTCCGGTGATCGAAGAGGTCACCAAGATCCGGGGTGACGGACGGCGTTTGAGATGGGGCAGACAGGCCTTCACGCTCAGGAAGACGCCCTTCAGATTGACGTCCAATACCTGATCCCAGTCCGCCTCACGCATCTCCTCCAGGGAGACCTCAGGGAAGATGCCGGCATTGGCGCAGAGGATGTCGATCTGTCCGAAAGCGTCAGTGGTGAAACGTGCCATCTCTTCCATGTCTAGTTGCTGGCTGACATCTCCAGGGAAAAACCGTGCAGTTCCACCGGCCTGGCTGATTTCATCAGTTGTCTGGTTTCCTGCATTTTGGTCCAGATCGACCACGACAATCTTGGCCCCTTCAGCGCCAAAGATCTCGGCAATCGCCCGACCGATTCCCATTCCGGCACCAGTGATAACTGCAACCTTGTCCCGCAACCGACTCATGTTCCCTCTCCTCTCCCAGTCGCTTGCTCGGTTCGAATCTCAATACCGGACGTCAGCATTTTACGAATGGAACACTGATGCCCGACGTGGGTCAAGCGGCCGCGCTCCTTTTTCGTGAGATCACCCTCAAAGCGCATAGTCTCCTCAATCCATTCCACGTACGAGCCCTCAGAAAGAGAGTCGTCACCATATTCTCTATGATAGGCAACCTCCATCTCGGCCACTTCAAGATCGACCTCATGATGCTGTGCGTACGTGTGAATAACGACGCCGGTGCACAATCCTAGACTCGCCAACACCATACCATAAGGGGATAGATCGTGGATGTGTGTCACCGGGCGTGAATCCGAATCACCCTCTCTTTGAGCACTGACGGAGATACGAAAATCACGATCTTGCTGGATGATAACTCGTTCCATAATCCCTCCAGAGTGGCGCCGAACCATCGATTGCCAAGACCCAGCTTACAGCACGATAAATACAATCGTTGCAATAGCAATCAATTCAGACTCAGGATAGTTGGAAAGGGATGTGACGACAGACGGAGTGGGTTTGGGATTCCGCAGAGATCCGTTGGAAGGGTTGGGGCTGGGTTGGTAAGAAGCTAAGCCTTAAGAGCGTAGACGCTGAAGAGATCGCCCAGGTTGACGCGAATCGGCAACTCGTTGATCCTTGCCCTGTTGATAAGCCACTCAAGTGGGCGTCCCAAGAGGGGCGCGAGGGCGGTGACGCGACTCGCCAGATAGCCAGCCTGTAGGTAGCGCCCTTGTGCCCCCATCCAGGTGACCTGGAATCCTGCCCGCTCGAGCATCTGCCTCAGCGTCTGGCGAGTAAAGTAGGTGAGGTGCATCTCCATAAACCAAGGCCAGTGGCAGCCCATAATCCGGGCGAAGAGACTATCCAAATCCATCGTATGAACGATGAGGTAGCCGCCCGGCTCAAGCACGCGCCAGGCGGCTATCAGCGTCGCTAGAGGATCGCTCACGTGCTCAATGACGTCCCACATCGTGACGACACTGTAGCTACCATCGACGAATTCGGCATCTTCTAGGGTGCCCTGCACCATCGACAGCCCCCGCCGCTTAGCCTGCGCCACCGCCCAAGCGCTAGGTTCGATACCCCAGGCATCCCAGCCGTGTTGCGCCGCAATCTCGACGAAGACACCGGTGTACGCGCCCACATCCAGCAGTCGGCGCCCTTCAGCAGGGCCCGTGACAAGCTCCATCGGCTTGAGATGATGCTCGAACGTCAAGATGCGCCCAGCCCGCTCGGCGACATAGAGAGGATCCTCAACAGCAATGTAGAGGTCGAGCACATCGTCGTCTTCCGGACGAGGTGCGACATAGACCAGGCCACACTGGCAACAGCGCACAATAGGGCCGTGATGACCGTAGCCGCTATTGGTGCAGGCGTAAGCTCTGAAGTCCTCTGGAGATAGCTTCTCCTGATCCTGGCAATCCAGTGTCGAAGGTATCATCAGCGTGACATCGATGCTGCCGCAGAGATTGCAGCGCAGCGCGTTATCGGGGGGAGGTGAACTCATAACCTGCCGGCCAACAAGCGTGCCCTGAAAAGTCGCAAGACGGTGTATAGCGCCTTGTAAATCTCAGCACGTGAGATCTTGGAGACACCCTGCTGCCGGTTATGAAAGACAATCGGCACCTCACCTATCCGCCAGCCACGGCGCTGAACCTTATAAAGCATCTCCATCAGAAACGAGTAGCCGTCGGAGAAAATCTCGTCTAAGGCGATTGACACCAGTACCTCGCGACGATAGCAGCGGAAGCCAGCGGTTGTGTCGCGCACCTTCAGACTAAGCAGGACGCGGGCAAAAGCGTTGGCCCCCCAACTCAACATCCTGCGCGGCAGAGTGCACTCGACGGCACGTCCACCGGGCACGTAACGGCTGCCAATCACCAGATCATAACCCTCAGCCACCTTAGCCACCATCTCGGGGATCTTCTCCGGTGGGTGTGAGAAGTCAGCGTCCATAGTCACGATCAGATCAACATCCGGCTCGAGCAGTGCTTGCTGAAACCCAGCTATATAGGCAGTCCCAAGGCCAAGCTTGCCGGCCCGATGGACAATCTGCACGCGATTATCGTGCTCAGCCGCCAAGCGATCCGCGATCTCTCCCGTACCATCAGGAGAAGCGTCATCAACGATGATAATGCCCAGATCCAAGGGCTGAGCCAGCAGACGCGTTACAAGGTAGGGGAGGTTCTCTTTTTCATTATACGTTGGTACGACAACACGTGTTTTCACCAGTCCGCACTCACTTTTCCCTACATTTGAAGGTCCGCCCAAGACGGTGGCCTGCCTCACCCTTTGGAGGCGGTGACCATTGTAACGGCTCGAGACGATTCGACA
>PWVB01000342.1 GCA_003562365.1 Anaerolineae bacterium
GCCCGCATTCCGATGCGCCCGCATTCCGATGCGCAGTTTCCGGTAAAAAGAGTCCACGGCGCGGAAACCTCCCGCGCCGTGGACCATAGCTGCACTCCAAAATCGCTTAAGCGGCTTCCCCGCTACCCCTCCTGGGACTTCTGCGCGTTGGCGATGAGCGGCTGTGCCAGGTTCATGAACTCCGTCGGGATCACGAACTTCGTCGCCTCGCCCTCGCCCAGCGCCTTCAGCGCCTCCAGATACTGCAGCGTCATCGTCTTGCTGTCGACGTCTTGGGCGATCTTGTAGATCTCATTGAGCGCCAGCGCGAACCCCTCGGCCCGCAGAATGGCGGCCTCCCGGTCGCCCTCAGACTCCAGAATGATCGCCTGCCGCCGGCCCTCAGCCTGCAGGATGGTCGCCTGTCGGTCGCCTTGGGCGACCTCGATGGTGGCCTCCCGCTTCCCTTGCGCCTCGGCCACTGTCGCGCGCCGGTTGCGCTCGGCCGCCATCTGGCGTGTCATCGCCTGCTGGATGTCCGCCGGCGGCACCACCTCGCGGATCTCCACCGCCATCACCCGGATGCCCCAACGATCGGTCACGTCGTCCAGCTTCTCGTGCAGGATGCGGTTGATCTCATCCCGCTTGGAGAGCACGTCGTCCAGGTCCATAGCGCCCACCACCGCGCGCAGGGTTGTGATGGCCAGACCCCGGGCCGCCCCGGTGAAGTCCTCCACCTCCAAGACGCTCCGCTCCGGGTCGATCACCTTGTCGTAGACCAGGAAGTCGATGGAGACCGAGGCGTTATCGGCGGTGATGCAGGTCTGGGGCGGCACGTCGAAGTAGACCTCCCTCAGATCTGCCGGCACCCCCTTGTCGACAAACGGGATCAGGAAAATGATGCCCGGGCCCCGGGCGCCGAGGCTGCGTCCTAACCGGAAGACGATCAAGCGGCGGTATTCCGGCACGATGCGTACGGCCATCGCCAGGATCACCACAGCGATTAAAAGCAATATGCCAATGAACAGGATGTCCATCTTAGTCCTCCTTGTGAGTTGCTGAAGAATCCTGTGCGCTGCTGCCCGCTGTCTCAGCCGCCGCGGACGCTACCGGCTCCACTTTCAACCGCACGCCGGACAGGCCGGTGACGCGGACGCGCTCCCCGGCCGAGATGTTGCCGCCCACCGCCACGGCGCTCCAATCCTCAAACTCCACGTGCACCTGCCCTCCGGGATCCAGGTCGGTCAGCGCCGTCCCTTCCTGCCCGACCAGCCGCTCGGCGCCGGCCCGCGGTGGTTGGCGCCGGACGGCCATAATGGCGCGGAAGACCACGAAGGAGAAGCCCACGATGCTCACCGCTACCAGCACGATCACCCAGGGGTTCACCTGCACGTCGGGCACCGCCGGTGAGGTGGGGGTGAACGGCGCAAAGAGCAGGAGTGAGCCCAGAATGAAGGGCACCAGGCCGATGAAGGTGACGATGGGCTCGGTGTCCGTCAACAGTCCCAACACGAATAGGCCGGCGGAGACCACCAGCAGCACGATGGCGGCCCAGTTTACCGGCAGGCTACCCAGGGCCATAAAGGCGAGCACGTAAGCGATGACGGCGCCGACACCGGCGACGGTCAGGGCCGGATCGGCCAGCTCTGCCAGCACCAACAGCGTCCCCAGTGAGAGCAGCAAATAGGCGATGTTGGGCTCGGTGATCACGTGGAAGAACCGCTCAGTGAAGTTCATCGGCCGCATCTCGACGGGGGCGTCAGCGGTGCGCAGTGTCTGCCCCGCCACCTCCTGCTGGTCCAGTTGAAGCAGCAGATCGTCCAGGTCCTCGGCGATCAGATCGATGACGTTGATCTCCAGCGCCTCACTGGCGATCACCGAGAAGTTTTCGCGAACGGCGTCCTCGGCCCACGCGGCGTTGCGTCCGTGGCGCTCGGCCAGACTGCGCACCAGCGCCGCGGCGTCACTCGTCGCCTTCTCGTCCATCACGTCCGACGCCTCGGCCCCCAGCGGCACCGGGTGCGCCGCGCCCACGTGGGTCGCCGGCGCCATCACCGCCACGTCGGCGGCCAGCAGGATGAACATCCCCGCCGACGTCGCCCGGGCGCCCTGCGGCGTGACATAGACGGCCGTCGGCACCGGCGTGTCCAGCAGCCGCTGCACGATGTCGCGCATGGACGTCTCTAGTCCCCCGGGCGTGTCCAGCGTCACCACCACCAGCTGAGCGTTCTCCGCGCGGGCCAGCGCCAGCCCGCGTTCGACATAGCGGGCCGAGAAGGGATTGATGACCCCGCTGACGTCCAGCACCACCACCGGTGCCGCCTGCGCCTCGGCCTGGGCCGCTGCCGGTCCCACACTGAGCAGCAGTGCTGCCAAGACGATAAAGACCATCGCCCTTCTCATAGGTTGCCCCTTCCTACGTGACCTGCCGTTGTGAAGCATCACGCAGTGCCTAAATTAGTTAATCTAAGTCTACCATACTAAACGCTTGTGTCAACGGCATGCCAGATTCTCTGCGCACCTGCAGGCCTGGGATCGTGGCGCGTCGGGTGCTCGGCGCTCTGCCCAAGTCCGAATCCGCCCTGGCAGGCCGGGCCAGCCCTTCGCCCGCGGTGCGCCCCCTTCTGCCCCGAAACGTTGAGCTGAAGCCCGCAGACGGGGCCCGGCGGGGGACGACTTGACAGATTGCCCCGGCGGACCTACCTTGGGCGAGTACCCTGGCGTGCAACCAGGCGTCTATTAACCGTCACCTAGGAGAGCTCTATGTCTCAAAGCCCCACCGACCGCCGCAACATCCTGGCCCTCGTGGGCGACTTCCTCTTCTTCTCCATCGGCTTCGCCTTCTACGATCCGCTCGTCGTCATCCCCGCCTTCGTCAACGAGTTCACCGGCTCAGAGCTCCTGGTGGGGGTCCTGGCCGCTCTGCGGGTGCTCTTCGTCACCGTACCCCAGATCTGGGCCGCCAGCCTCCTGGAGGTGCAGCCGCGCATGAAACCCGTCCTGATCTGGTCCAGTATCGGCGGGCGGCTGCCCATCCTGCTCCTGGCCGTGGCCGTCTTTCTCTGGGCCGGAACGCACACCTGGCTGGTGGTGCTCATCCTGGCCCTCTCGGTGATGGTCTTCTTCACCTCCGAGGGCCTCAACGGCGTCTCCTGGCCGGCCCTGGTGGGCAAGGTGGTACCCGAGGGCTTCCGCGGCCGCTTCTTCGGTCTGGGCCAGTTCCTCTCCAGCCTCGGCGCTGCCGCCGCGGGTTATGTCGTCAACCGCATCCTGGCCCAGGCGCAGTGGGCCCGCGCCGACCGCTGGGCCCTTCTCTTCCTCTGCGGCTTCGGCTGGCTGATGATCTCCGTCCTCAGCATGACCTTCATCCGCGAGAAACCGGTGCGGCACGCGGCCACCACCGTCGACCTGCGGCGGACGCTGCGCACGGCGTGGCACTATCTGGGTGAGGATCCCTGGCTGCGGCGCATGATCCTGGCCCAGCTGGTGCTCTCCACCGCCGCCTCCGCTTTTGTCTTCTTCGTGGTGCGCGCCCGGCAGATCCTGCCCGATGCCGCCGAGATGATCGGCACCTTCGTGATTCTCCAGAGCGTGGGGAGCGCCGTTGCGGCCCTGGTGGGCGGGCTGCTGGTGGATAGGGTGGGGAGCTGGGCCGCCATCCGCGCCGCGGCCGCCGCCGAGATCCTGGCCCTGGCGGCGGCGGCCCTGGCCGGATTCGGACGCTACCCGCTGCTGCTCTACTTCGCGGCCTTCTTCCTGGTGGGATTTGTCAACGGCGCCTCGTGGTGGAGTTTCAGCGCCTTCCTGCTGGACCTGGCGACAGAGGATCGCCGGCCCGTCTACCTGGCGACGACCGGCATCCTGGCCAGCGTCACCGTGCTGAACCCGGTGATCATCGGCGCGCTCTTCGCTGCGCTGCGCCCCGAGCTCCTTTTCGGCGCCGCCGCGGCGCTGGCCACCGCCGGCCTGGCGCTGGCGTGGCGCCTCCGCCGGGCCCTGGTCGCCGGCCCGCCTGCCGCGTCTTAGCCGTGCTCAGTCCTGTTTTCGCGCCCGTGCCACGCGGATGGTGCTGCCGGGCGTCACCTCCTGCAGCACAGCGGGGTCGTCGATCATACTGCCGATGATGTTCACCGGGCTGTAGGCCCGCGGCTTCCCGTCGGTGCTTGCCGGGGTGGGACCGAAGAATATGCAGAAGGCCTGGCCCATAGGCCAATACCCGAGCGTCCCCACCTCGACGCTGGCTCGTGCGTTCGGCGCCTGCTCGGCCTCCACCGGGATCTCGAAGTAGACCTCATCTCCCCACGTCTGCACCGTGCCCTGCAGCGGGAGCTGCTCCCAGATTTCCTCGGCTGTTGCGCTCTCGTTGAGCTCCGCCGTCACCGTGATATCGTCTGCCGTGATTACTATCTTTCTCACCGCGACCCTCCTCCCCCTTGCGTTCTTTCTCAACTATTAGGGGGAGTATACCGCCGCGGTTCCCACAGTCAAAGGCCTGGCCCGTCGCTGGCCCGAGTCGAAGGTGTGTTGACAAACGGATCTGGGCATGATAGTGTAATTACAAGGATGCATCGCGGTATCAGCAGGCATCGGCAGGTTATCGTGTTGGTGGCGCGGCCATAGTGAGGTATCCTGGATTCTGACGCTCACTGACGGGTGCGGATAATGTAGATCGGCACGTCCCCGTTTTACTCCTCAACAACAACGCATACTGCGCTCGGGTCAAGCAGCGGAGCAGCTCGGCGAAAAAAAGTCCGGCTAACCCGGATCTGATGCTGTGGTGACATGCCCCGTCAGCAGCCCGCATGGTCGACGAAGTCGTGGTCAACTCTGTTGGAAAGTTTAGCACTTCGGGAGGCGAACGTCAGCAAGAACCTGGGGTTCATCCTTGTTTTGGTGGTCGGCCTCTTTTCCGGAGGGTGGGGGCCATCTTTAGACGCGCAAGCAGAGGCGCTGCTTCCAGCCGGCTCGGACTGGATGATCACGCGAGTTGGCGATGAACTGCAGATTGCGTATGGCAGCGGCCCTGATTTCCCTCAGTATGGCGTTCTGCATCTTGAGAGCAGCTTCTTTCGCCTCAACTACGGCCCCGATTCAGGCTGGGGTACCTCCATTATCCTGCTGCCTGCCTTCTGGGTGGCGGGCAGCTATTGGCAGGGTGCGCCCGTCGACGCAACCTGGCACGTTGAGGGCCCAGACCTGGTGCTATCTGTCACCGGGGCCATAGCGGAGCTGGATGTCGCCCTGACCGTGCGCATTCCGCCGCCGGTTAGGAACCTTCGGATCACTGCCGATGTCGAGGCCGCGGTGGAGGGCAGCGTTGCGCTTGACGAGCGGCCGGGGGAGGCCTTCAAGCCCGTTATGCTCTCCTCTATGCGCATCTCGCCAGCGGAATGGGACACGCAGACGGCCTGCGTCGCTGATCAGAGCTATGGGATCCCTGAGGATGGCTGGATCATCTGGCCTCACGTCATCGGCCACACCTTCGGTCTCATTGGAGGTACGTCCGAATGGAAGACGAATGCGCCCAGTGTCTTCATCGCGCTGGACGAACCGATGACGATCACGGGCTGGACGACACCCAGCGAGGACCCCAACGACGACAACGTGGGTTTCTGGGCTGCCACCGATGACGTGCTGCCCGCTTGGCGCTACAGGGTCTACGCCAGCTCTGCAGGCACGTGCGCAGATCCACCTGCCGGTTGGGACCTCTTCCTGCCCCTGGTGCTGACGGATGCGGCCGCGGATCACTAGGTGGCGATGGGTTGGGCGGCGGGCCGCGCGCAGGGGCTTGGCGGAGCTGCGCTACTGTCCCTTACCGCATCGGAGGATGGGCGGCGGATATTGATGAGCTTCGGCTCGCCAGGCGCCCGCTGAGAAGGGCGCTGGTGGGGTTCAGTAGGCGTCCGATGCGCTCTGAACCCCCGGCGATTTCGGTGCGACGGTCGCGAGGTCTTGCCGCGCACAAAGGGGCTGGTATGCAGGCGCATCGCGTTTCCCGATCCCCGACCTACGTTATGTGCGGCGTGGTCCTCGTCTGCTCACCTCGCCCTGCTCTGATCCACTTTCCTGGCGACGCTTTTGCCTCCACGACGCCGTTGATCGACGCTGATGCGTCCGCTGCAGGCCTGGTCTCCGGGGCATCCGTCTCGGGTGATTCTACCGTGAGCTCAGAAGCGGGAGACCAATGAGGTCCCTGGCGTCTGCCGGTGGCCGTAGAGCAACAGCTGCTTTGGTGTTTGAGGTCTGTGGGCCTCAGACGCCCGACCCGGCGCCCTACCCGCGTTCAGGACGCACCATCGGGAGCTCAGGGTCTGTTCATCAACAACTTCCCGATCGCGCCACCAACAGCGCGAGGTTAAGCTGCTAAATGGGCTTAAGGCTCGCAGACCTCAAACGCGAATGCAGTATGCGGGATAGGCCAAGCTGCAATCGCGCGGGAAGGTATACGTTTACGGGCACTTACTCCTCAACAGACCCTCAGTCCCGTTGGAGGTGTAGGTCACGGAGGAGTTTGACGAGACCCCTACCGGCTGGGCCGGGTGCTTTGGCTGAGGGGGTCTGGCAAGCAGGGCGGCGTCGCGCCGCTGGACGGCTTGGCTTCCCCGTCGGCGGTACGACCTGGCAGCGCGCGGCGGCCGGAAACGGACAGCTCAACTCAGAAGCACCTGACGTACATCCGTGTCAAGCTGGGAGGCCCCTGGGTAGCGCCGCCGATTGCGCTACCTGGGATTTATGGTAGCGGTGTAAAGAGGCGGACATCAACGGGATGGGCGTGGAGCCGGTGCCGCCGGTGATCTCCGGCGGCGGCCTGACGATCGGGCAGGCTTATTGGCCTCCGGTACAGGCGCTGGATGCCGGTTGACCTTAAGAGCGGGTTCAGGTAGCCAGTCGGATGTCACAAAGACCCGCGCGTTGAGGTCCTTGATGGACACGATCAGATCCTTGAGGAGGGACACGATGATATGCAGCAAGCCTTTGACGGCCAGAGGCGCCATTCGTGGACCACGCAAGGTCGCGGACGCGCCTTGTTAGGTGTGGCTGGCGTGTTACTGGTGTCGCCTCTGGGCGCTTATTCTGTCCGTGGGCAGCATCGCGCATCAACAGGAGCCTGCGAACCCCGAATTGAACCTTGCGGAGGACGAGGCGGACACAGACGTCGCTCTCGCGACCATCCCCTCTTGCAACCGCAGGAACGCCCGGATCTGGAAAGCTTACTCAACCTATGCTCCGCGGGCGTTGGCTGACCAACTGGGCTTTAGGGTGAAGGGGGACAAAGTGCAGGTGCTTCTGGTTCCGGCAAGCGAGGACGGCGGCTGTCTGCAGGATTTTGAAGCCAAGCCGGGAACACGGTCCGGCCTCACGCTGCGGGTTTTTGTGCCTTTCCGTCGACTTTGCGGGTTGGCGAACCGGGATGCGGTGCTGGCGATTCGCCAACCGGCTCGCGCGATGCTCTGGAACCAGTGCTCTGTGTGGCCGGTCATAAAAGAAGCCTTATCCAAAGGAGAGAGCAACCATGCGTAGAGACCTGATAGCCTACCGTAGACAAGGATTGAGGCTGGTGTCGCTGATCCTGATGGCGGCGCTTTTGTTGATGGGGAGCTTGCACAGCGTGGCTGCCCCGCCGCCTCGGGCAGCGCTGCCCTATGAGACGGTGTCACTGCCGCCTGAGGCGCGGTCTTGGACGCCCGATGCGATGGCGGCTCCGCGCGCTTCACGACATCCCCAGCTCGACTCAGCCATGGCTGATCTGGCCGCCGCTGCTGATGGCTCCATCGCCGGAGCCCAGGCGTTGGCCGGGGCACAGTCGTTGAGACTGTCCGACCATCGGGTACAGGTTCAGATTGTCACCCATTCCCCTGGCCTCCAGAGGGCGATCCGGGCAGTGGCGGAGGCTGGTGGCGAGGTGACGGTGGTGGGCCGAGACGAGACGTTGATCCAAGGGTGGCTGCCTATTGGAGCCCTGGAGGCGGTGGCTGCTCATGACGATGTCTATCTCATCCGCCGCCCTGCTGAGCTTGTTGTTCCGGACAGCGCGCTGGCGGGGAACAGCACCACCGAGGGCTTCGATGCCATGAACGGGCCTGCCTGGCACACAGCCGGGTACACCGGCCGCGGTATCAGGATTGGCATCATCGACGGAGGTTTCGAGGGCTACCCGGATTTGCTGGAAACTGACTTGCCCGCATCGGTGACCGTCAGGAACTTCGTGGACGGTGAAAGCGATGCGGAGGTGGATGCCACAACAAAGCACGGTACCGCCGTCGCGGAGATCGTTCACGATGTCGCACCCGATGCCACCCTCTACCTGGCCAAGATTGCCACCAACCTCGACCTCCAGCAAGCTGTCGCCTGGTTGGTCGACACTCAGCAGGTAGACATCATCGTCACCGGGATCATCTGGTACAATGCCACCCCCGGTGACGGCACCGGCGAGTTTGCCGACCTGGTTCAGGAGGCTCGGTCCGCTGGTGTTCTGTGGGTTACGGCGGGGGGAAACGGTCGGGAACACCACTGGGGTGGACTCTACTATGATCCGGAGGAGACCGGATCTCATCATTATGGCGAAACTCAGAACGTCAACTTCTTTGGCCCTGGCGATGGGCAAGCGTATGCCATCCCGGCGGGCTACCAGTTTCAGGTTCTCCTACGCTGGGACGACTGGACGGATGTGGATCAGGACTATGATCTCTATCTGCTGCGCTGGAACGATTCTTCCTGGGAGGTTGTTGCCGAGAGCACGAACGTTCAGAACGGTGGGGCAGGCCAAAGGCCCACCGAGTTTGCCTCGATTACGACCAGCGGCAGCGCGACTGTCTATGGGTTTGTTATCGTGCGCCAAGACAGCGACCGGGCCGTTAATCTTGAGGTGTTTGCTCCGGGCCTGGCGCGCCTCGACAGGCTCCTGCACGCACGCAGCCTGGGCAACCTCGCCGACGCACCGGGCGCTATGACTGTGGCTGCGCTGGACGTGACGTCACCTTATTCTCAGGAGCCCTACAGCGCCGAAGGACCGACCAATGGGCCGGGCGGATCCGAGACGGGCGGTTTTCTCAAGCCCGATCTGGCGGCTTTTGCCAATGTGTCCACCGAGAGCTACGGCACGACGGGTTTCAGCGGCACCTCGGCGGCCACGTCGCACGTTGGGGGGGCAGCGGCGCTGGTGATGAGCGCGCATCCTTCCTATACTCCGGATCAGGTCCAGACCTTTTTGGAGGCACGCGCTGTCGATATGGGTCAGCCCGGGATGGACACACTCCACGGCTTTGGACGGCTGCACCTGGGCGACCCTGACGTCGTAGACGACGCGCCGGTGGTGGCGCAGATCGAACCGGACAGCGGCGCGGACACCGGCGTCACCCATGTCACCCTCACCGGCGCCTACTTTGCCGATGGCGCCACCGTCAACCTGCAGCGAGTGGGCGAAGCAGATATCCTCGCCACGAACGTCGACGTCGTGATGACCACGACCATCACCTGCGAGTTTGATCTGACCGGTGCGACCAGGGGGGCGTGGAACGTCATCGTCACCAATCCTGATGAACGTTCAGGGCAAATGTCCGATGGTTTCACCGTGGTTGACGGTCAATCAATTACCTACCTGCCGCTGCTGTTGAGGAACTTCCCCCTCGTGCCCGATGCGCCGGTGCTGGGCGCCATCGACAACCCCGACGGCATCGGGACCTACACGATCAGCTGGAGCGCGTCGGAGGGCGCTGAGACCTATCTGGTGCAGGAGGCGACCGCGGCGGACTTCTCCAATGCCACAACCGCGTACTCTGGTCCGAGTACCTCCGCAGCCATCAGTGGACGGGATATTGGGACCTACTACTATCGCGTCAGGGCCTCCAATCCGTATGCGAGCAGTGACTGGAGCAACCCCCGATCGGTTGAGGTGACGGTACCACCGCCGCCGTGCCCGCAGGCCGGACCGTGGTCTGGCACCACCAGCCAAGGGCGTGCCATCTCGTTCGAGGTTGCCCACTCACCCAGGTGCGAGATAGCGGCCGAAACCCTGCAGATAGGGATCCACACATCCTGTGGCTACAGTGTGAGGGTCGAATATGCAATGAGTTATCCGATAACGGATCATCGTTTTGAGACGACGAGCAGTTCAAAATGGGTGGGAGGTGAGTTCACATCTCCGACCACGGCCAGCGGCACGTTCGACTACCGCGAGCGGAATCCCTTCGACCCGTTCTACCCCGGCTGGTGTACTGCCTCCGGTACGTGGACGGCCACTCCCTGACAGGCGCTTCACGCCACGGCAAGGCGGCGAGACCGACCTCGCTGCCTTGCCGACGCGTCTGATTTCAGCCTCCTGCTGCTATGTGGACCGAGGGTATACTCCGTTCTCTGCCCGGAGGCGCGATGATGTGGGTGCCCTCCAGAGGCCTGGGCTTGGTCGCCGTGGGTGTCCAGCACGGGCTTCAGCAGGCTCCTCTGCTTGCGGCGCTGGCGAGGCGACGGATCTGGCACTGCTGTAAGGGGGAGAGGGTCTCCGGCACAGACGCTGCGAGATCCAGCACGTCGTCGGCTGTGCCGATTGCTTCGGGCAAGACAGCTGGCGTGAGGGCGCCGTGGTCTACGCACATCCGTTGGCGCCGCGCCACGGTGCAGGCCGCCGACGGGATGGTGACGCCTCAACAACTGCCCCAGGGTCTTCTCACGCGCCAGCCGGTAGCGCAGGAGCCTGGAGCCGAACATCCCCCTTGCTTGAGGCTGGCGTGCGCCCCACAGGTTCCAGCCGGTCCAGCAGCGCCCTGTACGGATCTGGGAGCGGGCTGCTGCGGGATCTACGAGTCCTGATATGGGTTGTCCTGGTGTCGGCCCTAACCCGGCTTGACGGTCTGCTGCTGGGTTCCGAAGGTCTCTACGAGGCGCGGTCAGCCCTGCGAGCCGCCGATGCTCCGGTTGGGTGTGCTCAGACCCCGCCGCTTTAAGCGGCAGGTCTGGCTCGACGTATGGTACGCGCGGTAGGGCCGGAGGCGGCAGCCGCACCGAGGATGATCTGCCAGGTCGGGGCGCCAATGGGAATGGTGGGGGGACAGCGGCAGAGGACGCATGCACTCCTGTGCCCTGCGGGCGTGAAGTGGGGTAAGATGGCGGCCGTCTCACCGCACTATGGATCCGCCAGAGAGAACGATCGACAGGCGGTGGGTGCGCGGGCGCCGTGGCGTTCGTCCCAGCTTCGTCCGGTGAGATGGGCCCGGAACCCGAGCCCCCGGTCGCCCTGCCGGTGCGGACGATGCCCCTGCCTTTATCGGTTCCGGTGCTCCACGCCCCTTGCGTTGATGCAGGTCTGGCCCGCGTTGGTGCGGGATGGGGGGCGCTTGGATCTGCAGCGGCTACCGGCGGGAAGGACGGCGGCGGGGGCGCTGTTGGTAGGGGCCGCAGCCGCCCGGGGCACGTTTGATCCGATGCATGTGCCGGGCGGTTGGATCCGAAGGACGCCAGAGCTGATGCCTTCCGAGCAGACCCAGCACAGAGCTGGTGGTGGGCGTCATAGAAAACGCGGTCCCCGAGGGGTGAGGAAAGGGCCCTTGCTTGGGCGGATCCGGCAGCGCAAGGCCGATGCGGGCCTAGGGTGCGGCTCAACGGTGGGTGCCTGGTGGGTGTCGTCCGGCCTGCGAGGTGAGACGGCGCCTCTGCGGGCGCTCCCTTCTGCTTAAGGAAGGGTGACTGGGGCCGTTGTGATGCAGATGGTGGCATCCGGGGGACGGCGGCGTCCGCAGGCGCGGTTGGTCACCGCGATTCCCGGCGTGGGGATGCTTCTTGTTCTGCCTGACCTAAGAAGCCGGTTGTGGGGGCGCCGAGGGCCCGATGGGCTTGGAGATACCAGGGCTGCTTTTGTCGGCCCGGGGGCATAGTGCAGCCCGGTGGCCCATCGCGTGCCCCTATCGTCTCCAACTCGTCACCGGCAGCACCGGTAGATACTGCGGTGGATGCAGATGGTCTGCCTATCTGGTGCCGCCGGGCTCGCAGTCCATCCAAGGGCTGGAGGCCAGGGCCATCGTCAGCTCATCACGACGGTGCGCGGCGTTGATGGATCAGGATGACCAGATAGATGACCGTCAGCCCGTTGGCCGCCATGCTTAGGACCAGGATGCGCACCGCGGCGCGCGATTGCTCATCGATGCGCTGGTGCACTCGGGCCAGCGCGGCCGTCTCCGCTTGCAGCCTTGCCTCGGTGGCCTCCACGGCTGCCTGCCGCTCCTGCAGTCTCTGTTCCTCAAGGTTGATCTTCTCCTCAAGCTCGATTAGCTCGGCGCGGCGCCGGTCCACTTCGGCCTTCACAGCCTCCAGTTCGGCCTCACGGTCGTCCAGGTCCTGCCGGTCACGATTAACCTTCTCCTCACGCTCTGTCAGTTCAGCGTCGCGTCGTTCCTGGTCGGCGTCCCGGGTCTCGAGTTTGGCCTCGCGCTCGTCCAGGTCTTCTTCCCACAAGCCCAGCTGCCGGGCCTGTTCGTCCAATCTGGCCTGCCACGCTTCCATCTCATCGCGCTCTCCCTCCAGCTCAGCCCAGGCTTCGGCCGACTCGGTTTCGCGGACGTCACTGGCCAAGGCATCTTGGAAGGTTGGGCCACCAGGGGGACGGGGCATCAAGTAGACGATCAAGCCCCCTACCAGAAGCAGTAACAGCATGGGCATCGTTGGGTTCCGGGTGATCATCGCTGCACCTCCAGTCTGCTAGCGAATGACCGGACGGGTCATCGAGACTCCCAAGATGACCCCCACAATGAACGCCACCAACAGCAGGATTACGAGCGCCTCCAGATTCATCGCTATCGTGGTCATCCTCCGCTCCTTTCGGCTGGCCCTGTGCCTGTCCTCAAGAATTGGAATGTCGCGTGATCCATCGGCGGGTCGGTGAGTTGTCTATATGGTAGCCAAAGCCGGGCGGCCCCGCATCGGGCGGGTGCCTTATCTTTCCATAGTGATTGTGTCTATCGTCCTATCCTGCCTTTGAACCCCTTGCGTCGACGTCCTTCTTTCTACCTATCTGCAGCGCCGGGGCATAGGGCGGATGACCTA
>PWVB01000558.1 GCA_003562365.1 Anaerolineae bacterium
GCAAGCACCGCAGTACTTCGCGAGCCGGGCCGCATCCATGCGCTAGGCGGACTTCCGCGCCAGGGATATCCCCTTGGCAGCGGCACCGTGGAGAGTGCGCCCACTATGTGATCCAATCACGAATGCGGCGACCGGGTCGGGGCTGGCAACGCGACAACGCCGACGCGACGCTGGCAGCGCTTGGTGAGTTCCACAGTGGCCGCTTACTCTGGGCTTGGCGGCAAGCTTCTCCTGCTTGAGCCACTGCCCCAACATTCTGCACAGTACACCAGCGCCATGAATCTTTGACAGCTGTGCGCTTCCACGGTAGACTCCAAGCAGGTCACTCCAGAATCGGTCCGGTGCACCCCATAGACACACTACGGAGGCAAACGCGATGACAGATCAAACGCAGGCCGATACGCAACCAAGTCTGCCAACACGCGGTTTCCTGTTGCACATCACCCACTATGATCCGCGCTGGTGGGCAGCAAAGGACAACGAGCAGCCATTCGATCTCGCCCTCGGTATGGACGTAGTCGATGCGCTGGCAGCGGTCGATCTGAACCTGTTGATCATCGACTGCGCCGATGGGCTTCAATATACATCGCACCCCGAGTTGACCCGCCCCTACAGCGTGCCAATGGCGACGTTGACGCAACTGGTGGCGCGTGCTCGGGAACGGGGGATCGAGGTCGTCCCTAAGCTGAACTTCGCCCAGAGCGGACTACATCGCCACAACCACTGGTTCCGTCCCCATCATGACCTCTTCGACAACGAGCGCTACTGGGAACTGGCCTTTGAGGTAATCGACGAACTCATCGATGTGGTGCAGCCGTCCCGGTTCTTCCACGTGGGAATGGATGAGGACCATTGGCGTAGCTACGATCAGTACGTAGCGGCGATCCACACGCTGCACGGAAACCTCGCACAGCGTGGGCTGCGCACGCTGATATGGAACGATTCAGCCTGTATGTGGCCACAAGCTGCGGTTCACCGCGACAAGTCACTTGCTGCCGAGGCCAGTGTGCCCAAGGATGTCGTGCACATCGTATGGGATTACCAGGGTGCCAATGAGGCGATCCTAAGGCGGGTCAAGACAGCAGGCTTCGAGGTCTGGGGAGCTCCAGGGCACAACGCCGCCTTGGTAGCCCAGATGCGCGATGCATTGCACAACGTGGAGGGCACCGGTATCCTCCTGACGCGCTGGATTTCATGCGTGGAGGCCAACCGATCCGAGCTACTGGAGAGCATCAGCACGTTGGGTCCGCTCTGCACGATGTGAGCAAAAGCCAACTCGCTAGTACGCATCAACCAATTGGAGATGAGAATAAGAGACACTCTCAGGATCATCATCAGCAGCAAGCGTAGGGGGTCCACGATCGTGGCCCTCTGTCTGCTCCTGAGCTGCAATCTGATCGCGTGTGGCACCCCATTACCTGTCCCCGGCGCATCACCCGATCCTCCTGTAGCTGCCCCCGCGGATGCTTACGCGGCCCGCCGGCAGGAGATGGTGGCGACCCAGATCGCGGCACGGGGAATAGAGAGCCAACAGGTACTAGAGGTGATGCAGCGCGTACCCCGCCATCACTTCGTACCGGAGACCTATATCGACCAGGCCTACGGCGATCACCCTCTACCTATTGGACACGGGCAGACCATCTCTCAACCCTACATCGTTGCCTGGATGACTGAGCTGCTAGCCTTGGAACCGGGTGAGCGGGTGCTGGAGATCGGGACCGGGTCAGGATATCAGGCTGCCGTCCTGGCCGAGTTAGATGGAGTCGAAGTCTACACCATTGAGATCATCCCCGAGCTGGCGGAACAAGCCACTGTGCAGCTAAGAGCCCTGGGATACGACACAGTACAGGTGAGAACCGGCGATGGCTATTACGGATGGTCGGAGCACGCGCCTTACGATGCTATCATCGTCACCGCTGCACCAGACCATCTACCCCAACCTCTGGTGGCACAGCTGAGCGAGGGGGGACGCCTGGTGATCCCAATGGGGCCGCCGGGCGGCTATCAGGATCTCTGGCGCTTTACTAAAGAGAACGGAGAGCTGCACGCCCAGAGCTTGGGCACCGTCATGTTCGTCCCGTTTATCGGCGAGGGAATCGAACGCTAGTGACACTCTCCGGTCAACTAGCACAGGTTAAGGCGCGTGGTCATTCACCAGCTCGCTGAAGCGAGGGTTGTTCAGCGGACAAGGCCTGAAAACCCATCCTCTGTATCCTTCGGCAGAGGGAGTTCAACGTGCCACCGGCTGGCGATCACGCACGCGCCGGCGTAACAGAGAGCACCAGCCGCAAGCACCCAACCAAACCCGAGCGAAAGCGCCAACAGCGCTGAGAGGATCGAGGCCACAACGGACATCGCACCGTTGGCGGCCCAAGCCCAGGGCACTCGCTGTGGCGCCAACTCACCGATACGCTGCAGGCCCACTGGAAAAGGCAACCCCATCAAGAACCCACCAGGCGCCAGCACCGCTACAGTCACCGCCACCCGCGCTGCTAGCGGCAGTCCCAACAGCGCCTGAAAGATCAAGGGCAAGCTGAATGCATAGACGGCCACAAGCAACACGAGGCTTGTCAATGCCATCAGGATCTTGGTTCGCAAGCGCCCCGCAACAGCACTCCCCAAACCCGAGAAGAAAAGTACTGCGAAGAGCACCACCGTCACGGCATAGGCAGGGTGCCCGAGGAAGAGAATGGTGCGCTGCATCAACGGGATCTCGACGAAGAGGTAGCCGAGCCCAAGCAACCCGAAGTAAAGGAGATCACGCCCTCCTCCCGCCTCCTTACGCCAGACAGCGTCCCACTGGCGGCGGACCAAGAGCGCCGGCAGTCCGATGAGCAGTACGGCAGCCGTAACACTCAAGCCCAGCAACGCCAACAGCACAAAATATCCTGCGCCACCAAAGGGCTGCCAGCTCGTACCCAGCTCCGAGAACACCTGCCGAGCCTGCGACCAGCGAAAGTAATGATCGAAGAATGGATGATCATCGGTGGGGGGGCGCACGTTAAAGGGATAGGCAGCGTACCAGCCCTCTCGATCCTCAGTGGAGATCAACTCTGAGAAGGCCTCGTAGTAGATCGGCGCGGGGAGCACATTATAACGATTGGTAGACTCCGACACCAGGTCCGGAGCATAGACCAGATCGAAGGCACGTTCAGCTGCGAAGCTGCGGACGGCGTCAAGCTCTGCAGCAGAGAAGGGTGTCCGCTTCACCAGCAACGTCAGCATCGCATAGCCGCGAAACGCAAGGATCTGACGGCTTGGATCACCGCCGTCCAGCTCGACCGCCTCTACGGCCAGGGCGAAGGCCCGCAACGACTCGCTGGGAGGTGTCTGAACCCACCGCGAGACGACCAACAGCCCATCTGGTGTCAGGCGCGAGAGGAAATCCTCGAACGCCTCCACCGTGTAGCTGTAATCCTCACCAAGGCTGTAGGCACCCGAACGAATTGGACGATAGGGCGCGGTAAGTGCCAGCGTCAGGACGTCGTAGGTCTCCGACGTGCGGCGCACGAAACTTCGTGGCGCCTCTGCCTGCGATTCGACGTTGGCAAGGGTATACAGATCGCCGACTGCCTCAATCACCAGTGGATTCGCTTCAACGCCGGTGACGTGGCGGCTTCCCTGGCTTAGTGCAATCCAGAGTTCCAATCCCCCCCGCGGTCCCAGGATCAACGCACGACCGCCGGGACGCAGCCGGTAGGCAATCGCCGTTGGCAGGTACGCCGCAAACTGAAGCGCTGGATCTTGCGACTGCATCCGCTCAACGGGCAACTGAACAACGGGGCTTAGATCATCGCCATCCACAAAGAGACCGTGTTGTGGAGGGGGCGGCGCCAGATAACGATAGCTGAGACCGGGTAACGAACGGATCGCCGGACTCGCCACCACGTCTACCCTTGAGAAACCGTTCCAGGCCTGGGAAAGGATCCGTGCATCAGGCAGCTGCAGCACGTAGCTCAATGCTTTATAGGGCGACAGCACCACGGCGACCGTTGGCGGTCGCAAGGCGACAAGGGCGCTGGCCAAGACGATGAGCGCCCCACCGAGCACTCCAAGGGCTCGAAGGCACCGCGCGGGAGCACCCACCGCACCGGTATTAAGCGTCAGCAGGAGCACCGCACAGCCTCCTAGTCCTCCGCCGAGCCATACGACCCCCTCGCCACCTACGACAGTCGGCAGCATCAGCGCCAATGCGCAGCCCAGCGCAGATCCTGTCAGATTGACCGCATACAGCGACCCCACACGCTCCGGATGAAGGGCAAACAGCAAACTCAATATCGCGCCGCTGCAGAAGAAGGGCAAGGATAGCGCTATATAGTGCGCAAAGAGGATCAGAACCTGACGCCAGTCCCACGCAATACGGAACGAATCAAAGGGCACGCCGTTGATAAGACTATAGCCCCCGAAAACTGTGAGGCTGTAGGCTAAAGCCAATGCTGCCACAGTCTGACGAGGAACGCGACGGCCCCACTGCGGCGACAAGGCCATCCAGGTTCCACTCGCCCCAAAGCCCAGCATCGCCAGACTGACAATCATAAACGCAAAGTGGTAGAACTGTGTCACTGAAAAGAGTCGAATCAAGGCGATCTCAAACATCAAGGTGGCTGTGGAAAGAACGAAGACACCAGCAAGCGACGGAAGGCGCAGCAACCCGGTCCGATTAACGTCCATACGACTCATTCGGTGACCTCAAGGTCTCCCCATTTACTTTATCGTCTTGCCGCCGCACCCTTGTTTATCGCTGTGCAAACAGAACAGCGCGCCCCATCGGTAGGCGACGCGCTGTGCATAAGCAGCCAGCATTCGGCAGCGCCGGCGTTAAAGCCGAGGGAAATGCGTGTAGCTTTCCAGACCGACCGGCATGCCATGCTGCGCCCAATTCACGTCAGGAAGCTCCGCCGGCATGACACCCTCCTCGTAACAACGCTCTAGCGTCTGGTGCAATCCGTCAACCCAGATCAGCGCGTCGCCACCCGCCTCTGCGGCCCGGCGACCGGAAGCTTCGATAGCCCGTCGTCGCACCAGCGATGCCGGAAAATCGACCACCTCGCCGACGGTAGTCACTTCGGCAGCCCGCGGCGGTCGCGACTCCTGCGCCCCATTGATACACAAAGTGTGAGAGGCAGCCGCCTCAACACCACAGGCCGGCGGCATCCCGGTACGTACAGCATCCATCGCCTGCCATATTTTGGTCGCCCCGTTCGCGAACGGATCGCCGTAGTCCTTGACACGACCATCTTCGAAGTGTGCTACCAACCGGCTGTCCCCAACATCAAACTCAACCACCGCAGACTCAAACTCATAGCGCAGGGTCGGCCCGATGACCTCCGGGACCGGGTGGGCAGTGTAGAACAGGATCTCAACACCATGCTCTGTGTGCGAACGGATCGCAGCGGTATCGTAGTTCTCGATGTCGTTTGCGCGGTAGAGCTCGGCCTGCACATCCACGGGCCGCGCACTGCTCTCACGCGTTGCCCCCAACACATAAAAGCAGTTGTGCAGGTAATGTGCTGTTGCGTTGTTGGCCGGACTGTCCAGGATCCAACTCCCATCAGAAGCCTTCAATGCGCCGGCCCAGCTATTGCGTCGGTAGTAGGAAAGCGGGCGGGGCCAGAGGACCTTCGTGCAGAACCGCCGGGGCGCCCCCAATGCTCCGCCTATGACGTCCCGTTTGAGTGCCTGGATTGCAGCCGAGTAAGACCATTGGTACCCGATGGCTACAAAGCCATCGGCCCTGGCCTCTGCTTCAGCCATCTGGCGCACCTCCTGAATCGTCGGTGCCACCGGTTTCTCACAGAGCACGCTGGCCCCATGTGCAAGCGCCTGGCACGTGAAGCGAGCGTGCAGATGAATGGGGGCCGCGATCATCACCAAATCGGCCTCCCCCTCAGCAAAAAAACTATCAAGATCAGGGTAGATAGGGATGTCATACGTCTCAAAGCGGTCCAGATAGCGACAGCCGACCGGATTGGGGTCAATACCCGCAACAAGGCGGAAGGTCTGATCAGTGTAGTCCTTAAACAGATGCTCCAGGTAGAAATTAGCATACCCACCCAACGCGACCATTGCAATCCTGACGTCCTTCATATACGCTCCTTTGACATCAAAAAACAGAGGCCCCCGGCGGTCTCAGCCCTCGCAGCGTCGACAACGGGAGCTCCGTACCAAGACCTTGGAGTATCTAAGGGGAAACGCCCTCGGCTTCTAGAATTGCCTGTACCGCCTGAGCATTCAGCTGTCGCGGCGCGACCCCTTGCGCTACACAAAGTGCAGCAGCAACACCTACGGCCTGTCCCATCAAGACACAGATCGGCATCACACGGAAGTTCGAGTGGGCCTTGTGCGTACCGGAGATGTTCCGACCAGCCAGATAGAGATTCTCGACCGCTTGGGGGACAAAGCAGCCGTAGGGAATCGTGTAGGGCCTGGGCTGATCAAAATGCTTCTGCACCCCAGTTTCGTCCAACCCGCTCCCTGAAAGATTGTGAACATCGAAGTTGAAATGAGCCTTGGGTACCACCCAATCGTCAAAGACTCGAGCCGCCATAATGTCTGCCTCGGTCAGCGTAGCTTCGCCGGCAAAGTGGCGGGTTTCACGCACGCCAATCTTTGCCGCCGTGCTGATCAAATAGCATCCTTCAAACCCAGCGACATAGGTGCGCAGAAAGTCCACGATCGGTCCGATCTGACGGCGGCACTCGTAGTCTGCGCGTGTAAGATCCTCTGCCCGGGTCCCGTCGACATTGATACTGTTGGTCATGTTGCAGGTGACGACCCCGGGCAGGGTCGAGCGATAGATCAACAGGTGACCGGCAGGAAAAGGCAGATGCTCGCGGGCCAGGGATTGAATATCGCCCTCGGGCGTATCGTACGTGTCCTCAAAGCCACCGACGAAGCGCACCACACGCTTGGTCTCGACCCCCCCCACCTTGAACATCAATGTCATCGGCTGCATCTTCCCATCGCCATCACGTCCCTCAGTATACGGTACGCCTGCTTGTGCAGCGACATCGCCATCGCCGGTCGCGTCCACGACGATATGCGCTTTCATCGCCTCCCGGCCGGATTTGCTCTCCGTGATAATTCCTTCAAGGGCCCGCCCCGTCATAATGACATCGCAAGCGAACGTATACAGTCGCCACATTACACCGGCCTCGTAAAGCATATCGAGAAGGGTCAGTTTGAGTTTGTCGGGATTGATTAGTTGGGGATCGTCGCCATCCTGCGCTCGGCGCAGGATCTCGCCATAGATCCCGATGTGGGCAGTCCGACCCGTCCAGTGGCTCATCAAACCTGTCGTGGCAACGCCGCCTACAGCCCCGCTCTGCTCCACCAGTAGCGTCCGAGCCCCCTGCCGCGCGGCAGCCAGGGCAGCGCCTATCCCCGCCGGTCCGCCGCCCACCACCAACACATCCACATCGTGGACGATGGGCAGCTTGCGCTCCGGCTCTCTGTGGTAGTTCACCAGATGACTCCTCGCTTAATCCAGAGGGTCCTGGCGGGTGTAAGTCCGCCAGGACCCGGGACTGTCTCTACGACTTGACCTCGACGCAGTCGACCTCGTCCATCAGCTTGCGCAACGCGGTGACCGCCACCCGCATACCCTCCGCGCCACTGAATCCGCTGCTGTGCCCAGCGATCTTCAGGTGCGGTTCCAACGCCAGCGTTCCCTGATATCCCTGCGTCTTCAGCTTGGCGAGCAGCAGCGCTAGCTGTCCGTCTCCCTCGCCGGCAGGCACGACGTGTCCATCGCTCAAGACGGCATCCTTGATGTGCACGTAGCCGATCAGATCACCCACCATCGGCCATCCGCGCTCGACCACCTGGGACTCGCCGACCTGCACGAAGTTCGCCGAGTCCCATAGAAAGCGAAAATGCGGGCTATCGACGGCCTTGAGGACCTTCTCGCAGCGTACCAGAGTATCGGTGACAATACCCTTCTCATTCTCCAACAGTAGCGTAAAACCTTCCTGAGCCGCAAGCTCCGCCAACTGGCTCAGCCGCTCCACCGAGGTCTCCACGTAGGCATCATAGCCCTCGTTGGTGCTCGTGTCGGGGGGATAGAAGGAGAACACCCTGATATTGCGGCATCCCACGCTCTCTCCGGCTTTGAAGATGCTGCGCAGGTTGTTCATCTCATAGTCAATCGGCTCCGTGATCGGCGACTTTCCGATCGGGCTGCCGATACAGGCGACCTCCACACCGTGAGCGGCGCAGGTCTTGACCACTTGCGCCAGGTCCTCATCCTCCATATGCAGAATGTTCTTGCCCCAAGCGCCGCGCAGATCCAGCTGGCCAATGTCCAGCTGGCGCAGCGTCTTCAGCTGCTCGTCCAGATCGGGGGCAATCTCATCACCAAAAGCACTGATCCTGAAAGTCGCAGATGTCATCGCTCTCTCCTTGATAAACCCAAGTTACCTGAATCGGTGAAACCGCCTAGACATACCTCTCGTGGAGCGCCCGAATATCGATCCTTCCGGGTGGGTAAATGTCACCGGTGAGATCCTCGGCGATTCGCACGTTGGCCTCGACAAGTTGCGTGTCGCGCATCCCGACAAGCGCCACATCGACCAACGGATTCGATAGCACGAACTGCAGAAGCGCCGGGGTGTAATCAAAGGTGTTGTTGGGATTGACCCATTGCAGCCAGCGCTGAAAGATGCCCGATGTCACCGTACGCATCGTAACGATGCCCATCTTATGGGCCTCCGCCTCGAACATGCTGCCGAAGGGTCGGGTCGGCTCCGACGGGTGCTGATAGATAAGATTGTAACAAAGTTGAAGCACATCGAAGCGACCTGACCGGATGAATCGATAGACCGCCGGATTCTGATCTTCTGTAGTGAATCCCAGGAACCGGATCAGGCCCGCATCGCGCAGGGCTTCCATATGCGAAAGCAAGCCCCCTGGTGCGAGGACGGCTTCAGCGACATCATCGCTGTAGCTGTCACCGTGGATCTGCAACAGATCCAATCTCTCCCGCCGCAGCCGCTTGAGGCTGGCCTCAACGCTGGCTCGCACGTGCTCCTCGATACGGTCCCACGTACCGGGCAGCGTAAGCTTCGTTGCCACGAAGACATGCGCGCCCAATCCATGTAATGCATCACCGAAGATCGCCTCGCTGGCACCGTCACCATAGGCAGGCGCCGTGTCGAAGTAGGTCACGCCGAGATCGACGGCGCGCCCAATCGCCTCGATCACGCTTCGACGCTGGCGTGAATCCTCCGGCGTATAGGCACCCAGGTAGTTTGTCAGCCCGGCGGGCGCACCACCAAAGCCAAGCCGGCTGACGACAGCGCCAGTCTCGCCCAACGCTACGGTTTCCATAATCCACCTCCTCCCAAGCCCATCACCCTAACTCGAAGACCAGTACGTCATAATCCTTGATCTCGGGCACACTGGTCTGCCAAACCTGACCCTGAACGGTGACGGGCAAGGAGACTCTGTCTGAAAGCAAATAGGCCCGAGTAACACATTCATCAGCCCCCAGAGGCAGAGAAACCCCGACATCGCGCAAAGGTATCAGCGCTCGGAAGAAGCGCGGCCCGCCCGTCAGGTTGATCAGGTGCACCATGCGGCGTCCAGGCTGGGTACGCAGCGAAATCTGCAGCGTCGTGGGCCCAGTCACGCGAACCGGCAGCTGGTCAGTGGCTGCCCAGCTCACGGCGTTGGCCAGCAAGCGGTGGAGATCAGGATAGGGCACCGTCCAGGACAATGCGCCGGGACGGCCCGCGAAGTACCCGGTCCGCCCCCCACCCGGGTGAATCCGCAGTACGGTCAAGGGATCCGGATCTCCTGCGCTGGAATGAATAGGATCAGGATAGGAGAGTCCCTCAGGGAAGACGAGAAAGGGCGCTGAGAGGGTAAGCGGCACCTCGGTCTCGGATCCAGCAGACACTGCACAAATATCCCCGCCCATCGGTAGGACCGTTGTCCCATCAAGCTCCGCCAGAATCGCCGCGCCTTCGCCGCGGCGGCCATCTCTCGTAATCTCCATATAGACCTGCTTGTAGCCTTCTTCGGGGCTCGCCAGCGAGGATCGCGTTTCCACATAGCGGACACCGAGGCAGTCTTCAAGCAAGAACGCCCTGCGCCGGATCCCCTCACGATCATAGAGTGACGTTTCAAACGTGGCGACGACCCCGCCACCAGCAGCGACAAACTTGCGAATCGCCTCGGCCTCAGCCTCGGTCAGACACGCTAGATTGGGCAGGACCAAAACCCGATAACGGCTCAAAACGTTGTCGCGCAACACACGGGTGGAGATGATGTCGAACGGGATGTGCGCATTGTGAAGCGCCTGCTCAAAACCTCGGATCTCCTGCACGTAGCGCTTCTCGGGCTCATCTCTCCCGTGGAAGAAGAGCGTTTCCAGCGAGTAAACCAGCGCAACATTGGCGCCCGAATTATCCCCTTGATAGTAAGCTTGGTTGGCCTCCAGGAACCCGTAAAGCTCTCGGATAGCGCTAAAACCTCGCGGGTCTTCATGGACAATCGGCGGTCCTCCCGAGAGGTTCACCATCGGATCAGCACCATTGGCGGCGATCTGGGCCAGATAGACCTTCTGCTCTGCCGGTGCCATTGCGCTGCGCCGCCAAGGCCAGGCGAGGAAATACGAGGCCACCACCCAGATTGGCGTGTCAGAGATGGAGGTCATAAACCGCGCTGTCTCAGCGGGCCAACTCAGCGACTGCCACGTTGCCTCTCCAGTTGCCTCATCGTAGCGCGCCCGCGTCTGGACCTCCACCTGAACTGCGTCGGCGACAGCGGCCTGACTCTCGACATCCAGTGCGGCACCGACGGTCCAGCGCGGATCCCCGAAGCAAACGCTGTTTCCCATAAAAGGCATCTGAGGATCTATGCTCTGGACGACTTCACCAAGCTGATGAACGCGCCGGCGCGCCTGATCCAACCGCCAGGCTGTGTAGGTGCGCCAAAGAGGATCATCCCAGCCCTCGTGCTCCGGCAGAGTATGTCCGGTCGTCTCCAGGAAGCTCCCACGACAGTTTGGACAGTAGCAGATGGCGCTCGGGAATCCGAAACTGCCGCCGCCGAATTTAACACAGTCCAGATCATAACGCCCCAGGATCTCACCAACAATTTCGCGAACGTAGTCTCGCTGGTAGCCGCCCAGCGGACAGGCGGCGTAGAGGCCTGGCAGGCGCTCAACCAGCGTCCCATCCCGAGCTTGCGCGCACCAGTCAGGGTGATCTCGCGCCGCAGCAGCCGGGACCTGACCCAGGTCAATCATGCCCAGAACCTTGATACCGACGGCATGTGCAGCGGCAATGATCTCGCCAGCGAGATCCCGCCCTTCCAGATAGGGACTCTCCCGCTGATAGGGCAAGTCTGTAGGATACGTGGTGACGTACCCCCCCACAAAGAAGCTGAAGAAGCTGGTATGCATCGCCACCAGATCGTCGATGAAACGCTGGACATCGAAGTCCTGACAGTCCACATCACGGATGGTGACGTGGAACCCACGGTTCCGACGCTGCAACCAGGCATTCCTGCTGCATTCATCCATAGAACCACCAACCCCTGTGAAAGCAGTTACCCCTGGATGGCTGCATGGCGCGGTCTAGGGGCACAGGAACTGAAGTTTGGCCAGCGCCAGCAGGTCAGCCCCCCCCTGTAGGGGACGTAGGCGAAGGCAGTAGCGGTATCCGGAAGCCGTCAGTTGGTACTTCGGCAACACACCTGGACCGCAGCTCGCGCTTCCCAGGCCTGACTGCGCAAAGTCGAGGTTCAGGGTGACGTCTGAACGGCGCAGCAGCTCGTGGGTGTGATTGGCGGCGGCAAGGTCTTTCGTCCTCATAGGATGCGCGCTTACCTCCAGCAGCGGCATCCCCACCGCCAGCAGGCCGTTGCCCTTGCCGTCGGTTAACGCCGCCCAGCGCACATCGGTCTTGTTACCGTACTCCTGCGGCCTGATGTAGGGGACATACTCGGCTTCCACCGTGCTGCAGTAGACCCCCACCGCCACACCCTCTTTGCGATCAATGTAGCTCTCCTGCGGTCCGCGACCGTACCACGAGAAGATCTCGCAGGCTTCGGGGAGCGTGAGCTTTACGCCGACCCGCCCCAGAGGCGGCACATCGGACGCACAGTTGACCCGGTGCTCAAGCACCACATCACCACTTCCGTAGACGGCGTAAGTATACTGCGCCTCGACGCCAGCAACGTTAGTCGACATTTTGACACCGAGGCGCACCAGGTACGGTGCTGGTTGATCGACCGTGATTGCTTGGGGCGTCTCGAGGATCTGATCCAGCCCCGCCTGCTGCCAGAGCACCGAAAATTGCTTTACATCGTTATCCGTGGGTGCCCGCCAGAGATTGAGCGCCGGGCCACTCAGGAGCACCGGACGTCCACTTTGCTCCCAGGTACCGATCCTGCCGGTCTCCCGATCTAAAACAATCCGGAAGTCCTGGCCCTGTAGCACAATCTGAGCGTCACTCTCAGCGACTTCCAGCGACGGAAGCGTCTCCACCGCCATCGGTAGCGACTGAGCCGGGATCGGCAATCGGAACTGCGCCCAGGCGACCTCATGTCCCTGCGGCAGGAGCGGCGCCGCAGATCGTAATGCGAAACTCAACCGCAGCCAGATCTCCGTGACAGGTCTCGGTTCGGGCAACGTCAGGGGGAGCGTCACAACCTCACTCGTCCCTGGCGGTGTCCCCAAAGCCGGGAGGGTCCCGGCCTGCAGGACCTCGCCATCGCGCACCACCTCCCAGGTCACCTGCAGCCCACTCAAGTCGCTGAAGGCATACTGATTGAACACCTCAACGATGCCCGACTGGAGGTCAACGGGCTCGACGCGCACAGGCTCAAGCACCTTCTTGTATTCCCAAAGAGAGGGATGCGGGACGCGATTTGGCCAGATCAACCCGTTGATGCAGAAGTTACCGTCGTGAGGCTCGTCGCCGAAATCACCGCCGTAGGCATACCAGGTCTCGCCCTCGTCCGTGGTCCGCTCCAAGCCCTGATCCACCCAACCCCAGACAAAGC
>PWVB01000305.1 GCA_003562365.1 Anaerolineae bacterium
ATCCGTGAAAATCGCGCCTCTGTCGCAGAACTTCGCGTCCCGGATCAGATGCCGGCTGGGGTCGGTTGCCCAGCGCTTAGGCGTGGTATCGGTAAGCAACGGACTGGGTACCAGTGCGGTGGGCACCCCCTTGGGGTTGATCACGTAGGAGGTGGCGGACAGATCCCAAAGGATCCGGGATTTGCCCGGCTGATCGCCTACAGCGTCCCTGAAGATATCCGCCAGATAGTCTGCCAGGGCGTTCCGGCCGCGCAGGTTGTGTTCCACTTCCGGCACCGTCGTGGCGATATGGGTAGTGACAGGCCACATGGCCAGGTGCACCAGCGGTACGCCCGAATCCAGCAGCACGCGGGTGGCAATCCTATCTTGATCAAGGTTGAAGCCGTCGGCATTGAACCAGTCAAGGCCGGAGCCCCCCAGCCACACCACCACAATGTTCTTGATGATGGCCGGCTCCATCAGGATGGCCGACGACACATTGGTCGGGGCTCCGATGGTCAGCACGTACAGTGGCTTGTCGCGGGGCTGCAGGGCCTTCTTGATGAGGTCCTCAGCCGCGGGGCTGACCACCGGCTGGTCCGTGACGGAGATGAATTCCGTCGACCCGCGGAAGGCAACCTCCTCGTCCGGCCGTCGGCAGAGCTTCAGTATCCGCTGGATTTCGGCATAGCTCTTTTCCATGCCGTCGCCGGGGCTGTCTGACCGTGGATTCATGAACGGCGCTGCGTAGACCGCCAACAACTCGATGTGCTCGGGCGACAACAAAGCATGGGTCAGGGCGAATTGGTCATCGATCTCATTAAACGTATCCGTATCCAGCACGACCTCGGTCTTGCCGGTCGGGGGTGTCAGCAGTCTGACTCGCTCAGTTTCAGCAAGCTCAAGGTACACCATGGCTTTCCTCCTCATGCGTGGCTAAATCCGGTGAGCCAATGGCAGATGTCACTGACTCACGTTGGAACTTGACTTCCCGGAGTGCCCCGGCATCAATGGCCGGGCATTCTCACGAAAAAATCGCGTGAAACCCTGTTTTCTAGATAGTTCCCTCCTTTTCCCGGTCATTACCGGATGCTTTCAGCAGCACCGAGACAAGGGCCTCTGTCATCAGGCGCCCGGCAACGGCACCCGGATCGGGCTTGCCGATCGTCTGCTCCCGGTAGATCGCGGCCTTTCCGTGTTCGGACATCATACCCCTCGCGGCTTTCTAGCCCTTTCCTGCCGCATCGAGGATCGCTGCCGCAACGGTGACCATATCCCGCCGCTTGCCGCTTTCCCTGCAGCCAATGCGGCAGGTTCCAACACGTTGACGATGGTCTTGATACTAACAAGGTTACCTCAGCCAGGCCCGACTGGCGATAGGCCAGGCATGGGCAATCCTTGATGCAGACGGTCGTTGTACTCATCCTGAAAGGTAGCTAGCAGGGCAACCAGTTCATCATACGTTTGCCACACAGTGGGACGTAGCGAAGCTTTCAAGGTGCGCACGAAATGTTCAGCGATACCATTGCTTTCGGGGCGATGGCGGTACACGGGCGCGTGAGTGAACACTGCGTCGTAGGCAAAGCGCGCGAAGGCGTTGGAGCTGAAGTGGATCCCTTGATCACCGATCAAGTAGCTCAGCCGGTAGTACCTTGCGGAGTTCCGCTATCATCTCCTCGCTCTTTAGCCGGGCGCCGGGCGTGAACGCCGGTAAGCCCAAACACTGCCGTGTACTGCTGTCAGTGACTACCACGATCGCAATCCACCCCTTTCCGGGTGTTTCTGCGGAGCGCAGCGCAATACTGGCGTGCCAGGCTTGATTCTCCAGGTGACAGCGTGCGAGTTCTGCCTGTCGCGTCCCTGGGTTGCTTCCAGGTCGCTTGCGCTGCGGCGAACTCGGCCTTGCTCAAGGTCGTGCGCGCTTCACGCGTATTGCGCCAGGCTGCTTTGTCCCGGCGCCAGTCCAAATCTTCCTGCTTGCGCCGTTCCCGAACCGCGTGACGAGCGACCTGAATCTCCCATATCCGGTGCGCCACAGCCGGTGCCTTGAGTTGGATGACAGGTGGCTTTGTCTGGACTGCCAAGCGTTCCCGTGTGGCCTCCGCAGACTGCTCTATGGCCTCCTGGTAACTCAGACTGTCGTCTTCAAACAGCTGTCCAGGCCAAGTCGGCGGTGTCACGGTTTCAGCTGACGTGCGCTCAACGACGAGATGGCCTGAAGAGCCACTCACTGCCGGCAGCTTGATCTCAGGCTGACGCGTCTCCGCAACATAGCAGACATCGATGTTCACGGCCTGCCCTGGCAGTCCGGCGCTGCGTGTCTTCCCTCAGTCCGGATGGAGCCGCCGCAGTTCGATAACGCGGTCAGCAATCGCACCTCCTTCTTGCGCAGATGGTGCGGCGCATGGCTCTTGGGCTCTCGCAGCCCTTCGTAGCCGTGGTCCAGGAAGCGCTCTTTCCACTTGTAGAAGGTGCCCCGACTCACCTTCGCCTTCTGACATACTAAGCTCACATTCCTGGTCGCTTCTCAAGTATCGAACAGTAGCTTGCGTTGCTGATAGGTGGTGTAACCATACTCTTTTTTCTTTTCTCCGCAATCGAACCCCTCTCGCATAAGCCGAATCAGGAGACGCGCCGAGTTCACCACCTGTCGGTCACCAGCACCACCGCAGTCTGGAAAGCAGAGCGCAGGCTGCGGACGCTACCCGAGCAGACGAACGACGGTGTCGAGGTAGCCCTACACTTGTCGGATGTAGTCGTTCTCCGGTGTGCTTAGCCCCAAAAGTGTGCCACTCGGAGATGTGTTTGTTGTGGTCCTCTGAGAGTCTGAAACAGTCGGCAAAGCGCGGCGTTGATGTATTCGCCGATCAATAACGATCCATTCATCGATGGCAACAAGCGAACGGTCGTGACCGTTACCGGCATTGTCCTTGAGATCAACGGCTACACGCTCACGGCCTGGCTAACGGCGCACCTAACGCCTGCGGAAGACCGTTGAGCGTTTCACTTGATCCTTCCGAACCTCGCGTAACAGCGTCTCCAACGAACACTCGATACGGCGCACAACCACCAGGGCGCGTCCGCGGTCAGCCGGCGCACAACGGTGCCCTGGGGGAGATTCGGGTGCCTATGGTACAATAGCACGACAACGCGACACAAAGGAGACATCTATGGTGGAGACACGCGCTGTCTTTCTTGAACCTGGCAGGATCACGATCGAACGGCTGACGCTGCCGGAGCTGGGACCGAACGATGTCCTGATTGAGGCCTACCAAGCCTCCGTCTGCGGCTCCGAACGCTACTACTATCGCGGGATCAGCGTCCGGCCCGAGGATGAGGCCCGGGGCGGCTCAGACGTGCAGCTGGGCGCAGGCCGGGCGGACGGCAAGCCCAAGCACGCTTACCCGATGGGCCCGTTGGGCCACGAGGGCGGCGGCGTGGTGGTCGCCAAGGGCAGCGGCGTCGACGCCTACCTGGGCGGGGGCGCGGTGAAC
>PWVB01000538.1 GCA_003562365.1 Anaerolineae bacterium
TGGTCACTTCCAAAACCTCGATTTTTCACCTCCAAGATTAACACAGAATTAGAGTTTTGTCAAATGCGTTGACGAAGTCTGTTACTATTTGGCACTGTTTTCGTTAGCAGTTGTCACCTCCTTGAGTCATCCGGCCGCATGCGTTGTAGGATGCTAGGCACGCTGGCGTCGCTGCTTCCGCCGGTATTCGGCAAGTCGCCTAGCGGCGAACACCACCACCAACGCCGCCGCCATCGCGAGACTGACAATACGCACGATCAGGAGTTGATCAAAGGTCGAGCCGATAAGCCACCCGTGCACCGTGCCCAGGAAAAAGGCTACGTAGTTCAGCCAGTGGATGACCTTCCAGTTGTCACCAATACTGGTCCGCAGCAACGCCGTCACGGAGGTGATGGCGATCAGCCAGAATGCCGGACGCCCCCCCAATGTCAAGAACATCCGCCAGGAGCTGAAATCCGGCAGAAACGCCGCCAGGCTCTGCGCTTGCCAGGCGACGGCGACGGCGTGCAGCGTCAACGCCACCAGGGCCGTGACCGAGATAACATGATGCACCTTGACAAAGGCTCGTCCAAAGAAGCGGGTGAGCTCCCGCATATAGTTGGATGAAAGGCTCGCCAAAAAGACGGCCAGGTACCCTAATAACGCCCCAAGACGAATCACCCCGTTGAGAGGACTGTGGATCCCGGTCAGCGACACCACCGCAATCACCAGTACTGCGGCGACACCACCGCTCACGGCAAGCAACCACGTATTCTTCGGCTGAATTCTCGGCATACTCTCATCTCCTTGGTGAACCTGAAAGTCCTATGATCACGAAACCAGTCAACGCCGAACTGTCCCGGCTCCTGAAGACTTAGGGCTCGTAAACGCATAACTTCCCGCGCGATTGCAGCTTGGTCTATCCCGCACGCTGCTTTCGCGTTTGAGGTCTGCGAGCCTTAAGCACTTTTAGCGGCTTAGCCTCGCGACGTTGGTCGCGCGATCGGGAAGGTGTTGATTAACAGACCCCTAGGCCTTGCGCTTGGCGTGCTGGCCCTCCTCTCCGGCCTGCGCCTGGAGATGCTTCTGCCAGGCATAGATCCTCGTCAGCGCATCTAGGGGTGTGAGGCTGTTGACATCAAGCTGTCGCAGCTCCTCCACCACCGGATGCTCCGAGGCGATCAGCATCGGCTGGAAGATCTCCGCTTCCTGCGGCGCCACACCAGGACGAAACTCGCCGCTCTCCAGCTCCTGAAGCAAAGTCTCGGCCCGGTGCACCACCGGCGCTGGAATTCCCGCCAATCGGGCAACGTGGATGCCATAGGAGCGATCGGCGCCGCCAGGCACCACCTGATGCAAAAAGACGATGTCACGCCCCTCCTCGGCTACCCCCAGATTGAAGTTGCGCACGTGGGGCAGATGCTCTTCCATCTCAATGAGTTCGTGGTAGTGGGTGGCAAAAAGGGTCCGAGCGCGCCGCTCAGGATGATTATGCAGGTACTCGATAACAGCCCACGCAATCGCCATCCCGTCGTACGTGCTGGTACCGCGCCCCACTTCATCCAGGATGAGGAGGCTCCGGGGGGTCGCGTGGTTGAGGATGTTGGCCGTTTCCACCATCTCGACCATAAATGTCGACTGACCGGCGGCCAGTTCGTCAGAGGCACCGATGCGGGTGAAGATCCGATCCACGACACCGATGCTGGCCGCGTCGGCCGGCACGAAGCTACCGATCTGTGCCATAAGCACGATCAACGCGGTCTGGCGTAGGAAGACAGACTTTCCGGCCATGTTGGGGCCCGTCACGATATGGATCCGGCTCTCGGCATCCATCTTCAGATCGTTGGGCATGAAAGGCTCGCGCTGAGCTTGCTCGACGACGGGATGGCGTCCGCCATCAATGCACAGGGTTGATGCCGTTACCAGGGTGGGGCGACAGTAATGGTGGCGGACCGCACTCTCCGCTAGCGCCGCTGCCATATCGATCCTCGCCAACGCCTGTGATGTCCCCAAAAGGGTCGTCACCCAGCGGCCGATACGCTGGCAGACCTCGCTGAAGAGCCGGCGCTCCAGCTCTGCAATCCGTTCTTCAGCGTTGAGCACCAGGCTTTCGTACTCCTTGAGCTCCGGTGTGATATAACGCTCGGAGTTAACCAAAGTCTGCTTGCGGATATAGTGCTCGGGCACTGCATCGACATTGGCTTTGGTTACCTCGAGATAGTATCCAAAGACCTTGTTGTAACCGACCTTGAGGCTTTTGATACCGGTGCGTCGGCGCTCCTCCTGCTCCAAGGCGGCGATCCAATCGCGGGCGTCTTGGCTTGCCGACACGATCCCGTCCAGCTCGGACGAGAATCCCGGGCGGATCAGCTGGCCGTCGTGAAGCTGCGCCGGCGGCTCGTCAACGATGGCCGCGGCAATCAGCTCCCAGACCTCACGAACCGGATCCAGACCGTCAAGCAGTGAGGCGACCCCCGCTCCTTCCAGTTGAGCGCGCAGATCAGGGACAAGCTCCAGTGTCGTGCGGATCCCCTCGAGGTCGCGCGGACTGGCCCGCTCTGCCAACACGCGGTTGGCCATGCGTTCAAGATCAGGCACGGGCTTGAGAAGCTCGCGCGTCTTGGCCCGCAGCAGGCTGTCAGCATAGAAGCCCTGTACCTGATCCAGCCGCTCCTCCAACGCAGAGATATCAAGCAACGGATGCGCTAGGCGCTTCAGGAGCAGCCTCCCGCCCATCGATGTAAGCGTCTGGTCCAGGACCCCTAGAAGCGAGCCCTGCTTTTCTCGCCGGAGCGTCTCGGTGATCTCAAGGTTTCGCCAGGTGGAAGCATCGATCGCCATAAACTGATCAGTCGCATAAGTGCTGAGGCCCGTGATCTGAGGCAGCAGCCCCTGCTGCGTCTCCTCGAGATAGCTGAGCACCGCACCGGCAGCCCGAATCGCCAACGGCTTGCCTTCACAGCCGAATCCCTGCAAGGTCCGCACGCCGAAATGTTCCTTCAGGATCTGGCGCGCGGCCGACTCCTCAAAACGATAGCCGGGCCAGGGGGTGAGGTTAGCCGCAACACCCCCCCGCAGCCGCTGTTCAGGACGTTGACCCTCGGGAGTGGAGTTCGAGGCGGGATGCCCATCGGGCGCTTGGTCCTTCCAGGAGCCAACCCTGGGGATCAAGACCTCGCGGGGATGAAGGCGGGCCAGCTCCTGGCGCACCAGTGGAAGGATGTGATGCAAGGCACCGTCGGTGAGCTGCGTGGTGGCAAACTCACCGGTAGAGATCTCGGCATAGGCGATTCCCGCGCGGTCTCCGTCGATAACGACAGCCGCTAAGTAGTTCGGGCGCTTATCATCAAGCATCGCCGGTTCGGTGAGCGTGCCCGCGGTCACAACGCGCGCCACCCGTCGCTCCATTGGCCCACGGCCCGTCGGCTCACCGACTTGCTCGGCCAGCGCCACCCGATAGCCCTTTTCGATCATCCGGGCAATATATCCCTCCACCGCGTGGTGGGGCACGCCAGCCATCGGCACGCGCAGATCTTTCGAGACGGGACGGGATGTCAGCGTCAGATCCAACTCGCGAGAAGCTATTTCAGCATCCTCATCGAAGGTCTCGTAAAAGTCACCGAGGCGAAAGAACAGAATTGCATCGGGGTACTGAGCCTTGAGGTCCAAGTATTGTTGCCGCAGCGGGGTTGTATCATTGTCACTCATACCGTCATTATAGCGGCTGCAAGCGGTCGGTACAAGGCGCACAGTTCCAGGGCGTTTGCAGAAACCAGAGCCGCTCTACAGCGGCTGGCGCCTATGGTTCACTCGGATCGCTACGCCGCTACGCCGACACCGCGCAAACGCCTAGGCTGGAAGGCAGACTCGATTCGTGCACTGCGGCTTGCTGCAGGGCACGGCACTGGTAGAATCTGTCACGCTCGTCGTGCTGCTCTAGATCAGCTTCGAAAGCCGCTCCACCGCCCGGCGCATCTCCAAGAAGACCAGGCCCAGTTTGGCCCGCTCGTGAGCAAGAACCGTCAGCACCGCCTCTTCCCCCACGCTCATCAGGATCACGTAGCCCTGGTCGCCCTTGACGTAGACCTGCTCCAGCGCACCACGCCCGAGCTCTACGGCGATCCGCTCGCCCAGGGACAGCATTGCCGCCGACATTGCGGCGACGCGATCCTCACCAGCATCTGCCGGGAGAGCCGAAGCGATGATCAGTCCATCCACGCTGACGATCGCGGAGGCCTCGATATCGGTGACACTGGTCTGGAGGTCAAAAAGCGCACTACTGAGCCGATCCCCACGTGATACCGTCGCCATAGGTTTCCTCCCTGTATCGTCAGGTTGAAACGTGCCAAATTGAGCTTGAGGTAAAATGGCATGCTGCCGCGGACGAGCCGCCTGTGAGTCAATCAACCAGATAGTATCATAGCCACAAAATTATGTCAATTTGAGCTGCACGACCGCAGGCGTGCTCCACAATCACGGCTTGACTTGGGCCGATTTCGTAGCATAGTGCCTTTCAGATCCCTCTGGTGCCGGCGCAGAGACCAGACCACCGACAAGGAGCCTATGGGCGACGAAGCAGACGACCTGGCACAGGCAGCACAGCGGGGCAATCCCTCATTCGTGTGGCGGGCCGGTCAGGAGCGCCGCATGGCGCTGGTCCGGCGGTACGTTCCGCTGGCCGATCAGCGGGTCCTCGATGTCGGCTGCGGGATTGGGATGTATACGGCGGACTTCGCCCGGCATACGCAACACGCCTTCGGTGTGGAGATCGAGGCAGACCGCGCGCATCGGGCACAGCAGGAGATCCCGCGGATCGCCCAGG
This sequence comes from Anaerolineae bacterium, assembly GCA_003562365.1. GTDB lineage: Bacteria > Chloroflexota > Anaerolineae > B4-G1 > SLSP01 > PWVB01. Next base: position 4,802 of record PWVB01000538.1, read on the forward strand.
CGGTGGGCGAGACACTGCCCTTTGTCAACGCCTGCTTCGATCTTGTCTTCTCCCACGAGGTTCTGGAGCATGTAGCTGATGATCGCCGTTGCGCAGAAGAGATGATCCGCGTTACCCGTCCGGGCGGGCACCTGGTCATCTTCGTGCCCAACCGCCTCTACTTCTTTGAGACGCACGGCCTCTACTGGCGCGGCACCTACCATTTCGGCAACAAACCGTTGATCAACTGGCTACCGAACGCTGTGCGCGACCGCTTGGCGCCCCACGTGCGCGCCTATACCAGCCGGTCGCTAAAAGAGCTCTTTGCCGATCAGCCGGTGCGCACGATCATCCATACGCAGATCTACCCGGGTTACGATAATATCGTTGCAGCCCGACCCCGATTGGGTCGTCTGCTGCAACGCATCACCTATACTCTGGAGCGTACGCCCTTGAGACAGTTGGGGCTTTCCCATTTGCTAATTCTGCAGGTCACCGCGCCATCCCGATAGCCAGCACCCAGGAGCAATAGACAACATATATGAAGAACAGAGCGGTCGCAGCGCCTTCTGACGAGGCATCCAACGCCTATCGCATCTTGGTCGCTGTGGGCAACCACCAGGATCTTGATGCGCTTCTCTACACCGCTCACAGGATCGCCGAGGATCAAGTCGAGAGCGAAATCCGGGTGCTCACCATCACCAGAAGCGGCAATCCGCCCTCCTGGTTCAGCGTGCCGGAGGCCTACCAAGACACCTCCGTGACACTGGTCACCCGTGCTGGCAAGAACCCAGGCAGCCTCATTCTGAACGAGGCAAAGGCCTACAACCCGGCGATTCTGATCCTGGGCTTGAGCGGCCCGTTACACTACGGGCGCTACCTGCTGGGACGCACCCTGGATCCCGTCATCCAGGGTGCCACATGTGATGTCCTGGTCCAACGCGGGGAACTGGATCCGGACTGTAGGCGCGTCCTCATTCCGGCAGCCGGCGGGCCGAATGCCCCCCGGGCGCTAACACTGGCCCGGCGACTGGTGCCGGAGGCCGAGATCACGGCCCTCTATGTGGCAGACGAGCGGCTGGGGAAGGCTGAGGTCCGCGAGGGTCAAGCGCGTCTCGAGCTGATGTTGGAGCAGCTGGACGCCGAGGACCGTGAGGCGGTGGAGACGCGGGTCGTCCAGGCCGCCTCACCCATCGAGGGTATCCTGGGCGAGGCGCAGAGGGGGTGCGGTCTGGTCATCCTGGGCGCCGGCAACGAAGGTCCGATCGACCGTTTTCTTTTCGGCGACATTCCGCAGGTGATTCTCAGCGAGTGCTCAACACCGGTCATCGTGGTCCGCCGACGCCTGACCACCATTGACTCATTCTGGCGCAAGCTGTGGAAACAGGTCTTCGGCCTGGTTCCTACCCTCACCGTTGAGGAGCAAGCCGAGATCCAGCGGACCACCCGCACCGGGTCAAAGCCCACCGCGGACTTCCTCATCATGCTGACGCTGGCCGCGGCATTGGCAGCCCTGGGGCTGCTGATGGACAGTCCGGCGATCATCATCGGTGCGATGATCGTCGCTCCGCTGATGACAGCCATTCTAGGGATGGGGCTCAGCATCGTCCTGGGAGACGCGCGGTTCTTCTGGATGGCGACCGCCACGACGGTCCGTGGCATCGTGCTGGCCATCCTCACCGGTTTTCTCGTCGGTCAGCTCGTCCCCATCAGCGAACCCACCGGCGAAATTCTCCTTCGGGCGCAGCCTTCCCTCCTAGATCTGGCGGTCGCGCTGACCGCTGGCGTCGCTGCAGCTTACGCCATCAGCCGCAAGTAGGTCTCTGCCGCGCTGGCCGGGGTCGCCATTGCAGCCTCGCTGGCCCCCCCATTGGCTAACATCGGGTTAGGCTTGGCCTTTCGCAGTCTGACCATCGCCGGCGGCGCCGCACTGATCTTCCTTGCCAACCTTGTTGCCATTGTGGCCACCGGCGGATTTGTCTTCCTCTGGATGGGATTCCGCCCGGAGCGGGGCGACCCCGAAGGGGCGCTCACCCAGCGTCGCGGATTCTCCACCTTTGGCTTACTCCTGGTCTTGGTGACCATACCCATGGCCATCTTCACCCGGCAGTCGCTCCGCGAGGCCCAACTGGAGCGGGCGGTGGCGTCGGCCATCCGGGCTGAGATCGGACGGCTGGCACAGGTGGAGGTGGTGCAGTGGACCTATAGCGTCGGCCTGGACGACACGCTCGATCTCGACCTTGCCTTGCGCGTTCCCGAACCGATGGACCACGCCCAAGCCCGTGACCTGCAGGAGCGTATCGCCGAACGCCTGGATAGGCCCGTCGCCCTTTCTATCGGTATGGTGCCGGCACAGCAGCTACGGGCCTACGTGCCGCCGACGCCCACCGTGACAGCGACTCCTACGCCAACAGGTATGCCCACCGCGACCTCCACACCGGTGCCCACCCAAACCCCAACGCGGACAGCCACTCCAACCCGGACCCCCACCGTGACACCGCTCCCCACTAACACGCCGCTGCCCACGCCTACCACTACGCCCACACCGTGGGTCGTGGCAGTCACCGGGGTAGGGGGTGCCGGACTGCGGGTCCGCTACTCACCGGGCGGTGTCGTTATGGGGCGGCTGGACGAGGGCGCTGCGGTGGTCGTGGCCGAGACGGTGACCGTCAACGAAGTGATCTGGTATTATGTGAGCTCGCCGGCGCAGCGCCTCGAGGGCTGGGTGGATGGCGCCTATCTTGCACTGACGCCCTAGGAACGGCGGCAGCCGCTCTAGATGAGCACCACGGGAGATGTTACTATGCAGGGATATGGCGAGGGTTTTGCCCAAATCTACAATATGCGCTGGACGCATTTTGCGAGCACAGTAGCCCCGCGCATAAGGACCTTCTACGAGGCAACCGCATTGGGCCGGCAGTGCCGGAAGCTGCTGGATTTGGCCTGTGGTACCGGGCAGCTGGCCCTCTATTTCCTCCAGGAGGGCTACGAAGTCGTAGGCCTCGATCTCTCACCCTCAATGCTGGTGCATGCGCGCGAGAACGCCGCACCCTACCTCCAGGCGGGGCAGGTCCGCTTCTTGGAAGCCGATGCCGCAGAGTTCAGCCTCGACACCCATGTTGGCCTGGTGGTCTCCACCTTTGACGCTCTCAACCACCTACCAGATATGGACGCGCTCGAGGGTTGCTTTGAGTCCACGTTTGAGGCACTGCTGCCTGAGGGCTGGTTCATCTTCGATCTCAACACCCCCTTCGGCTTGCAGCGCTGGGGCGGCATCAGCGTGCAGGAGGAGGAGGACCTGGTGCTGATTACCCGGGGCGTGGTGGTAGAGGAGGAGGATCGTGCCTACACCCAGATCTCGGGCTTCCTGCGCCGGGAAGACGGCCTATATACCCGTTTCGGGGAGGTGGCCTATAATACCATTTTTGAACTCGGCGAGGTTGCCACCCTGCTGAAGGACATCGGATTCCGGCGTGTCCACTTCGCCAATGCACAGTCGCTTGAGACACCCCTGGAGGCGCCGGAGACCTACGGCAGGGTCTTCGTCGTCGTCCAGAGATAATCATCCAGGAGGACTCGAATGAAGATCTTGGTCACCGGTGTCAGCGGACGACTTGGGCCGTTCGTTGTGAAGGATCTGGAGGCTGCTGGCCACGAACTGGTGCTCTCTTCGCGGCGGGAGCCGCCGGAGGAGATCCGTCACTGGCCGTGGCGCCAGGGCGACATCACCCAGTTCGAAGATTGCCTGAGGATGCTGGCCGGCGGAGGATTTGATGCCGTGCAGCATCTTGCCGCGCAGCCATCTCCTACCGACCATCCGGACCTGCGCAAGCAGGCTGAGGCGCAAGGCATCTCCTTTGACGCAACGATGAAGAGTAACATAATGGGGACCTACTATCTGCTGCAGGCTGCTCTGACCTATGATGTCGGCATCTTTGTGATGACCGGCAGCAACTGTGCCCTCGGCCACGGCTACCGCATCAGCGACAGACCCTTCCCCTTCCATTACTTGCCTGTGGATGAGGCGCATCCCTCCGATGTAGAGGACTCCTACTCTTACACTAAGCTTGCAGGGGAGGAGCTGTTAGCCAGCTATACTCGGGCCTATGGGATGCGCACCCATATGGTGCGTGCCGCCGGAATCTGCGACGCGGCCCGGCGCCGGGCGATGGCGGATAACCTCAAGCCAGCCACGGGCTGGAATCCCTGGCTCTGGTGCTGGGTCGGCAGCGAGGATGTGGCCTCCGCCCACCGGCTGCTGATGGAGAAGGCATCCGAGATCGAGCCTCACGGCGTTTACTTCTGCAATGCAGATGACTCGACCGCTTTGGAGCCCTCGTCTGAGCTGGTGAAGCGGTTCAAGGCCGAGTTGCTGCCCTTGGTGCAGGAGCTGGCGGGCCACGCGTCCTTCCTCTCCAACCAACGGCTGCGCGACACCGTCGGCTGGGCGCCTAGGACCTCGTGGCGGCAGCATAGGGTGGACTAGAGACATCGCTTATCATCGGTTGATGAAGGTCTACGTCCTTTGAGATCCAGGAGAACTCAGTTATGGCAAACGAGAGAGTTGGCTTTGGTGTCGTAGGGGCTGGCGCCATCGGCCTCCGTGGTGCGCTGATGCACCTGAGCCAGGCAGATGTCCAGGATCGCGTCCACCTGGCTGCTGTCTGCGACCCTGTACCTGGTCGAGCCGCTACGGCGGCGGCGACCTACAACGTTGCCGCCGCCTATCTCACCTATGAGGCGTTGCTGGCGGATCCCAACGTCGACGCCGTCACCTTATGCTCCCCCATCGGCCTGCACTTCGAGCAAGGGATGCAGGCCATTGCCGCTGGCAAGCACATCCACTTCAACAAGACGATGACAACGACGGTGGCGGAAGCCAACGCGCTGCTGAAAAGTGCCGAAAGTGCAGGCATCAAGATCGTAGCCTCGCCGGGTATGATGCTCCACCCTTACAACCAGCGTATACGCCGCACGATCTTGGAGGGCAAGCTGGGCACGCTGGCCTGGGCCATCGGCGGCACCAGCGCCGGCAGTGGCACCTACCACCTCAATGAGGAATTCCGCACTGGGGAAGACATCTTGACCAGTGTCGATCCCACCTGGTACTTCAAGAAACCTGGCGGCGGGCCCCAGTACGACGTGACGGTCTACGTCCTGCATAATCTCACTGGAATTCTTGGCCCGGCGCAACGCGTCACGGCGCTCTCCGGCATCGCGCTCCCGGAGCGAATCTACCACGACAAGACCATCACCACCGAGATGGACGATCAGACAATCCTGTCCATCGACTTCGGCGGCGCGATGTACGCCATCATCTATGCCACCGTGGCCGGCAGCCTCACCCAGGGCTTCTTCCCCAACTTCTATGGCACGCAGGGCGCGATCATCGGCACGCAGTTCGGCGAAGTCAGCCTGCAGCGCGAGAGCGATCATCAGCCACACGTCATCGGCGTCCATGCTACGATGCCGGAGAATCATGTCTTTGAGGATATGATGCAGCTGGTTGACTGGATCCGTGATGACACGCCTTCGCGCGTCTCCGTCGACCAGGCGCGCCACGTCATTGAAATCATCGAGTCCGGCTACCGCGCCGCCAAGAGCGGCCAGACCCAGAACCTCGAAACCACCTTTGAGCCGTTGCCGCTGGAAGCACTCGCAACTTAGGCACTAAACGTCCCACCGGGCGGGCGCTGCCCATGGAAGCCCTATCAACTTGCGGGATACACCAGCGGTTTTGGGCTTTGAGAATCTGATCCGGGCCCCCAGATCGCAGGCTAAAACGGTCAAGACGCATATCAGCTGGGGCAGAACGTCGAGCTCAAGCTCGCCGGCCGCCCGTTTCACGGTTGCCCAACTGCGGTTCGCCAGTATAATATGGTCAGTCTAGAACAATCGTTCATGCCCCTTCTTGCAAGGCCAATCCGGGTCCGCTTCGGGCGCAGACATCAGGGGATCGACTCAAGAGAGCAGAGACTATGGCAGACTTCCAGCTGGCATCCAGCTTCAAGCCCACCGGCGACCAACCAGAAGCAATCGCCCAGCTCGTTCAAGGCATCGAGCGCGGAGATCGGCATCAAGTTCTGAAAGGCGCCACCGGCACGGGCAAGACCTTCACCATCGCAAATGTGATCGCCGAGACCCGCAAGCCCACCCTGATCCTGGCTCACAACAAGACACTGGCCGCCCAGCTGTATTCCGAGTTTCGGGAGCTCTTCCCGAACAACGCCGTCGAGTACTTCGTCTCCTACTACGACTACTACCAGCCTGAGGCCTATGTGCCTCAGCATGATCTCTATATCGAGAAGGACGCTGACATCAACGAGGAGATCGACCGGCTGCGGCTGGCAGCTACCGCTGCTGTGCTGACGCGCCGGGACGTCGTCGTGGTGGCCTCGGTTTCGGCCATCTACGCTCTGGGTAATCCGCAGGAGTGGGGTCGCGTCATCCTGCCCTTACAGGTAAACCAGTCCATTCGGCGCGAGACCGTGATGCGCCATCTGGTGGACATCTTCTACGATCGCAACGACCTCGACTTTCGCCGCGGTACCTTCCGAGCCCGTGGCGACGTCCTGGAGATCCGGCCGGCCTACACTGAGACGGCGTACCGGATCTCCTTCTGGGGCAACGACGTTGAGAGCATCACCGAGGTTGATCCGCTCACCGGCGAGGTGCTCGACAGACCCCAGGAGATCCAAATCTTTCCCGCCAAGCACTATGTCACCTCGGAGGACCGTGTGAAGCAGGCGCTGCTCGATATCGAGGTTGAGTTGGAGGAGCAGCTCGAGGAGCTCAATCAGGCGGGCAAGCTGCTGGAGGCCCAGCGGCTAGAGCAGCGCACCCGCTACGATCTGGAGATGATCCGTGAGATCGGCTATTGTTCCGGCATCGAGAACTACTCCCGCCATCTGGATCAACGAGAGAGCGGGGTGCCGCCCTGGACGCTTATGGATTACTTTCCCTCGGACTATCTGCTGGTTATGGATGAGTCTCACATGAGTGTGCCGCAGGTCCGCGGGATGTACAAGGGCGATCGGAGCCGTAAAGAGACGCTGGTGGACTTCGGATTCCGCCTCCCTTCGGCGTTGGATAACCGCCCGCTGATGTTCAACGAGTTCGAAGCTCGCGTCAACCAGGTGATCTACACAACAGCGACGCCGGCAGACTACGAGCTGCGCCACGCGTCCCAGGTGGTCGAGCAGGTGATTCGCCCGACAGGCATCGTTGACCCTGAGATCGTGGTCCTGCCAACTCTAGGACAGATCGATGACCTCATCGGGCGGCTGAAGGAACGCATCGACAACGGGCAACGGGCGCTGGTGACCACGCTGACCAAGAAGATGTCCGAGGATCTGAGTGAGTATCTCCGCGAACTCAACTTCAAGGTCCAGTACCTCCACAGTGAGGTCCAGACGATCGAGCGCGTGGAGATCCTGCGCGATCTGCGGCTGGGACAGTATGACGTTGTGGTGGGCATCAACCTGCTACGTGAGGGGCTCGATCTGCCCGAGGTCAGCCTGGTCGCTATCCTTGATGCCGATAAACAAGGGTTCCTGCGCAGCGCCACAGCCCTCATCCAGACCATCGGTCGCGCTGCACGACACACTGAGGGCGCGGTGCTGATGTACGCCGACACGATGACCGACGCGATGCAACAGGCGATCGATGAGACCAATCGTCGCCGCGAGATTCAGCAGGCTTACAACGAAGCGCACGGGATCGAACCCCAGACCATCATCAAAGAGATCCGCGATTTGACAGATCGCGTACGGGCACGCACCCAGGAGGAGAGTGCAATGGATCTCACCCCACAGGAGATGGCGCCAGGCGACCTCGACAAGCTGATCCGCGAGCTGGAAAAGGAGATGAAGACCGCCGCCGAAAACTGGGAATTCGAGAAGGCGGCAGCGTTGCGCGATCAGATCTTCGAGTTGCGGGGCGTCCTAGAGAACAAAGCACCGCTCTGGCAACGAGAGCGCAAGCACTAGCGCCAGTACACCTATGCGGGTCGATGCACATCTGGACCGTGCACGGAACCCCGCGACTATCTTAGGGATTCCGCGGTAAGTCGATAGGGCAAAACCAACCCAAGCAAGCACCCGCACTCAACTCACAAAAAACGACATCTCCTGTAAAGTGGTCGTGTCTTACAAAACCACTAGTCCAGGAGGTGTCGTTATGTGTAGTATACACCAGAA
>PWVB01000140.1 GCA_003562365.1 Anaerolineae bacterium
ACGCAGACCTGCAACGTCTCGAAGTGATCCAGCACGTCCAGCTTGGTCACGGCCAGACCGGTGAACCCATTCAGCCAGCTGGCGTAGCCGATAGCGACGCCATCGAACCACCCGCAGCGCCGCGGGCGGCCCGTCGTCGCGCCGTACTCCCGCCCGATCTCCTGCAATTTGGCGCCGGTGGCATCGGTGAGCTCCGTCGGGAACGGCCCGCCGCCGACCGACGTCGAGTAGAGCTTGACGATACCCAGCACCTCGTTCAGTTCTCGAGGGGGAATGCCGGCGCCAACACAGGCACCGGCAGCGGTCGGTGAGGAGGAGGTCGTGTAGGGATAGATCCCCCAATCCAAGTCCCGCATCACACCCAGCTGACCCTCCAGCAGGACTCGCTGTCCATCACGAACCGCATCACGAACCAGCGGCAGGGCATCCACAATGCGGGCGGCGAGCTTCTCCCGCCAGGCATCGCAGAGCGCCATCAGCTCGTCAACGGTGATCTTGGGAAGGCCAAAGAAGTCCAGCTCGCGGTTCTTGGGCGGCACGAGCATCTCCAGCCGCACCTGCAGTCTCTCAGGATCGAGAATGTCGCCCGCCCGAATACCCTGACGCGCAGCCTTGTCGGCGTAGGTTGGGCCGATGCCCCGCTTCGTCGTGCCGACTTCCCAGCCGGCCTTGCGCGCAGCCTCCTCGGCGCCATCAAGCTGGCGGTGAAACGGCAAGATGACGTGCGCCCTGCGGTCAACCATCAAGTTTGTCACGTCGACACCGGCCGCCTCAAGGGCGTGAATCTCCTCCAGCAGGGTGTCGAAGTTGACCACGGTGCCGGTTCCCACCAGACAGCGGGTCTCCGGGTTAAAGATCCCTGAAGGCACAAGATGGAGGGCGAACCGGCCGTGCTCGTTGATCACGGTATGACCCGCATTATCCCCACCCTGATACCGGATGACCAGATCCGCTCTTTGGGACAAATAGTCAACAATGCGGCCTTTGCCCTCATCACCCCACTGTGCGCCAACCACTGCCGTAACAGACATAAAATTCCTCCCTTCAAAGACACTCGCGGCCCCCATTATAGCGGATTGTACGCAGAGCCGACAGCGCGCCTTGTGGAGAGGGTTGGGCCGCATCGCAGGAGCCACTGTGCCACCGGAGCATCCTCGTGTTCGCGGTGCCGACGGCGTTCGCCGCCAGCGATAGGGCGGCAAGGCAAGCCCCGATGATGTGTCGTGGCGAGGGCGAGGTGTTTGAGCGGAGTTCGACGGGAGCCCCGGCATCCCGTTCAGGTCGGGCGCAATGGCGCCCCCAAAGGGGCCGGGACAAGCGTATTCAGCCTGCAGCCAGACAGATCAACGCGCAGAGCGTCAGGTCCCCGGAGCCGAACCCCGCCTGTTGAAAAGCAGTGTCAACTGCGGCCCAGAAACCGCTTCAGCCAGGAAAGGTGGCGGCGGTCGGGCTCTGGACAGGCATCCACGTCGGGATCATGCTCGCGATCCGGGGCATCGCAGTTAGCCAAGGCCCGTTCGGCGGCGATGGCCACATGCCGCACACGGTCCTCCCGGAGCTTGTGCAGCGCCACTTGGACCTGCGGTGTATCTCCATCCAGTGTGCTCAAAGCATGCGCCAAAGCAGCCCGCAAATACGCATTGCTGTCGTCTACCAGAGGCAGCAGGGCCTCGATCATCCCTGGATCGCCAATATACCCCAATGCCTCTACCGCTGCAGGGCGAACCAGAGGACTGTCATCTTCGCGAGCCATCTGCAGCAGGGCCGCCGTCGCATCGCTATCCCGCAACGCCCCCAGTGTTAAGGCAGCCGTACGGCGCAGCCGAGGATCAGGGGCATCAAGATGGCAGCGCACCTTGGGGATGGCCTTACGATACTCGAGCTGCCCCAGGCTCTTGAGAGCGGCCAACTGAAGCCCCCGACTCTTCTCATCTTCCAAAGCCTCCAATAGGGCCGGAGCAGCGCGGGAATCTCCGATTCTACCCAGCGCCTTCGCCGTAAGGGAGCGCACACCAACGTAGCCGCGTAGGACCCGGATTAGGATCGGCACCGCCGCTTCGGCCTCTAGCTCGCCCAGCGAGATCACCAGGGTCTTGACCACCGGCACGTCCCGCCGGTCCGGGTCAAGCAGATAGCTCTCCAGAACCTCGACCATCGTCGGAATCGCCTCCTGTGCCCCAAGGCGTCGGAGCGCGATGATCGTCGTGCGACGGATTCGTGGGTCCTCGACATTGAGGAACGGAATGAGCTTGGCACTGAGGTCTGGCAGGCCGAGCTTTCCAATAGCGTTGATGGCTGCGCGGCGCACGTAGAAGTTAGAGTCTTCCAGGGTTCGCAGCAGGGCTCCCTGCGCCTCTCGAGCCTCCATCTGCCCGAGAGCAATAGCTGCGGCCCGGCGAACAAAGGAGCAGGGATCTCGCAGCGCATCCATAAGAGGAAAGATTGCCCGGGCGTCGCCGATCCGGCCCAATGCCTCGGCACTGGCACTGCGCACGTAGGTGTTCACATCATCCTGGAGAGCTTCTGTCAGCACCGGCACAGCTACCGGACGGCCGAGTTTGCCAAGATCCTCAGCCGCCTGCGAGCGCATCCTGGGGTTGGGGCTTTCCAGATTCGCGATATACCGATCGACCACAGCCTTTTGCGTATTGGACGTGTTGTTGTTAAGGCTCATTTTGCCCACCTTTGTCTTTTCCTTTTGTGGTCCAGCCCTTAGCCAGACAGGCATAAGTATAGCACAACGAATAAGGGAAAACAACGGCTGGCAAAAGCCGAGAACGCCATCGCGGCGTCTGCCTATGCTTGTGGTTGCCCGGGAAACGAGTATGCTCCACACAAGAAACCCAGGAAGGAGCGTACCCTGATGACAAACGTAGAGCGACCGAATATCATTGTTCTCTTCACCGACGATCAGCGATTCGATACGATCAATGCCCTAGGCCACTCAGAGGTGGCAACCCCCAACCTGGACGCCCTGGTCCGCCGCGGCACAGCCTTCACCAACGCCTACATTATGGGCGGATCCTGTGGTGCAGTGTGTATGCCCAGCCGGGCTATGCTGATGACCGGACGAACTCTCTACCACCTATCGGGGCAAGGACAGCGCATCCCTGAAGACCATACCCTCCTGGGTGAGCGGCTGCAAGCGGCCGGCTACACGACCTTCGGCACCGGCAAATGGCACAACGGTCCGCAGTCTTACGCCCGCAGCTTCACCACCGGGGCAGAGATCTTCTTTGGTGGGATGGACGATCACTGGAACGTGCCGGCATGCGATTTTGATCCAACAGGACGGTACGATAACGCTCGCCCCTTCATCCGGGATCCCTTTGGCGGCAATGAACTCGGTCATCGCCACGTTGACCACATCAAGCCGGGAAAGCACTCCAGAGAGCTGTTCAGCGACGCAGCGGTCGACTTTCTGAGACATCACGACGGCAAGCAGCCCTTCTTTGC
>PWVB01000262.1 GCA_003562365.1 Anaerolineae bacterium
AGATATCGTCTACGATCACGTACGTGTACAAGCAAAAATCCTCAAATGAGTGTATCATATAGGTGTCCTTCTGTGGGCTAGATGTTGGTTGCTGCTAACACCTATACTCACAGGAGGACGTTTTGTCAATGGACTTCAACTAGCACAAGGCCCTAGAAGGTATGGGCAGAGAAGTGGCGCATTCTGAAGCCAGCAATGATTGTAGCTGGCACGTTTCCGTAGAATGAGATTGCTCCCGAGACACTTGAAAGCTATCCCGATTAGTCGGGTTTGAAGACTTCTAGTGGACAGCACACAGAAAAACTCTTCGGGGTGTTGGGGTGCTAGACTCCTTGGAGCGACTGGACGCCTTATTGTCACAACAGCCCAACGAGAGTCTCCACGCTGGTTTTGCCGCATTGGGATTGACTTTGCGCAATAGAGCAACACAGGGTGGCGGTAGCGGAGTTCCTTTCTATCGTCTCGCTGCCCGAAAGCCCGGGGCCTAACAACCGAGTGCACAGCGACCGCTCGCTGCGCTCGTAGCGGGCGAATCGCGCGTCAGTCAGGGGCTAGAACGAGAGGTGTCCAAGATGCGCATTGGAGTCATCAGTGATCCCCACGGGTGCTGGGTTGGCCTAGAAGCAACGCTTGATTGGTTGGAGGAGGCAGGGGTTGACAGGATTGTCTGTGCTGGAGATATAGCAAGTTTCGGTCCTCAGCCAAATGAATGCATCTCTCTACTTGCTGAGAGAGACGTTGACAGCATACAAGGTAACTCCGACCGTGATATTCTGCTGCCGCCGTCGGTTGATCAGTATGCTGATGAGCGCACCCGTCAACTCACAGCGGTTGAAGACTGGTGCAGAGAAAGACTCTCAGCAAATAGTCGTCATTGGTTGGCCGCCTTGCCGTTGAGGCTCACCCCCTCTCCAGGTTTGCTCATCGTGCATGGGGGACTGGAAGCAATGGATGAGATTGTAGACGGCAAGACTGAACCAGTTTTGCCCCACGGGGTGTCAGTGGTTGTTGCCGGCCATCTCCACGTACCATTCACTATTCGCACCAAACAAGGCGTGTGGATGAATGCGGGAAGCGCCGGGCGGCCGTGTGATGGCGATCCAAGGGCAGCATGTGTGATACTGGAGGAAAAACCAAGGGAGTGGAAGGCATCAATACACCGTATTCCATTTGATCTTGAGGAGGCTGTGCGGGCAATCCGCGAGTCCACCATCCCGTATGTTGAACGTATGATTGAAACGCAGCGTAACGCTTGCTGGTGGTAAATGAACACATCTACTGGTTGCTGCCCAACATCGCTTCCACCCGCCGCCGCTTCGCGGCCTGCTCGCGGCAGGGAAAGGTGCGTTCAGGCAGTTTCCCGGCGAGGGTGGTTTTCACGCTGCCGCAGCGACGGCAAAGCCTATCGCCAGGCGCCCATTGCAGTGCCGTTTGCAGAAAAGAAAATCGAAATTGGTGAGGTCATACTGTATCATCACGCCCAGGCTCTGACGCCTGGATTCGTCGAGTTTGCCGATAGGCTGCGCCAAACCGGGCACATCGTCCACACGCCTGATCTCTTCGAGGGCCGCACATTCAACGATCTGGAGAAGGGCGGGGAATTCGTCAGCGGGCTTGGGTTCGGCAAGGTGATCGAACGTGGGGAGCGAGGGGTGGACGAACTGCCAGCAGAGTTGGTGTACGCCGGATTCTCTCTGGGCGTGATCCCTGCGCAGAAGCTGGCCCAGACGCGGGGCGAAGCGCTCGGGGCACTCTGATTCTAGTCCCGCTTACCCGTATCTGAGTTTGGCACTCTGTGGCCAAAGAGGGTACCGGTGCAGGTTCATACTATGAATGCCGACTCGTTCTTCGTTGGTGAGGGCGACACTGACGCTGCTCAAGCGCTCGTAGAGAAAGCCCAGGAAGCGAATCTGTTCCTCTATCCCGGCGGGCAGCATATCTTTGCCGACAGTTCGCTGCCTTCGTACGACGCAGATGCAACCGCGCTCCTGCTACAACGGGTGCTGGACTTCCTGGCCTCACGACAAGAAACTAGAACGGACCAGGCCGACCCGACGCAGCCGTAAAATCGCCACGACCCAGGTTGGGACACCCAGCAATCCGCTGGGGCGGACCGGGACGGAATCTTCATAATCCGGTCTGGTTTACAGTTCTGGGGATTGTCAGCCGATCTGATCAGCCCCGGGAACCGGTTGGCGCCGATCGCCGGATCTTCTATCTCAACATATCCACAGCGGTCCTTTCAATGACGAGCCCCTTCTCGTAACGTTCCATGAACGCCGCAAAGCCGGCAACATCCTCTGGATCCGGCGCGATCGTCGTGCCGGTCTCTTCGGTAAAGACCTTGTTCGCGAGATAAGCCTCTAGAGGCTCATCCTCGGCCCTGTTCAGCAGGTGAGCAGCCAGCAACGCAATACCCCAGGCGCCGCCCTCACCCGCTGTTTCCATCACAGAGACGGGCACGTTCACTGCTGCTGCCATGAGCCTCTGGCCCACCTCCTCCGTCTTGAAAAAGCCGCCGTGGCCCAGGACCTGATCGAGCTCCACGTGCTCCTGCTCAAAGAGGATGTCTAGGCCGATCTTGAGAGCCCCGAGTGCAGAGAAGAGATGGACGCGCATAAAGTTCGCAAGGGTGAAACAGCTCTCCGGCGTGCGGACAAATAGGGGGCGTCCCTCTTCCAGATGTGTGATGTGCTCTCCCGAGAGGTAGTTATAGGCGAGCAAGTTGCCGGCATCCGCATCGCCCTCCAACGCCTTTCGATAGAGCATCTCGAACAGCGCAGATTGGCTGATCTCAACACCCAGCGCAGCGGTGAACTCCTGGAATAGCTCAACCCACGCATTGATGTCCGAGGTGCAGTTGTTGCTGTGAACCATAGCCACAGGTTTGCCGGCGGGCGTCGTCACCATATCGATCTCAGGGTAGACTTTCGAGAGCGGTTCCTCCAGAACGACCATAGCAAAGACCGACGTCCCCGCCGAAACGTTGGCCGTTCGCTCTGCTACACTGTTGGTCGCGACCATACCCGTGCCTGCGTCACCCTCGGGAGGACAGAGGGGGACACCCGCTTTCAGGTCTCCCGTCGGGTCCAGCAGCTCAGCGCCTTCTTCGGAAAGCACGCCTGCACCATCTCCCGCTACGAGGACGTTCGGCAGGATATCCTGGAGTTTCCAAGGGATGTTTTCGGCTTCGAGTCGCCCATTGAACAATTCGATCATATGCTCATCGTAATCGTTGGTACTACTGTCGATGGGAAACACACCTGAGGCTTCGCCAACGCCCAACACCTTTTCACCGGTCAGTTTCCAGTGAACATAGCCGGCCAGCGTGGTCAGATGGCCGATATTCGGGACATGAGGCTCCGCATTCAATATCGCCTGATAGAGATGCGCGATGCTCCAACGCTGCGGGACATTGAAGTGGAACAGCTCCATCAGCTGCTCTGACGCCTCCC
>PWVB01000389.1 GCA_003562365.1 Anaerolineae bacterium
TCTTGTCAAATTGCCTGCCGACCACGGTTTAGTGTGGTTCTATCGCCAATGTTATCAGAAAAAGTGTCTGCTATGCACGAAATATGTGCGAGTATTACCACCACATGCAGAATCTACCAACAATAATGGCGCCAGAATCCCCTAAACTGCTCTAGAAATGAGCGAACCAGAAGAACAAAGTGGCCGATAACAACAGGATGGCAGAGTAACAAACATAAGCGCGATGGCAGATCTCGTAGACAGATGACGCACTTGCCCGACTGCCTGGCATCAGTCGACGTAGACAGTATGTGGCGATTCCGAGGCGCATCAGAATTGCTGTGCTATCCGGAACGACTATGCATGGTAATGGTACTCCGTATCACTGCAGACAGCACCTATAGCCGTGCTGGTGGGCTTGCATGACAACGCATTGGCGGTAAGCTACGTATAGAATCTGCATGAACAGTTACGATATGGTTACCTAGGACAGCTGGGAGTTTTCTCAGGAGAAAGCAAGTATGAAACACAGAACACCATATGAGTTGCTGCTGTTGCTGGCCCTAGCACTTGGGCTGATGTTACCGGCCTGCTGGCAGATGATGGATCCTGCGGGGACCAGCTGGACGCTGGTCAGGTTTCGCGAAGCCCCCCTAGTCTCAGGGACTACTATCACGGCAGAGTTTTTGCCGCAGCCAGGGCCTTGGATGATCGAGGGATCGGCCAGCTGCAACAGCTACCAAGCTATCTACGAACGCGACGGAAGTGAGATGAGGATCGTGGAGATCTTGGTCACCGAGATGTACTGCGAAGAACCTGCAGGCATTATGGAGCAGGAGCAATCCTATCTTGAGACACTGATGGACGTGACCCACTACCGGATCAGAGTTGACCAGCTAGAGATGTTTGATGCAGCGGGCGACCCCGTTCTTCTCTATGATCCACTCTAGACTAAGGGGCCTCTGCCGATGGTCTGGAATCCGCTGAATACGCAGAAGAAAGCTACAGATGATTCAACCGTATCTAGGGGATGGCGCATCCAGAAAATCGCCCCTGAAACGGAGGTATCGCCCAGAAGAGCCTACGGTACCGCAGTCTTGTTGATCGTAGCCGTACTGTTGCTTATCGCCGTTCTGGGTTTCCTTGTTTTCCCTCTGGCAGACGACGCGCAGGATGTAACAGATTTTCTGAGACGCTTTACTCCAGCGCATACTTTTCTGACCGTACTCATTCTAGTGTTCGTCCTTCCGATGGGCCTGGGATGTGTCGCCTATTTACGACACCTGATCAGGAGCGAACGCTGGCTGGAAGTGGAGGCCACGTGCCTCGATCGAGACATACAGCCTGCAGTGAATATCGACTCCGGGGGCAAGGAACGCGGCTGGACTTATCGCCTGCTCTGCGAATACACTCGCAATGGCGAAACCTATCGTGTCACGCCAGACGGTCAAGATGGTCGGCGTTTCCATCTTTTTGACAATCCGCGCGACGTACAACACTACCTCAATCAGCATATTGGGCCACAAGGCAAATGTCGACTCCGGGCCCATGCTCGCAGCCCCAGACGCGTGGAGCTCATCAGCAAAGACGGCCAAGACAACCGACCCTCCCCTTGACAATCTCCCCACCAAAGCAGGGGCGATGGCGATTCTCGGATCACTGACACGTACCCGCCGGAGAAAATCTAACCGTTTCTCCATAAGCGTTCCCGGTCTCCACGTGCCTCCCCACGCCGACCAAGCTTAACTCAGTCAAGCCCGATGGCTTGATGCTGTGTGGTGCATTCCAGTCGCGATGCACCTGCGTGTCACACTCCACGCACCGCAGTACCACTTCCCAGCGTTAGCGTGTTCAGCGTTCCGCACACGCCATGCACCCGGCGCGACAAGGACCACCAGTCGATCTGATGGAACTCTTGCCGCTGCCACGCGCTCTGACTTGCCAGGAGAACTGTAAAAATGTCTGCGGTTGGTGAACCCGTAATATCATATCGGCAGGCCAAGGACGCCTGGTACCACGTCCGTGGCTCAATTCTCAGGCCTCTCGTCGAGGAGAACGGGTTCGGAAGCCAAGTCGGCCCCATCTCAGTAACCAAACAGCTACCGGGGGAATATCAAAGCTCGGATTCCTTCCTGAAGTGGACTCGTCCCAGTTCGCACCTGAGGAACAGGAGAGGTTCAGATCTGCGTTGACCATCACGCCCGGGAGCGTGCGAGCGCGCTCCCGAAGAACGCCGTTGGGTAGTCAGGACACCAGGTAACGCTCCATGGCCTGCTGAAGCCTCGCCAGCCGGATACCGTCCTTGAGTGGGTCAAGCGCTATCAAGCCGAAGGAGCAATGAAGAAGCAGTGAGTCGTTGATGGACGATTTAGGAGCGAACGGTCACGGTGTGTTCCGTGTGATCAGAGTCGACGTAGGCGATGTCATTCCCCCAGCGCAAGTTCTGCTTGATCTCAAATTGCACGCCTGTCTCAAACCACACGTGC
The DNA here is from genome assembly GCA_003562365.1 of Anaerolineae bacterium. Lineage (GTDB taxonomy): Bacteria > Chloroflexota > Anaerolineae > B4-G1 > SLSP01 > PWVB01. Next base: position 2,466 of record PWVB01000389.1, read on the forward strand.
TGGCTAGGTTCCAGCGCGCCGAGCACGGCAAACTCCGAATCAATGTAAGGGATGTCGGCGTCTTGGGGAACGATCACGTACCGCCACTGGTAGCGTTCACAGAGGGAGAAAGTCGGCCCGCTCGCATACAGGCCGTCCAAGGTCAAGCAAATGCGCAGCCGGGGAAAGCGCGCCTTCAAACGGCGCATCAGGCGATAAACGGCCTTGAGTTCACAATCTTGTTTGGTAGGCTGCTCGCCGGGGTTCTCGATGAACTCAGTCATCAGGGAGAAGGCCCAGCTCGAGGGGGTGACTAACTTAGCTTCCGGTACGGGATGGTAATAGATCGTGTGACCGTGGTGAGTTCGGGTCAGGCACTGCGGACAATAGCGCTCCGCGTAGATGAGAAAGCCGGTGCCATCGACGGCGACCAGATGGTAGCGGTCGAGGAGCCGCTCCGGGTAAAGGCGCTTGCGCCGAATTAAGGTGGCGATTATGGTGGAGACCACGTCTTGGACTTCGGCGACCTCACTGCAGGCAAACCCGTAGTTGCGGGTGTCTCCGCGGAGACATTCGGGCCCATCAAGCCACGCTTGATACTTGGCGGTGGAGAGTCCATTCCCGCCGAGCAGATTAGTGATCTGGCGCCGCGACGCCAGCCGGAGCAGGAACATCAAGACGCCCGTGGTCATCAGGGTCCATAGCGGATATGTCAGGCGCGCTGCGTCGCGGCGGTCGGTGAGGGACCGGAACATCTGCCGAAAGCCACCAAAGAAATGGCTTACAGTAACGACCAAGGCCTTGAAGATCGACCGTTGGGCGGCAACGTCAGGGTCCATCGCCTCAGCGGTAGACGGCAGGCATTCAAAAGATGCTGGCGCGCTACAGGTCGGCATCGACGCACCTCCTGGGATTCACCCGGACGGTCGTCAGTCTGGGTCAGGAGAGGTGCGTAGCAAGCAGCGCGAAAAACCAGAATCGTCCTTCATTGCTGCCTGTAAGCAAA
>PWVB01000555.1 GCA_003562365.1 Anaerolineae bacterium
CCTTTCGCAGAAACTTCACATTTCGGCCAGTTATAGCACTTTGGCCCAGGGTTGCACAAAGCTTACGCTAGGATGTGCTATAATGCGAGCTATGGCAGATGGAATTGAGGCCTTGCAGCGAGATATTGCGAAGTTGCGGTGTAAACACGAGTGACTGTTAGGGGAAGTAGCTCGGCTCACTGACGCTTTGGCAGTGGCTCAAAGCGCATTGAGAAGTTGGAGCGCGGGAAGGCCGGGAATCTGGCTTGCACAATCCGCAATGTCTGGTAGAATTGCGGTTAGGGGTGAGTAGCTCAGTTGGCTAGAGCGCACGGTTCACATCCGTGAGGTCCCGAGTTCGAGTCTCGGCTCGCCCACTTTCTTTTATCATCAGATTCTTTCCCTGTCTTTAATGCAAATCGTTCTGCGTGGATTGGGTCAGTGTCCCGGAACAAGACGAGAGCCCGCAGATGCCCAAGGTGAGAACAAGGTGTTGCTCGGCGATTGTCCATAGCGCGAACTGAGACACCACTCAGCTAAGGTGTCATCACACCTAGATCCGAGAACTGCGCATCAGCCCCACTAAACTCGATAGGCTTTGGCCACATGAATCTGCTGCGTCGGCTCTCTGGCCCGCTATCATCTGTCCTCTTCGTTCTTCGGCGGCAGAGTCTCTAGCCCAAGCAACTGTGAGAGTCTTTCAGACCTCGACAATCATCTCCGCCTGGGACAGCTGTGCCCGCAGCCCGGCATTCTCCTGTTCAGTGCGGCGTACTTAGCCGTCAGCCCTTCTTCCTCCTCTGACTTCGGCCCGCACTTCCGCTCCTGCGTGTTGGTCAGTTTCCCCTCCGCTTGAGCGCGCCACCAGCGACTCAGTTAGAATGAATGGAATCCTTCTGCCTCCAGACTTTCCTAAATGGCACCCCGACGCGTACACGCATCGGCTTGTGCCAGGATCTCAAACTTGTACTCAGCACTGAACCACCGGTTCCGCCGGATGCCTTGTGCTTCAGAGTCTGGACTGTACCCTCGCTCAGGCATCCGGTCCCCACGCCAACCAGATCAGCTCTATCGCCTCATCGTCAGCCCAGACCACGTGGTCCGCGTCTGGCGGAATGTAATAAGCTTCTCCGCTGCGGACCTCCAGCGTGTTCTCGCCGATCTTGGCTCGGCCCTGGCCTGAAACAAGGATCAAGCCCTGCGGGAAGGGATTGGTTTCACCGGTCGTGTTGAGGTGCTCTCCGGCTTGTAGGTAGTACCAAGCGCTGCGACACCCAGGATGGTAGAAGAGCGGGACCGCGTGTGCTCCGTGTAAAGTCCGTGCGTGTGCCATACCTAGCTGGATCCGCTCAGGCTGGAAGCGGTTGAAAAAGCGCTGGATGAAGTTCATGATCTCGGCGTAGAGATCCGACGTTAGCGTCTGTCCCGGACCGAGGCGGAAGTCTAACGGCGCGGGATCCGAAAGCTGTCTGCGCCCGGCCGCAGTGAGGGCCGTCATCTGGCCAGCGTAGATCTGGCGCAGTATCTCTTCGGTTAGCGTCAGCGTGACCCGGGCCCCGGGATGGTCGCCCGGCGCTAGGGCAACGCTGTCCCCGGTGCCGACCACCACGTGCCATTTCTGGGGACCGGGAGCGATCTCAATTTGTACGATCAGGGCTGCGCCGGCGGGCACCTTGCGCTGGTAGCTCTCGGTCATCTCCGCCAGCATCTGGGCTGCGGTAACCTCGGTAGTTTGCATCGGGATCTCCTTGCTCCGAAAGGATCGCATCTCGCGGCATTGCTACACTGCGATCATAGCTGCAAGTCAGAATCCTGCAAGATGCTCTTTGGCTATTCAAGGGCGGGAAAGGAACGCCTAGTTGATAGGGGGACAGTGTAGTCCTACCGCTTGGTGTCTGAAGCGTCTAAACTGCGAGCTCTTGCGTGTGGCGCGAGCAGCCGTCCAGTCCGTTGACGATTGTCGGACCTTCCCCTATACTGGCGATGGGTTCCGGAGAGGCCAGTGGCGAAGGCGTCATGAGGTGGACTGGCCCAAAGCGACCTGCGATCATTGGCTCACGAGGCTCACCTGAGGAGGACAGATGGAGACGCGCAGGCTAGGCACTACTGAACTCGAGGTCACGTCCGTGGCCCTGGGCTGTTGGCCTATGGGCGCAGGCTATTGGGGCAAGTGCGATGATGCGGACTCTATTAGCACGATCCACCGCGCCCTGGAGATCGGCATCAATCTCTTCGACACCGCACCGGCGTATAATAACGGACACTCTGAGACTGTTCTGGGTAGAGGATTGGCCGGACGGCGGCAGGACGTAATCATTTCGACTAAGGTTACGGCAGCTGCGGACCAGATCCGCGCCTCGCTGACAGTGTCACTGGAGCGGATGCAGACCGACTATGTGGACATTCTCTTTGTCCATTGGCCCAACCGCGCCAAACCCCTCGCCGACACGATGCAGGTTCTAGAAGCGTTACGCGCCGAGGGTCGTATTCGTGCCGTTGGCGTTTCTAACTTCACTGTGGGTATGATGGCCATAGCGTCTAACTACGGTACGATAGATGCAGTGCAGCCGCCCTATAATCTAATCTGGCGCTTCATCGAGGACGATGTGCTTTCCTACAGCCAGGCCTACCACGTTAGCGTCGTGGCCTATAGCAGTCTGGCGCAGGGCCTGCTAACCGGCACGCTGCGATTGGACACCGTTCTGCCCCCTGACGATCAGCGACCGCGTAGCATCCTGTGGCAGTCGGAGAACTATGGGAAATGCCTCTATGCTGTGGAGCGGTTGAGGCCTATCGCCCAAGAGCTGGGGATCACGCTGGCGCAGTTGACGCTGTGTTGGTTGCTCGCCCAGCCTGGCGTGACTTCGGCTCTGGTCGGTGCGCGGATGCCCGATGAGATCGCCGAAGACGCCGGGGCTGTTGACTGCGCGCTATCGGAGGTGACACTGAACGCCATTCAGGAGGTCTCCGACGAGATCTATCTTTCGTTGCCCTACTACTTCGATATGTGGGGTAACTGGAAGACCTGGAATAAGCGCGGTCCCCAGCGCGAGGCATAGAGAACCCGCAACGGGAGATTCGGTCCTGTCAGATGGTCCGGACATCCGAAGCGGTCTGCAATCTCAGGAGGCTCCTATCCTGAGTTCACAATGGATTGGCTTCGGTACATCTGATTGGGAAGCAACTGCTAACTGGAACTGTAGCAGACAGTGACGACCTTTGCGAACACGCTTGACAGGGCTCGGAGGTTGGTGTAACGGTTCACTACGGGACACTTTTAAAGACGGTTGGCTCATGGTAGGCTCAAGCTAATTCTACTCAGCAAAGGAGCCTACCATGAGCCAACCTTCGAAGATATCTTGCCATGAAACGCGCATTAAAACAACTCTATCCGACAGAACCTCAGGGGAATCTGGCGCGGCACTTGAACACGTTGGCGGCGATGGCCAGCGGCATTGTGGGCAG
>PWVB01000152.1 GCA_003562365.1 Anaerolineae bacterium
ACTGCCGGTGTAATCACCCCCAGGTCTTCGGCAATTACGGGAATGCGGCCCAGGTATTTTTCGATGACCCTGAAAAACCGTTCCCCGGGGCCTTTTACCCAGCGGCCCTTTATAGCCGTATCCTCCCCACCGGGAACTTCCCAATACGCTTCAAACCCCCGGAAGTGATCGATCCGGATGACATCCACCAACCCCGCCAGGGTTTGGAACCGCTCTCTCCACCACTTGTAGTCATCCCTGGCCATTTCCTTCCACCGGTAATGGGGGTTTCCCCAGAGCTGCCCTGTCTCACTGAAGTAGTCGGGGGGCACCCCTGCCACGTTTAGGGGGTATCCCCGGTCATCCAGCTGAAAGAGATGGGGGTGTGTCCAAACATCGCTGCTGTCGTGAGCCACAAAGATGGGAAGGTCACCGATGATTCGGATCCTCTTTTTATTGGCATACTCCTTCAGTTTTTGCCATTGGCGGAAAAACAAATATTGAAGGAATTTCTGGAATTCTATTGGTTCTCCCAATCTTTCCTTGTATTTTTTCAGGGCTGAATCATCCCGAAAAGCTGCATCCCTGTCCCACTGAAACCAGGGACGCCCTCCGAAATGATCCTTCAGGGCCATAAAAAGGGCATAGTCCTCCAGCCACCCTTTGTTCTCATCCAGGAACCCTTGATAATCCTGGCCCTGCCCCCTTTTGAGGAAGTTGACGTGGGCTTTGCTTAAAAGCTTTCCTTTGTATTCAGCCACTCTGCTGTAGCAAACAGAATCCGCAGGGAAGGATGGGCCTCCCGCCAGGTCCTCTGCTTTCAACAACCCCCGGCAAACCAGGTCCTCCAGGTCCACCAGCATAGGATTGCCGGCAAAAGCGCTGTAGCACTGGTAGGGGGACTCTCCATAACCGGGGGGGTTTAAAGGCAGAACCTGCCACAGGCTCTGCCCGCTTTCTTGGAGAAAGCCCACGAAGGCAAAAGCCTCTTTCCCCAGGCTGCCTATACCATAGGGGCCCGGCAGGGAGGTGGGATGCAGCAGAATGCCGCACTCCCTCTGCCAGCCATGATGAGCACCCCAGCGATCCTTCAAGATCAGCTTGCCCTCCAGGGGCCTCAGGGCCACCTTAAGGCACCCTTCCTCCAGATCCAGTTCCCTGTAATCATCCAGCACATCCCCCCCTCCGGTTCCAAGCCAGGGACCGGCATCCACTTCCACGTTCCTGGTTTCAAAGGGGTTTCGATTAATGAGAATCAATGCGGCATTGTCTTTTTTCTTTTGGCCAAAGATATCGGCCCCTCCTTCGATCTTTCTGAGGAAGCAGAACACATCGCCCCGGGCATACAGGGGGAGCCATTCTCCCGTCCTGAGGACATCATAATGGCGCCGCAGGGCCGCCATCTCCCGAAATCCCTGGAGAAGCTCCATATCTTCCCTTCCCCATGGATAACCCCGGCGGTTCTGGGGATCTTCTCCCCCCTCCAGGCCGCTTTCATCACCATAATAAATGGAGGGGGCACCGGGAAATGTCATCTGCCAGAACACCGCCAGCATCAGGCGGTATCGGGCTATCTCCTTTTTGTCCCCTTCAGGCATCTCAGGGGGCAGGGAACCGGCAAGAACCGATAGGATCCGGGGCTGGTCATGACTTCCCAGCAGGTTCATAACCGAATAGTAGTTTTCTTTGGGATAGTTTTCTTTCTGGCTCAACAGGGCCCGCTCCACGTCCCCGGCATCCTTTCCGCCCAGCAAGAAATCGATAAGAAGGCTGCGAAAGGGATAGTTCATGACGGAATCCAGTTCTTCACCCAATAAATAGGACCGCCTTTCTCCATAACTGATCTTGTTGGATGCGTCTTCCCACACCTCCCCCACCAGGACATAATCATGGTTCATCTCTTTCATTCCCCTGCGGAGCCGGCGAATAAAGGGGGTGGGAAGTTCATCCGCCACATCCAGGCGCCATCCGGCAGCCCCCAGTTTCAGCCTGTGTTTGACGACGCTGTTTTCCCCATGGATGATGAACTCCCGGTAGGATGGCTCCATTTCGTTCACGTTGGGCATGGTTTTAATGCCCCACCAGGTTTCATACTCCCGTGGGTACTCCGTAAATCGATACCACTTATAGTATGGAGAATGGGGAGATTCATATGCACCGGGACCGGGATAATTTCCTTCTTTGTTAAAATAGATGCTGTCGCTGCCCGTATGGCTGAAAACCCCGTCAAGGATCACGGAGATGCCCATCTCCCGGGCCCGGCGGCACAGGTATGCAAAGAACTTGTTGGTGCCCAGCATGGGATCAACCCTGTGGTAGTCGGCGGTATCATACCTGTGATTGCTGGGAGACAGAAAGATGGGATTAAAATAGAGGACACTAACCCCCAGCCTTTTCAAGTAGGGAAGCTTCTTTAACACACCCAGAAGGTTGCCGCCAAAAAAGTCCCATCGCACCACGTCCCCCTTTTCAGGATCCCGGATATAGAAGGGGGAATTGTCCCAGTGAGAATGGATGAGGGAATTTTTTTTGGGGTTTTGAACCCTCCCCCTCCTCAGGCCGTTAAAAAAACGGTCAGGGAAAATCTGATAGATGATGGCATCTTTAAACCAATGGGGGGTAGAAGCCCTTTCCTTATGCACGGTGATCTGATAGGGAGAGGGGGTTTCCCCTGCCGTGCGGGAAGGGCCGCCCATCCCCGGCAGGGAACTGCCGCAAAACCGTACCTCCCCCTCTTTTTCCGCCCTGAAGTGATACCACAGCAGGCCGGGGGAAGAAGGTGCTGTAAATGAAATCTGGTAAATACCCTTCCCGTCCCTGTCTTCCCGGGGCAGCATCTCCAGGTCTTCCCTTTTCGCCCCTTCCCGTTCCAGGCAGAAGAATACCCTCTCCGGCAGCCGGCTGCGGGAAACCGCCAGCCTTATCCTGATGGTTTCCCCGCAGGGCACCGCTCCGAAGGGTGAGCGATAAAAGGAGAGGTGGGAATTGTGGGTCAGCCATCCCTGGTCCATGAGTAACCTCCTTCATGGAAATTGGGTAGGAAAGAATCGCAGTGACCCTGATCAATCCCCGTTGGGATGGGGATTGATATCCCAGATCCCTGCTGCATATCGGGACACGGTGCGGTCACTGGAGAAACGGCCCGCCCTGGCCAGATTGTTTATGCTCATCTCCTGCCACCGGTCCCAGTCCCCGTAGGCCCGGTCCACCCGCTCCTGGGCATGGGCATAGGCAGCAAAATCCTTGAGGACAAAGTATTCGTCATTGTCCATCAGGTTTTCATAGATGGGGTAAAAGTCTTCCCGGCTCCCGGGGAAGAAGCCGTTGATCAGCTGCTCCACCAGTTTTTTTGTCCCGGGATCCTTTTCACACAGATCCCTTGGACAGTAACCCCCGTAATGATAAAAATCCAGAATCTCCCGGGAGGTAAGGCCAAAGGTAAATATGTTTTCCT
>PWVB01000521.1 GCA_003562365.1 Anaerolineae bacterium
CGACAAATCAGAACGCCGCAGGAGATGGCCCATATCACCCGCTTGTTTGCTGTTTTATGGCAGCTCACTTAATCTCTCTGGCAACCTCGCGGCACCTGTGGAAAGGCACCCGACCACTGCTGTGGAGGTAGATACGATTACCCTCCACCTCAATCTCTCCTGGATAGATGAAAGACTGGATCACGCGTCTGCTGTTGAAACGCCGATACCCGTCCCGTACTGCGAAGACACTCTCCAATGCTCGTTGTAGGTCTTCGATGGGTTCTTGGCGCAATTGCGCGCAGATGGCTTTCAGCCAAGCCGTCTCTGTTTGCCGTTTCAGTTCTCCCAGATGCCGGCTCTGTGTGTACCGGGTGATACATGCAGCAGCCCCCAAAGACACGCTTGCGCATTTCAGAACCCGCACGGCATACCTATCGCGCCGCTCCCCGTAACGGGCTGAGTAACCGGCGCAGCTTTCGATCAAGACAGAGTTTGAGCTGACAACCCTTGTTAGCTAGCCTTCTATAGCTTCTGAATGCAGCCTGCAACCGCCCGGGAGCTTACGTGTCCTGCTATCGCGCATAGACAAGTGCCGGTCCGCAGCCAAGCGAATCTGAGCAGATCATGCAGTCCTTGGGGTCACAGACGCAACCACCTTCTAGTTACCGTTTGATTGAACCATCAACTTTAGTACTGTGCGAACTCGGACATCGGCTGCGAGCTTGATTGTCTGGCGCAACCTTGGACCGACAGCATCGACGAGGACTGACCTCTGCCGCTCAAGCTTCCGAACGAAGTAATATCGGACGGAATAGACCGCGTGTAGCGCATAGCGCAGATCATCCGAAGTGCTGATTCTGTGGTGCTCCCTACACCACCAGCAAATACTAGGTGCAGCGTGTTCGTTTTCATCCCTCGCCGGAGTGAGGGGCTTTCGGCGGACAAGGCCTGCAGGCTAGTCCGGTGAAGCTGCCTCAACGGTTCAGCTTCGCCAGAGCTTCTGCAACGGTGGCAAGCAGTTCCTCACTTTGTGGCAAGAACTTCAGGGAATCTCGTAGCGTTACGTGTTCGTGTGCCAGAAGATTATCTGTCAGCTCCGTTATCCGTTTCGGCAGTACTCTCATCACCATCGCAAAAGCTTCCTCGTGTTCGATCAACTCACCAATCGTGCTGTCCAGAGTCAGCGGCTCACATACGGTGCCGGGAGCTTGATATGGATAGGACCAGAGGTGCGTGCCTGATCCCACCTCAAGGGGTTCTTCTTGCTCCTTACCAGGCAAACATACGTGAGCTCTTGTGTTGGGGGGGACCTCGACTTCAACGGTTATTGTCTCGCCGGCAATTTGCCAGGCACAGGATGCAGGGCCGTAAGGCGTGTAGTGAGTTGCCTTGGCGTGTGTCAGTCCAGCACCGGGGTGTGGCTGAATGCGAAGATCCCGGTAGCCGGGTTTGCCGGGGGCTAGCCCTGCCACTGTGCGATGTAGCCAGTCCGCCACGGCGCCCAATGCATAGTGGTTGAAGGAAGTCATCTCACCTGGGTTGATCGATCCATCTGGTAGCATGCTATCCCATCGTTCCCAGATGGTGGTGGCGCCCATTGTCACTGGATATAGCCATGATGGGCACTCCCGCTGCGTCAACAGGCGATATGCTGCGGTGTAGTGTCCCTGGCTACACAACGCATCACATATCAACGGCGTCCCGACGAAACCGGTGTTGATGCGATAGCCATTGGCGCGTAGCAGTGCCACCAGTCGCTCCCCAGCGTGTTGTCGTTGCAACGTCTTGGGCAGGAGCGCGAACTGCAAGGCCAGTGCGTAGGCAGTCGCTGCGTCGCTGAGAAGCCGCCCTGATGGAGTCACATATTCCCAGTTGAAGGCTTCACGCACATCACTGGCTAAGGTTTGGTAGTGTGCTGCTAACTCTTTGTCTTCGAGCACTTCTGCCACCTCCCCCAGGATCTCGGCCGAACGGGCGAAATAGGCGGAGGCGACGATGAAACCCGGGGTGCGTGCCGCGCCGGGATTCTCTGGAGGCGCTGCCGGGTCGAGCCAATCGCCGAACTGAAAACCGCGATCCCAGAGTCGATTCTCGCCGGCTATCTGATCGATTAGATCCACCCAAGCACACATACTGGGGAACTGGTCTACCAAGATCTTCCTGTCTCCAAACCGCTGATAGAGCATCCAAGGGATGAAGACTGCGGCGTCTCCCCAGGCGGCAGCGGGCGGGATCTGCCCAGACATAACATTCGGTACCACGAAAGGCATCACCCCGGACTCTGATTGATCAGCAGCCAGGTCTGCCAGCCAGGAAGCAAGGAACCCTGCAGAATCATACAGGAACGACGCCGTCGGTGTGAAGACCTGAATGTCCCCGGTCCAGCCCAGGCGCTCGTCGCGCTGGGGGCAGTCCGTCGGGATACTCAGGAAATTGCCGCGCATACTCCAGACCACGTTCTCATGCAGCCGGTTAACTAGGGGATTCGAAGACTCGAACCAGCCAGTGCGTTCCATGTCCGAGTGGCAGACAACGGCCCGGATGTTCTCTCTCGTGAGCTTGCCTGGCCACCCGTCGACCTCAGCATAGCGGAATCCGTGAAAGGTGAACCGTGGCTCCCAAATCTCAGGAGCGCCGCCAGCACTGCCGCGTAAGATGTAGTGGTCTGTAGCTTGAGCGTGACGCAGTGGACGGGTACCTAACTCGCCATTCTCAAGGACCTCGGCGTGCCGCAAGGTGACCTTCTGTCCCGCTGGTCCGGTCACCGTCAACCGCAGTCGTCCAACCAGGTTCTGGCCGAAATCGACAAGCGTTCGCCCTGAGGGTGTCGTGAAGATCTCCTGCGGTGCCAGTAACTCAGTACGACGGACTGGCGGACCCAGCGGTGCAATGAGCGTTCCGAAGTCCCAGTCGATCACCCGAACCCCAACCCACTCACTATCGTCAAAGGCCGGTTTGGACCAGCCGTCTGGTTCTAGACGAGCGTCGTAAGCCTCGCCGTCATAGATGTCGCTTGATAGGATCGGTCCGCGCTGAGCGCGCCAGGTTTCATCTGTGACGATATTCTCAGTGCTGCCGTCCTGGTACTCCACCTCCAGTTGCGCGAGGAGCGCGATCCGGTCCCCATAGATGGCGGGCCGCCCGCCCCCAAACCCCAGTCGTCCCCGGAACCATCCATCTCCCAGCATCGCGCCGATGGCGTTAGATCCCTTGCGCAACAAGTCGGTCACGTCAAAGGTCTGGTAGCACAGCCGATGGCGGTAGCTTGTCCAGCCTGGGGCCATGACGTGGTCACTCACAGCACTGCCATTTAGGCTAAGCTCATAGACGCCGGCTGCGGTCACGTAGATACGCGCCTTGCGCACGTCTGCACGCAGTGCGAACTCTTTGCGCAGGAGAGGACCCGGCTGAGGACTGGCACCATCTTCCTCCCAGTCCGGCCTGACGAATCGTCCTGACCAGTCGCCTGGCTCAAGCAGCCCCGCCTCTACAGGCACCGACTTACTCCACGTGGAGACCTTCCCATCCTTCCCCCAAACACGTACCCGTACATCCACACGCTGGCGAGATGGTAGGGGCGTGAATGGCCAGTCGATCAGTACCGACTCCGGCGATCTGACCAGGCCTGTCTGACCATACGGTGTACCTGATGGCCCGATGGCCTCCATCTCATAGGCTGCCTGTTTCCACTCTGGCGTGCGAGTGTTGACCCACCAGGACACTCTGGGCTGCGCCGTGCCTACACCAAGGGCCTCCCGTCGATGCTCAAACCGAACCTTAACCACAGTTGTCTTGGATTCAGCTTCTGGCCTATTCTGGTAAACTGACATAATCCTCCCGGCCTTTAGGGATTAGTGCTGCTAGAGAATCTGATGCACCGGTCGAAGTTGACGAAGTGATCGAAACGTATCCGATCGGGGCTGCACGCGCCATATCTGATATCTGCCAAAGGCCATCTCTGGCCAGTAGTGGTCCCGAATGTAATCGTCCAGGTAGGTCACGTTGCTGCTGATCGAGCTGGCGTTCGGCTCGCGCGACTCCCAGCTCTGCATAGTTACGACCCACTTTACTTCCCTTTCTATCAGGTCTCTCGCGATGGCCTGCTGCACTGATATGGTTGTTGCTAGTCCCGGATGGAGTTCAGTGTACTTGGTTGGGCTGCGCCGATCAGCCAGGAAGTGGAGTAACAGGTCATTGATGAAGATCATATCGTGCCGCGAATTGCCGATGAAGACGTACTCGTCTGGGGGCACCTGGGCCCGTAAGTACTCGGTGACCTGCTCCTGATCTTGGCTAATCGCTACGCAGCCGGCACGCACCAGTTGGCTGTAACAAGCCGTCGGTGAAGTAGGTCCAGACGCTGTAAGCATACCGAAATGCGCTACATAGGGGCCGGTCAAGAAGAGAAACGCCAGACCGGCAGAGCCTATTCTGAACGGGGCGCTCCGCCAGAGGCCTGCTGGGATCCGGTACGCGAGGGTGGTTGCCAGTATCACAGCACAGATCGTAGTGGGCAACGCGTGCAATTCGTGATATCGTGAGGTGGCCTTGAGGATCAGTCCTAATCCAGTTCCGGTTAAAGCAACAAAGAGGACCCCCAAATAGAGGCGACGGTCGGACTGACGCCAGAGACCCGCAGAGCGCCAGTATATAGATACTACTATCGCCACTGCATAGGTTGCCAGCGGAAGATAGAGTCGCAGCCAGTCGTTCCACTCTAGTCCCGTCATCTGCCCGAAGTCTGGAATGAGCGGCGGCACTGGTAGACTGCGAACGGACGGGAACACGGTCGCCGGGAAGACGATGAGATACTCAAAAACGGTGGCAGGATCCGAGGCAATCAGCAGGTAGGAATACAGGGGAAGCGCCACGAACAACGAACCAGCAGCCAAGAGTGCTACGGCTTTTACCACCCTGGCCAGACGGATTGGCCCGGCCTCTCCTTTGGTACCGGAGTGATGTAGCTCAGACAAGGCGACTGCAAGACCGAAACCGAAAGCGCCATAGCCTCCGAAGTCCAGCCGCAGAAGCGCAGTTAGGCCCAAAGCCATACCTCCAACGAAGAGCCAACGACTGCGTCCAACGCATAGGTAACGGTGGAGGGCTAAGGCAGCCAATAGGAGCGTGCCCGTCGCGGGAAAAGCCGGATAAGAGTAGAAGCGGATGGTGGCCAGCCAGAACGTGACAAATGCATATGGGATCATCGCGACCCAGCGAGATGTCATGTTGCGGGCTAACAGGAAGACTTCCAGTGTCAGCAGAAATCTGAGCGTCGTATCGAATAGGCGTGCAACGAGTACGGTGGGTTCCACTAGCGAGAAAAGGCCAGCCAGCAAGTAGAAATACCCTGGCCCGTACATCGTCCAGAAGTCACGATACGGTAACTCACCGGCGCGAATCCGCTCGGCGTTTGTGAGAACCAACCCTTCATCGTACAGGTTTGCAGCCGACTTGATCTGAGTGAGTAGCAATAGAAAGCCCAGAATGAATAGAGGGTAGACCAGTGTATCGTGCGTGTAGACGCGTTTCGAACCGTTCATCGATAGCCTCTGCCTCTCAGACAACCCCTTTTCATTCTCCAGCTTCCCGCCGAGGCGAATAGGAGTGCCGATGTGAAGCTCCTGCGCCGAGAGCGAGGCTCAAACCGAGGAGGGATCCTTGGGCATCCGCGTCAACACCCAGCTCAATATCACAGTCACTGCCAGTACTCCGGTTGGAAGCCACACACTCCAGGCGGTGAACAGGCCGAGTACTCCTTGGTAGGTTGCCTGGATCGCTAGGGCGACAAACAGGACGCCGGACTCGATCGCAGTGACCTGCACAAACCGCCGAAACAGTTGGCGTTGCTCGACGCCAGTGCGATAGTAGTGCTCAACAGCCACCACCATCAGCACTGACAGCGCACCCAAGGCGAGAACGCTGAAGCGGTCTACAGCATTGAGGGTGAGCGGCACCTGGAACTGCTGGGCAGGCGTGCCTTGTCGTGCTCCCATAGTGGCAGCGGCAGCGATAGAGCTGATGGCATCACGCACAGGCCAGAACCAGACGAGCACGCCCAGTGTACTCGTCAAGGCCCAAAGACCCCAGGCCAGAACATACTTCGAAACCTGACGTGCTTGGCTCATAGATCGGTGCTCGTGTGTTGTGAAGCTGTCTTGGCGAAAAGTTGACGGTTCGCGATATGCTGCAGTGAAAGGAGTTCACGGAGCACGGGTTTTGGACAATTCAAAGCAGCGATGCGAAGATCCTCTGAGCCGTCAGTCAGTATGAGTAAGCGCTCCATCACTGTCATCACGCCTCATATCCCCTGCAGGGCCAACGACTCGGCAAGGTGACAGCTTACGTAGGCATTTGTGCCAATCTTACGTAGCTCAGGAAATTGTTCTGTGCATTGGTCGACTGCGTACTTGCAGCGCGGCACAAACACGCATCCCGTCGGCAGGTTGGTAAGGTCGGGCGGTTCTCCAGGTGAGACCAGCCGCATACCGCGCTTGCGCTGTGAAGGCTTGGGCACAGATGCCAGTAGGGCCTCAGAATAGGGATGCTTGGGGTTGCTCAGCAGCTCTTGGGTCGGCCCCAGCTCTACTAGCTTTCCAGCGTACATAACTGCTATGCGATCGCTCACATAACGGACCACGTTCATCGCGTGGGAGATGAACAGATAGGTGAGATCGTACCGTTCCTGCAAGTCCTGTAATAGGTTCAGGATCTGCGCTTGGATCGAGACGTCCAGAGCAGATACTGGTTCATCTGCCACCACCAGCTGGGGATTCACGACCATTGCTCGGGCGATACCGATCCGCTGCCGTTGGCCGCCACTGAAGCTGTGTGGATAGCGTCGCAGGTGCTCCACTCTTAGACCCACCTGTACGACGATCTCTGTGACCCGCTCCTCCAACTCTTTGCCCTTGGCGAGGTGATTCACCAGAAGTGGTTCCCCCACGGTTTCCAGAACGGTCATACGCGGGTTCAGCGAAGAGTAGGGGTCTTGGAAGATCATCTGGGCCCGCTTGCGGAAAGCTGATAACTCCTTGCCCGACAAGGCTGACACGTCGAGGACTTCGCCGTTGACCCGCATCGTGATCTGTCCGCTGGTCGGTTGATAAAGACGGGAGATACAACGGCCGAGAGTCGTCTTTCCGGAGCCACTTTCACCAACAATCCCCAACGTCTCACCGGCCTGCACGTGGATGCTGACGTCATCTACAGCCTTGACGAAGACGGCCTGTCGTTGGAGGAGGCCCTTGGACATCTGGAACCACTTTCGAAGCTCCTGCACTTCCAGCAAAGGTAGTTGTGTTTGATTGGTCATGCTCTTTCGTCTCTCCATACGGCGGACATCAACCTATCCAGACTATGCCTGCGCCGGAGCTGTTTGCGCATAGTGCGTGCAAGCAACTGATTCAGGTGGTCACTCCCGAAGACAGCAGACGCCCGGCCTTTCTCCGATCATCACTCGTACAGTAAACATCGCACCTTGTGCCCCGGAGCGACTTCCTTCAGGGATGGTGGCGTGGCATCGCAGACACCGGGCATCCTTCTGTCGCAACGCGAGAAGAATCGGCACCCGGGCTGGGAGGCGAAAGGGCTGGGTAAGCTGCCACTGATAGGAATCAGTCGCTCCAGTTTGCCCTCGATAGAGGGAACTGATCGCCAAAGCGCCAGCGTATACGGGTGGAGTGGATTGTCGAAAATGTCGTCGGTGCTGGCGTGCTCCATTACGTGGCCTAAGTACATCACCATTATTTCGTCGGACATCTCGCCCACTACCGCCAGATCGTGGCTGATGTACATAAGGGCCATGCCCAAGCTTGTCTGTAGCTCCTTGATCAGTTCTAGTATCTGGGCTTCGATGGTCACATCAAGAGCAGTTGTCGGTTCATCGGCGATGAGCAAGCTAGGTCCGCAGATTAGAGCCATAGCGATCAACGCCCGTTGGCGCATACCACCGCTGAGCTGGTGGGGATATGCATCCACCAGCCGGTGCGGCTGCGGAATACCAACGCGACCGAGCATATCTATGGCACGCTCCCGAGCTTGATGCTTGCTGGCATCTTGCTCGTGGATTAGGACAGCCTCGGCGATCTGGTTTCCGACAGTGTGCAGCGGACTCAAGGCGGTCATCGGCTCCTGGAAAATCATACCGATCTGTTTGCCGCGAATCGAGCGTATCTTCGCGCCGCTCGGCTTCAGCTGTAGTACATCAACGACCTCTGCGAAGCCTCCCCCATTCTCCCAAAGGTACATCTCAATCTTGCCATCGACCTCCCTGCCGGGTGGGGACGGCACGATGCGCATCATCGACTGCGCAGTGACTGACTTGCCGCATCCACTCTCACCGATCACACCTAGCGAACGGCCTTCATAGATGCTGAAGCTCACTCCATCGACGGCCTTCACGGTGCCTTCGTGGAGAAAGAAGTATGTCTTAAGATCCTGGACTTCGACCAGAACTGAGTTCTCTGACGCCGCCATCGTCTATCTACCTCCCTTACCTAGCATACGGATCAGCGGCATCGCGTAAGCCGTCGCCGACAAAGTTGAAAAGTATCACGGTTGTGATGACAAAGATCGCTGGTATTAGCAGCCAGGGTTCGTGTGCCACTGCTGTGAGGTTCTGCGCATCCTGCAGAAGGGTGCCCCAACTCACAGCAGGTGGCTGCATCCCCAGGCCGATGAAGCTAAGAGCTGTCTCGCTTAAGATCATTGCTGGAATTGAGAAGGTGATTGAGACAATGAGATGGCTCGTGAACCCGGGTAGCAAGTGTCGGGTGATGATGCGCCAGTCGCTTGCGCCGGCCCCTTGTGCAGCCAGGGTATAGTCTTCTTCGCGCAACTGGAGGATCTTGCCCCGTACCACGCGGGCAAGTCCGCACCACCCTAGAACTGAGAGTATGACGGTGATGGCGAAGTACATCCTGAGGGTTGGCCAGTCGCGTGGCAACGCCGCTGCGAGCGTCATCCACAAAGGCAGCCCGGGGATTGCCAGCAGGAAGTCGATCAGGCGCTGGATCGCATCGTCGATCAGTCCGCCGAAGTAACCAGAAACGCCGCCCAAGCCCACGCCCAGCACGAAACTGAGGAGCACGCCCACCAGGCCAATCGAGAGTGAGATGCGGGCGCCTGCTAGAGTTCGCGTGAAGAGGTCTCGAGACAATCGGTCGGTCCCGAATAGGAAGATCGGAGCGTCTTCGACGCCGAACAGGCGTATGCTCGTTCTGAAGAGACCGAGAAACTTGTACTCCTCGCCCCTGACAAAGAACCTGATCGGATGGACCTGGCTTGTATCCTCCGTAAAGGTCCATCGGAATGTTGCCGGGTTCATCTCTCGTTGCATTGCGAAGACGTGGGGTTGAAAGCCGCCGTCAGGCCTGATAAAACGGATCACTGTGGGGGGGGCTCCTTGCTGACCCTCAAAGCGTGTGTGCATTGCGTAGGGAGATACGAAGTCCGCGAAGAGAGCACAGAGGTACAGTATGATCAAGAGGACAGAGGAGACAACGGCAGCCTTGTGGCGGGTGAACCGCCACCAGATCAGTTGCCGCTGGCTGGCATAATAGTAGCGTTCCTCGACAGAGGGCTTGTCTTGCTCCGCGGCGGGTATCTGCTCAGCGACATCTGAGTCGACTGACACACTGGCATCGTTATATACGCTCACTTGCCTAACCTCCCGAAGCGAATGCGAGGATCCACCAGTACCAGCAGTACATCGCCGATCAAGGCGCCAATCACGGTCAAGGCGCTGAGTAGCAGCACAACGGAACCGGCGAGATACATGTCCTGAGCCAGAGTGGCCCGAAGCAATACCGGCCCAATGGTCTGTAGGCTGAGTACGATATCGATCAGGACTGTTCCGGAGACCAGGCCGGGAAGCACCCAACTGACCGTGCTCAGCAGTGGGTTGATCGCCATGCGCACTGGATACTTCCAGACGAGTTTCCACTCGGAGAGTCCTTTGGAACGAGCAGTGATAACGTATTGTTTGTTGAGCTCGTCAAGCAGATTGTTGCGTACCACCCGGATGGTCGATGCAGTGTTGCCCATCCCAACTAGGAATAGCGGTAGCCAGAGGTGCTTAAGCAAGTCGACGAACTTCGCGGTACTCCAGGGAGCGTTGATGTATTCGGGTGAGTGAAGTCCCAAGGCCGAGAAGCCCAGTTGGGAAAAAAGCAGCCAGGCCGCAATCAACGCCAAGAGAAAACCCGGAGTGGCAACACCGATAAATCCAAGGAAGGTAGCCACATAGTCCATGGGTGAGTACTGATGGGTCGCCGAATAGATGCCTATTGGTATCGCGACGACCCACGAGAAGAGTAGCGCCAGGAGAGAGATCACGACAGTCATCGGGATGCGTTCTTGAAGGATCTCGTTGACGGACTTGTTCCACTGGAGCGACCAGCCCCAGTTGCCCCGCAAAACGATGCCGGAAACCCACCAAACGTAACGCGCCATTGGCGGCTTGTCGAGACCGAACTGTACCATAAGCCGCTGTGCCTCATTGTCCGAGACCTCGATACCGGACATCCTCAGCTGCTCGATGCGGAAGGTGACAAAGTCGCCTGGTGGCAACTGGATGAGAAAAAAGGCGACCATCGACATCAGTATCAGAATCGGAACCAGCATCAGTATGCGACGGATCAGATATAGTAGCACGGGTCTGTTCCCCCATTCTCTGCCCTTGGCGTTGTGGCGTTGCCTGGCCGTCCGACCAGGCAACGCCAAGCCATCCTGTTAGATGCGGAAAGACGCGGGTCACGCGCTTCCCTTACCAGTCTATTCCTTGAAGAACAGCTGCTCACCGCTGAAGTTTGCAGCGATCGCGAAGCCGGACTGTGGAACGTTGCCCAATCTGACGGAGACGATCATCGGATAGGTCACGTTCTCGACAAAGTTGATGTAAGGCAGGTTGTCGCGGCACCATTTGCGGCCCTCGGCAACGATGTCCATATACGCGTCGGAGCCAGAGACCACCTGCCAGCGACGGGAATCGATGTCGTAGGCCTGCATAACCCAGTCCGGCGGCTCCTCTCCCTCTCTGCCTTCGGTGCTGACATACTGACTCCACGCAACCCCGGCGCGGTTCACGCTGCCTGTCACTGCGTCGTTGTCCCAGCCGCGGTCATTGCTCCACATCACGGTGGATTGGATCTCATTGGCACCCCACATCGTACCCCACAGGCTGGAATCGATCTGTCGAACCGTCACGTTGAGGCCGATGGGTCTCAGATACTGGGCCACGAGGTCCGCAACCGGGATGAGATCCGGCGCGTGCCCGGCATGCTGCAGCAGTATGTTAATGGGCCTACCGCTCGGGTAAAGACGGATGCCGTCGGCATTCTTCTCAGTCAGGCCCATATCGTCCAGCAGTTGATTGGCCGCCGCCACGTCGTATCTGGAGTACTCCTCACCGACCAACTCCAAGGGGAATGAAGCATAGCCGAAGTAGACAGTATCAATTAACTCCTGGCGGTTGATAGCCATGCTGACAGCTCGGCGAAAGCGAACATCCCGCACAACCTCTTGCCAGTCGGCATCGTCGAACGTTTGATTGAGTCGCAAGCCGGAGGAATCGACGTGCATATCGGTCAGCACCACGCGGAAACCGGCCTGCTCGGCACTCTCCATATAGAGCGGGATCTTCACCAGGGCGGTGGACTCGCGCATGAAGTCGATTTCGCCGGTGAGCGCCTTGAGGTTGAGCATCTCAACGTTGTCAACCTGCTGCGAGATGATTCTGTCGATGTACGGAAGTTGCTGACCGTCGGTGTCAACTTTGAAGTAGTACGGGTTGCGTTCCCAGGTCAAAAGGCTAGGGCTGCCAGATGCCTTTGGGATCCAGGGATAGAGGCCCGGAAAGTCCACGCAGCGCGGATTGGTCATATCCCAGTTCTGGCAGCGCTTGTTGGCGAAATACTGCCACCATTCGTCGGTCAGGTTCATCTCGACCATCTCGGCCTGCATGTTTTCGAGCGGCGTGTAGTCTGCGTGGAACTGTTTGAGCCAATGCGAGGGGTTGATCAGCAGTGTGTAACCCTTCCAACCCTCGATCCACATGTTGCGGATAAAGCCACCATATGGTGCGGGGAAGCTGATCTTGAAAGTGTAGTCGTCGATGATCTGCAGTGTGCCTCTCTCGCCTGTCACCGAAAAGCCGACGCGGAACTCGTTCGGAAGGCCGCTCGGATAGAGTAACTCGTTCGCGTACATATCCTCGAAGGTGAAGCGGACGTCTTCGGTGGTGACAGGTTCACCATCTGACCACCGCAGACCCCTCCGGATCGTAAAGGTGAATTCCTGGTTGTTGTTCGCCACCTCAAAGCTCTCGACTACGTTGCCCTGGATCCCTTCCATACCGATGCCCTGGCCTTGAAGTGTAGGCTCGTTCATCATCACGAAGATGTCCGGGTTCCAGTTGGCCACGCTATGACCCACGCGCAGCGTGCCACCATATTGGCCGGGCGACCAGTCGGGCAGATCCTGCTCGCTGATCAGCGCGCCTTTGGATACCACAAAGGGGACTGAGGGCAGCCGCTCTTCGATCGGTGGCAGCGTGCCGGCCTCGACCAACTCGGCCAGCATCGGTGCTTCCTTATACTGGCCCTCTACGACTGCCGGTGCGTCCGGATCCGCCACTGGGACATCGGGCGCCGCCGGATCGGGCGCTGGTCCACAAGATACGATGACGAGGGCCAAGACTACGATCGTGGCCCACAGATAACGCTTGAACATGGATTTCCTCCTCAAATAGAAATGGTACCAATGAAGCTGCCCTGTATGGGCTGATCCTCCATCCCCAAGGTCGCCGGTGTTGCTCCGAGTTGTCGGTTCAATCACCTCCTCTCAGGCTGCTAAGGCCGACCTGAGGTTCGCCAACTCCGTC
>PWVB01000036.1 GCA_003562365.1 Anaerolineae bacterium
AAATGCTGCGGTTAATATTCTGCATCTGGCCCGGACGGGGCCTTCGGGACGCAACGTGGGCGGAAGTAACGCCGAGCGTGTCCCGAGAAGCTCCCCGCTTTAGCGGGGAGAGTCGTCACTACGCGCTATAGGAGAATCGAGGAACTTGAAGCAGGCAGGGGAAGTCGTAGATCGAAAAGAGGCGGAGGCCCCGAAGGCGCCCCAGAACGGGCCGCCAAGCGAGGCGCAGAGTTGGAAGGCGCCCTTCTTTACCATCTGGACCGGACAAGCGTTGTCCTTGCTGGGCAGTCAAATGGGCGGGTTCGCTCTGGTCTGGTGGTTGACCCTGGCATCGGGAGGTTCGGCGACGGTTCTTGCGACAAGCTCTCTGGTGGCTACGTTGCCGCAAGTCTTGCTTGGCCCCATCGCTGGCGCTCTTGTCGATCGTTGGTCGCGACGTTCGGTGTTGGTCATTGCCGACGGTCTGGTCGCGCTCTTCTCCGCCGTGCTTGGCGCCTTGGCCTGGATGGAGGCTTTGCAGATCTGGCACATCTATGCCATCGTCTTCGCGCGGGCTCTGGGCGGGACATTCCACTGGGCGGCTATGCAAGCCTCGACCTCCTTGATGGTCCCCAAGGCTCAGTTGTCGCGGGTTGCGGGGATGAACCAGACGCTCCAGGGCGCGATGTCTGTGATCACCCCGCCGCTGGGCGCGCTGGCGATGAGTTTGATGTCCCTGGCACCGATTATGGCCATTGATGTGGGAACGGCGATTCTCGCGATCGTGCCTCTCTTCTTCGTAGCCATCCCTGATCCCGCCCGCGCCCCGGTGCCTGAGGGTGCAGGTTTGACTGTTAGCCTCGCCCGGGATGTTCGCGAAGGGTTTGCCTACCTCTGGCGATGGACGGGTATGTTCATAGTGCTGGTTGTCGCCGCCCTGCTGAATGGCGTGATCAACCCGGCCTTCGCGCTGATGCCGATTTTGGTGACCGAGCACTTTGGTGGAGAGGTGCTGCACTTGGGATGGATGCAGTCGGCCTGGGGCATCGGTCTGATCTTGGGTGGTTTGACCCTCAGTATCTGGGGTGGTTTTAAGCGACGGATTCTGACGTCGATGGTGGGTCTGCTAGGCGCTGGCGTGGCGTTCGCGATCGTTGGTTTGGTGCCCTCAACGGCCTTTGGCCTGGCCCTCGGCGGAATCCTGCTATCTGGCTTCATGAATCCCATCATCAACGGGCCCTTCTTCGCCATTGTCCAGGATGTGGTCGCGCCGGAGATCCAGGGACGGGTCTTCACGGTGATTGGCAGTCTGGTGGGTCTGGCGTCGCCTTTGGGGATGGCCATCGCGGGGCCGGTGGCCGATGCCTTTGGTGTTCAGCTCTGGTTCTTGCTAGGGGGCGTGGTCAGCCTGGGTATGGGGATCGGGCTGAGGGCTGTGCCGGCAGTGATGCGTTTGGAGGATCACGGGCAAGCACAGGAAGCGTCCTCTTCCAGTCCGCCCGCCGTTGAGACGTTCGTCCAGCAGTGAGCTTGCCGAGGTTTGTGGACCCGGTCTGCGGGTCAGATAGGGAGGCATCGTGAAAGAGCTAGCGGTACACGGGGGTGTTCCGGTCAGGACCGAGCCCTTCCCGGCTCGAGGACACGTTGGTGTGGAGGAAAAGGAGGTTGTGGCAGCGCTGTTCGAGACGGCAATGGCCAGCGGTGCAGCCCCCGGCTACAATGGTGAGGAGGAGCAGGCCTACTGCGAGGCATTCTCCGCCTTTATGGGCGGTGGGTACACCGATGCAGTCAGTTCTGGTACGGCAGGTGTCTATGTGGCCTTGCGTGCGCTCGAGTTGGAGCCTTTTACCGAGGTGATTGTCAGTGCCGTGACCGACCCTGGCGGCATGATGCCAATTCCACTGCTCAACCTCATTCCTATGGTGGCCGATACGGCACCCGGCTGTTACAATAGCGGGCCCGACCAGATCGCAGCGCTGCTCTCTCCGCGGACCATCGCCATCGTCGTCGCTCACATTGGCGGGGAGCCCGCTGACATGGTCGGGATTATGGAGATCGCGCGATCCAGAGGGATCCCGGTCATCGAGGACTGCTCGCAAAGCCACGGCGCAAGGCTGCATGGGCAGCCTCTAGGGACTTTCGGTGATATCGCCGTCTTCTCGACGATGTTTGGCAAGCATCACAGTTCCGGGGGACAGGGGGGGCTGGTCTGGACTCGTGAGGAGACCTGTTATCATCAGCTCCGCCGGGCGTCCGACCGGGGCAAGCCCTTCTTTCTGCCCGAGGGCGCCACGAATGTCTTCGCTTCGCTGAACCTCAACTTGAACGACCTGGCTGCCGCCATCGGTCGGGTGCAGTTACGCAAGCTGCCGGCATTCGTTCAACGACGGCGCGAGGTCGTGGCGCGGCTCACGGAGGGGCTTGAGGATCAGGGTTGTGTCTCCGTGCCGCGGCCCCTGGACGGGGCTGAGCCCAGCTACTGGTTTCTGCGGATGCGATTTCACCCCGAGCGCAGCAGCGTGGACAAAGCGACCTTCTGCCAGGCGCTGAGCGCTGAGGGCCTGCCCGTCACTGCGGATTATCGGGCAGCGCTGCCGCACACTATGGATTGGTTCGTCAACCGCCGCGTCTTCGGACGGAGTGGCTATCCGTGGGCCAGTCCGGATTACCGCGGGGCTCCCGATCGCGTATTCCTGTGCCCCAATGCGCATGTGGCTATGGAAACGCACTTTAACCTGCAGATCCATGAGGCCTGGGCGGCGCAGGAGATCGCCGATGCCGTGATGATCTTCCAAAAGGTGACTGCGGCTTACGCAGCTTGATGGTTGTTGGCTGAAGGTGGCTTGTTTTGAGAGGAGCGTGCAGATGAAGGTTCTGATGATGACCGATCTGGAGGGTGTGGCTGGGGTTGTGACCTTCGAGCAGCATTCCTATGCCAGCGGCAAGTACTATGAGGAGGCCAAACTCCTGTTAACCGCCGAGATCAATGCCGCCATTGAGGGGCTGCTGCAGGAGGACGTCGACGATGTTCTGGTCTTGGATGGGCATGGCCCCGGCGGCATCACCTTCGAGGCCTTGCATCCCGTCGCCAAGCTGCTGCACGGCCGCCCCTCGGCCCCTGATCGAGTCCGCAACCCAATCTTCGCCGCGTATGACGTCGCAGTGATCGTGGGCCAGCATGCTATGGCTGGTGTTGCCGACGGCAATCTGGCTCATACACAGAGCAGTCGCCACATTGACAGCTATACACTCAACGGCAAACTCATCGGTGAGATCGCGCAGTTTGCACTTCACTGCGGTGCCTTGGGGCTGCCGCTGGTCTTTCTGAGCGGCGATCACGCTGCCTGCCGTGAGGCGGAAGCACTGATCCCCGACATTACCACGGCAGCGGTCAAGCAAGGGCTAAGCCGCAACAGCGCCATCTCGCTATCCAAGGAGGCCTCCCGACTGCTGATTCAGGAGCGCATCCAGCTGGCCATCCAGCGACAGCGGGAACAGCCCCTTGCCCCTTTGGTCTGGGATCCACCTTATGTTCTGGAAAAACGTTTCTTCCATACCGACAGCGCCGACGCTGCGGCCCAAGCGCCGGATGTCGAGCGCGTCGACAGCCAGACGGTACGCCTCAGGGGCGACGACATTCTGACGCTTATCTATCGTTAGGATCGGGCGGAGGTCGAACATCGAAGAGGGCGCGAGATGGAGTTCTCGCGCCCTCTTATATGGTGAAATTCGCCTACCAGGCGTAAGCTTCCGGTGCCGGCCCCCCGGGACCCGGGAAAATCTCGTCCAGCCGCTCGAGCGTCGCCTCGTCCAACTCGATATCAAGGGCACGGGTTGCACCCTCAAGCTGCGCCATCGTGCGGGGCCCGATGATCGGGGCCGTAACGCCAGGGTTGTGCAATAGCCAGGCCAGGGCAACGTTTGCCGGCTCCTCGCCCAACTCGTCGCACAGGCTCTCGTAGGCCACCAATTGCTCGCGGTGCTGCTCCAGCCGCTCCTGCATTCGGTCGGAGGCGCGGCGGCCTTCCTCCGACTTGCGCAGCGCGCCGGCAAGGAACCCGCCGGCGAGCGGGCTCCAGGGGATCACGCCCAGGCCATAGTCCTCAGCTGCAGGGATCACCTCTAGCTCGATGCTGCGTTCCGTCAGGTTGTAGAGGCTCTGCTCGGAGACCAATCCCATAAAGTTGCGGGCCTTGGCCGCAGCCTGGGCCTTGGCGATATGCCAGCCGGCGAAGTTGCTGCTGCCTACATAGAGAACCTTGCCCTCCCGCACCAACTGCTCCATCGCCTGCCAAATCTCCTCCCACGGCGTGCTGCGCTCGACGTGGTGCATCTGATAGAGATCGATGTGGTCCGTCTGCAACCTGCGCAGGCTCTCCTCGCAGGCCTTGCGGATATGGTAAGCGGAGAGGCCGCGCTCATTGGGCCCATCACCCATCGCGTTGTAGACCTTGGTCGCCAGCACGATCTTGTCCCGCCGCCCGCCACCCTGAGCCAACCAGCGACCGATGATCTGCTCAGTGATGCCCTCGCCGCGTTTGTGACCGTAGACATTGGCGGTGTCGAAGAAGTTAATCTCCAGCTCCAGTGCCCGATCCATCAGCGCGTAGCTGTCTTCCTCACTGGTATAGGGGCCGAAGTTCATCGTGCCTAAGCATAGTCGGCTGACCTTCAAGCCCGTACGCCCCAGATTTGTAAACTCCATCTGTTTCCCTCCTTGTACCTAATGCTTCAGACCTGTTGTGCGTTGAAGCTCTGTGGATAGATATTCCAGGCCTGATGCAAAAACTCAATACCTATATTATAATAAAAATGAATAAAGTAAAATAGCCCGCGTGGAGGGCATCACGCCGGCGCCCACACCCGCCTCAGGAGGCGCAATGAGGACGCTGTTGATTCTACGTCACGCGAAGTCAAGCTGGAGTAACTCGGATATGGCCGATCACGACCGTCCTCTGAAGAGGCGCGGACGGCGCGATGCCGTGAGGATGGGGCAACTGCTCCTGGCGCGGAATCTTGCGCCGCAGCTGATCGTCAGTTCCACGGCGAAACGCGCGCGGCGGACGGCGAAGCTGATTGCTGACGCCCTAGCCTACGAGGGTGAGATCGTCCTCGAGCACGACCTCTACCATGCTGGTCCCACGGGCTACATCCGCGTGCTGCGGGATATCGACGACCGATATCAGCGGGTGATGGCCGTGGGGCACAATCCCGGGTTGGAAGTGCTTCTGGAGGTGTTGACCGGCGCTGCTGAACGGCTGCCGACGGCAGCCCTGGCGCATGTTGAGCTTCCCGTGGATAGCTGGGAGGAGGTCAGAGAATACATCGGAGGCGAGCTGGTAGATCTTTGGACCCCTAAACAGATCAAGGCCGCCTCACGGTAGGCGCGCCGGGATGCGATAAGGTCCCAACCGGAGTGCGTCCCAATGGCCGCTGGCGTTGAGCCCGCGGTACGAGAAGATTGCGTGACCTGAGGCGCCGGCCTGCCGAGCGCGATCGATGCGCCACGCGATGTCTGTGAAGTCGCTGTAATGGCTGCCGATGCCGGGCAGGACCTGCCCGGCCTGCTCCATCATAAAGTCGAGCAGCAGGATCTCCCATCGCTCTGCGTCGTCTGCATAACTCCCGTAGAGCATCGGGGCGATGGCGTCCACCGATCCGCTGGCCAACCAGCCCTTTGAATCCTGATAGTAGTCGCTATATCCCTCGTTGACGCCCCATCCCCAGCGGTCGATATAGGTGGGCCAGACCGCCGCCGAGACCAACGCTTGGGGGCGTAGTGATTTGGTCTCCTGCGTGATTCTCTGCACCAGCGCTGTGATCTGATCCCGCTGCCACTGGGCCCGGGCATCGCTTGGCCGCTCTCCAGCCGCTGCGTCGCTGCTCGGATCGTACGAGTATCCGACGCCGGCATAGCGGACCAGGTCGAGGTGCACCCCGTCGACGGGGTAACGGGTGACGATGTCCCGGACCACGCTGGAGATGTAGGCGTTGACCTGGTCGACGCCGGGGCTGGCCCAGAGATACCGATTCCGGGTCAGCGGCATTGGCGTGGGTTGGAGGACGCCGTAGAGATGCTGGCGCCACTCATATCCCATAGCGTACTCACCCGGGTGGGCGGCATAGGTGGGGCCGTAAGTAAAGCGGTCGAACATCTGGGGCGGCGTTGTGGCGGGGGGCCAGAGATCGCCGTGTCCCTCAGGGGGAGGAAGCCAGGCCGGGTAGACATTGACGTAGGCGTGCACCTCCAATCCGGCGGCTTGGCCCACCTCAACCATGCGAGCCAGCGGATCCCAACCGGGATCGTGACCCAGTGTCTCGGAGATCGGCCCCGCGCTCAGGCGCGCCGCCCAGGGTTCCAGTTCGGATGCGTAATAGGCATCCCCGGCAGCTCGCACTTGGAAGAATATGGTGTTGAACCCGGCGCCGGCGACTTGGTTAACCAGCGCGTCGATCGTCTCGGGACTCGGTGCCGCGTTCAGGTTGGTCCAGTCGTAGCGCGTGATCCAGATAGCCCTGCGCTCCACCATCGAGGCCGGTTCGACTCGTGCCACCAGAGGGAGATAGGTGGTCTGCGTAAGTAGATCCGAGTCCGCCGGCGCCGGGATCGAGGTTGGCGCCGGGAACTCTGTCGCAGCCCCATAGGTCTGCTGCCAGGCCCCCGCGCGCCCTACAACGGCAGCGAGTGCCTCGAACTCGCCGCCGGGCAGCGGTGCGGCGTCGGATGCGCCGGCCGCCGCTGCAGACGCTTCTGGCGGAAGCGATCCCGGTTGAGGCCGCACCCATGCCAAGACCAGCAGGATGATCAGGGAACTGACTAACCGTGGGATGGAAAGCTCGGGTCTGAGCACCGCCGGCAGTCTAGTCCACCGGCCTCCTGCGGACAACGCCCCAAACTTTCCCATTGCTCCCCCCCCGTGTGCCTCTGGACATCTGCTGACAAATGTAGCCTGGTCCGCAGAAAGCACAAACCGGACTAAGCTTTGACTGGCGCATCACCGGGTCTATACTGAGGTCCAGACTTGATGGTGCTGTCCTGCGTATTCTCAATCAGACTGGTTTCGACGAGGAGGTTTCATGAGTCCGAAGATTGTCCTGATCGGTGCCGGCAGTGCTCAGTTTGGCTTCGGCACGCTGAGCGATATCTTCGTCAGCGAGGTGCTTAAGGGGAGCGAGGTGATGCTCCACGACATCAACCCGCAGGCCTTGGCGCGGGTGGAGAAGGCCGCTAGACGCTACGTAGGGGAAAACAGCTTGCCCTTCAACATCCGGGCGAGTACCGACCGGCAGGAAGCCCTGCAGGGGGCCGATTTCGCCGTGATCTCCATCGAGGTGGGCGATCGTTTTGCCCTCTGGGAACAGGATTGGATGGTGCCGCTCCAGTTCGGGGTCCGTCAAGTCTACGGTGAGAACGGCGGACCCGGCGGCCTCTTTCACTCGCTGCGCATCATCCCGCCTATCTTGGAGATCTGTGGCGACGTGATGGCACTCTGCCCTGACGCTACCGTCTTTAACTTCAGCAACCCGATGACGCGTATCTGCACGACGGTGAAGCGCCAGTACCCGGATCTGAAGTTCGTCGGGCTCTGCCACGAGATTGCGTCCCTGCCCCAGCACCTGCCCAACATCCTGGAGACGCCGTTGGACAACCTGGACTTCCTGGCGGGTGGGCTGAACCACTTCAGCGTGGTCCTGGAGGTCCGCTACCGGGACTCGGGCAGGGATGCCTATCCCGATCTACTGGCCAGGGCGCCAGCATACTTTGACAGACTGCCGGATCTGCGCACCCGCGTCGCCGAGATGCGCAAGCGCGGCGCCGGATCTACGCCTGGTGCAGAACCGGCGTTGCGGGAAGGCGCCGGGGCTTGGGCTGAGCGAGGCCTCTTCAAATTCATGCTGGAGCGATTTGGCCTTTTTCCCGTCACCACCGACAGCCATTTTGGCGAGTACATCCAGTGGGCCCATGACGTCGTTGACCACAAAGGCATCCTTGATTTCTATCACTTCTACAAACAGTGGTGTCAGGTTGACGAGGCCAAGCTGGGCAAACCCACGGAGTGGGAGCGGGTTATCCCGATGATGGAGGAGATCATCACCGATGCTGGCGCCGAGGAGTGGGCTGTCAACGTCCTGAACGACGGCCTGATCACCAACTTACCGGAGTTTGTTGCGGTGGAGGTGCCGGCCCTCGTCGACAAGGATGGCGTGCACGGGGTCGAGGTGGGCTCGCTGCCGAAGGGCTTCGCTGGGCTTCTGCGTAATCAGGCGACGGTCTGTGACCTGACGGCAGAGGCTGTGTTGCAGAAGTCAAAGCAGCTTGCCCTACAGGCGTTGTTAGTGGACCCTGTGGTCGACCAAGCTCAGGCCGTCGAGCGCATGCTCGAGACCATCATCGATTTCCAGCAGCCCTATCTCGGCTATCTGCGATAGCTTGGGGGACCGTGCGCATCGACCTGAACTGCGATCTTGGCGAGAGCTTCGGGCGCTACGCGCTCGGAGACGACGCCGCGATGCTCGCCAATGTCACCTCCGCCAACATTGCCTGCGGGCTGCACGCCGGCGATCCGGTGGTCATGCGCCGCACAGTGTCATTGGCAGCAGAGCTGAGTGTGGCGGTCGGAGCGCATCCCGGCTACCCGGACCTGCAGGGGTTTGGACGGCGGGCGATGACGCTCAGCCCAGAGGAGCTGGAGGCTTTCGTGCTCTACCAGCTGGGGGCTCTGGCTGGTATCGCATCGGCGGTGCGCGTTCCGCTGCGTCATGTCAAGCCCCACGGTGCCCTCTACAACACTGCAGCTCGGGATGCCTCAGTCGCTGAGGCGGTGGCCCGGGCCATCGCAGCCTTCGATCCTGAACTGATCGTCGTCACCCTGCCCCAATCGTCGCTGGCCGAGGCGGCTGCTGCATTGGGGCTGCGGGTAGCGCGTGAGGGGTTTGCCGATCGAGCTTACCGGGAGGACGGCTCCTTGGTGCCGCGCGGAGACCACGGTGCCGTGATCTCCGCGCCGCAACAGGTCACGGCTCGGGCGCTCCAAATGGTCACCGAAGCGCGCGTCGAGGCGGTCACCGGGAGGTTGATACCTCTGGCGATCGAGACGCTCTGCGTCCACGGTGACACACCCGCTGCGCCCCGGATCGCCCGGGCGTTGCGGGCGGCACTGGAGGCCTCGGGCGTGACGGTTGCACCGCTCCCGTGCTAGGTCGGGGGCTTGATGGATACACCTGATACCACGGTGCCCGTCTATCCTCGGGTGCTGCCGGTGGGAGAATCCGCCTTCACCGTTGAGTTTGGCGCGCGCGTGGATCCGGCGCTTAACCGCCGCGTCCACGCGCTGGATGCGCTGCTGCGGCGTCAGGATCGCCCCGGTATCCTGGAGCTGGTGCCCAGCTATCGCGCCTTGCTGGTGCTCTACGATCCCGGACGCGTCACCGCTCCCGAGCTTCGAGCCCAGCTTTTGGCCCTCGCTCAGGGTGGAGACCTGGAAGCGCCGGCACCGGAGGGGCGCTTGATCGAATTGCCGGTGCGCTATGGCGGTGAGGCCGGGCCGGATCTGGACGCAGTTGCCGCTCACACCGGTCTGACCCCTGAAGAGGTCATCCGGCTTCACAGCCGACCGGTCTATACAGTGGCGATGTTGGGTTTTGCGCCGGGGTTCGCCTATCTTCTGGGTTTGCCTGAGCGGTTGAGCACGCCGCGGCTGTCTACGCCGCGGTTGCAAGTCGCCCCCGGCAGCGTCGGGATCGCCGGCAGCCAGACCGGTGTCTATGCACTCAACACACCGGGCGGATGGCAGATCATCGGGCGTACGGATCTCAGGCTCTTCGATCCCGTTGCGGATCCGCCCTTTCGGATCGAGGCCGGTGACTGCGTGCGGTTTGTGGCCCACAGCGCCGATGCTTGAGGTCCTGGCAGCGGGTGCGCTCACCACGGTTCAGGATAGGGGGCGCCCAGGATGGGCGCGCTATGGCGTGCCCCCCTCGGGCCCAGTGGACGCCGCTGCTTTCGCGGCGGCCAATCGGCTGGTGGGTAACTCGCCTGCAGCGGCCGGTCTGGAGATCACCCTGGCGGGCCCTACGCTGCGAGCCTTGGACGATTGCTTGATCGCCGTCTGCGGCGCTGCGTTCGATTTGTGGGTTGGACGGCTGCCTGTCCCTGGCTGGCACAGTGTCTATGTCCGCGCCGGCTCAGTCATCCGCTTCGGCGCGCTTCGGCGCGGAGCACGAGCCTGCCTGGCCGTCTCCGGCGGGATCCAGGTGCCCCTCTTCCTGGGTTCGCGGTCGACCTATCTGAGAGGAGGATTCGGTGGCAAGGAGGGTCGTGCGCTGCAGGCGGGCGACCGCCTTTTGCTGGGCGCCGGCGCCCTTCGCAGCCCCATCGAGGCTGCGGGCGTCCGCTGGCCCTCAAAGCGCCGCCCTCCTTATTGCTCATCACCCACGCTGCGGGTTGTGCTGGGCCCGCAAGACGATCATCTCTCCCCGGCGGCGGTGTCGCGTTTGCTGAACGCCGACTACGTCCTCAGCCCTGCCTGGGATCGGATGGGGGCTCGACTGATGGGGCCGCCTCTGGATTTCCGCAAGGCGACCGGTATCGTCTCGGACGGGGTGGTCACCGGGAGCATTCAGGTAGTGCCCGACGGGCAGCCTATCATCGCGCTGGTAGATCGGCAGACCACCGGCGGCTACCCAAAGGTGGCGACGGTGATCGGCGCCGATCTTCCCCTGCTGGCCCAGTGTCCGCCGGGCGCTACGGTCCGCTTGGCACCGGTTGGGATAGCGGAGGCACAGGCAGCGCTGTTGGCGTTTCGCGGCGGACTCTGACCCCCGGCTTTAGGTCGCGGCTCGGGGTCGTTTGATGTGAGCCGATGGGACCGTCAGTCGCGCACGAGCGCGCGAACGATCTCTCCCACGTAGATCCGGTGGAAGTCGCGCGCTTCATAGTGCTGGCCCACGACGGCGGCATCCACAAAGCTCTCCTCGGTGATGTCCTGGGCGTAGAGCTTGCGGCACTCAAGCACCAGCCGCGCCTCGTCGAAGTAGACAGCCCCCGTCCTCCCCGCCACTGGCGTCAGCCCCGTGGCAGCAGCCTTGTCGACATCCCGGCCGGAGTGGCTGCCGCAGTAGTTGAGGATGTCACGGTGTGATGCATCGAAGAAGGTTAGTGTGAAGTGCGGTGCATCCTCGATGATCTCAAAGGTATACCGCTGCGGACGCACGAAGCAGAAGGCGACGGGCCGGTTCCAGAGGAAGCCCAGCGCGCCCCAGCTCGCCGTCATCGGGTTAAAGGTTTCCAGGTCGCCGGCGGTGATCAGCATCCATTCCTTGCCGATCAGGCTGATGGCATTTTCCTGAAGCTCGGTCGGGTTGATCTCTCGGAACGTATGGAATTCCTGGGACATCGGGTGCTCCTTTCTAAGTGTCTGATGTTTTCAGATGGGCAGATCAGCCCCGGCTCATCTCCGGACTCGGCTGCCGATCAGGTAGAACAGGCGGCGGGGTACGAGGCCGGCGATGGAAGCCAGAATACGGTATCCGAGGCCCGGGACCGAGATGACGCGATCCCTGGCCAGGTCCCGCAGAGATTGATCGACCACGGTCTGGGGTGCCATCCACAGCAAATCCGGCAGGTCAACAGAGCAGACTCTGCGCGGGGTGGGCATCTCTGTTTTCACAAATCCTGGGCAGAGTGACTGCACGCGTACACCGGTGCCGTTGAGCTCCTGGTGCAGGGCTTCGGTAAAGGCCCGTAGATAGCACTTTGTGCCTGCGTAGGTCGAGTTGTCGCCAAGCGGGTAGTAGGCCATTAACGATGAGACGTTGATGACGGCGCCTCGACGCTGTGTCAGCATTATGGGGAGGGCGGCCCGCGTCAGGCGTACCACGGCGTGGATGTGGAGGCGCACCATATCGAGATGGCGCTCAACTCGGGCTTTAGAGAAGGGCTCCACCAGTCCGAAGCCGGCGTTGTTGACCAGCAGGTTGAGCGTCTCGGTAGCGGCCAGGACATGCTCGATGCGCTCGATGTCGGCTTCCGTTGACAGATCCGCAGTGACCGGCGTGGCCTCGACGCCATAGGTATGGGAGAGTTGCTCGGCCAGGGCCGCCAGCTTCTCGCGTCGCCGAGCTACCAGGATGACGTCGTAGCCGCGGCGAGCCAGTTCGGCGCTGT
This sequence comes from Anaerolineae bacterium, assembly GCA_003562365.1. Taxonomy (GTDB): domain Bacteria; phylum Chloroflexota; class Anaerolineae; order B4-G1; family SLSP01; genus PWVB01. The sequence continues at coordinate 12,146 of PWVB01000036.1, forward strand.
AGGCGGCGCCGATGCCGCTGGAAGCGCCGGTCACCAGGGCGGTGAGATGCTCTCCATGCCGGAGCAGGGGTGAGGTGCGCTTCGCCTGCTGCGCTCGCCACCACTTGATGCCGGTCAGCAGGCCGGCGGTGGCGCCTACCCCCAACCACATCGACCGATTTTCACACCACGTGCACTTTTTGTCTGCCATAAGTCTCTCCCCTCAACAGTGCGGCTCTTGTTCATCTGGGTCAGAAGCGGGCACGCCGATACTATGCATACCAACGGCGGATGGAATGCGCCGGCTCGAACCCCAGAAGCTCGCGGGCCTTATCGATGCTGACCAACGACTCCGTGCCCTTCAGTGGCCGTGTAAGTGGGACGTCCGGATAGAATAGCTCTGCCAGCTTCTGCGTTGGCACCCCGGCGGAGTTGTGACTGTCGTTGATCCAGAGCGGATGGCTGCCCTCATAGTCTGCCAGTAGCCCCAGCTCGATGGCCTGGGCGGAGTCCCGCGCGTCAATGCTGGCCCAGAAGTTACTGTAGCCGAACATAGCCCGGGCATATGGATACTCGCGCAATCGGCTCCAGTTACCGTGGGTCTCAAAAGCCCGCTCGGCGCGCAACTCGTCGTGCTTGGCGATGATCTCCTGCGCGATGCGCCGCTGCTCGGCCTCCGGCTGCGCGAGCAACTCCCCGTACGTCTCCATAGTGCGCGCCCG
>PWVB01000339.1 GCA_003562365.1 Anaerolineae bacterium
CAGCCGCAGATGTTGTGGGGGTTGTTCAGATCGGCGACGGTGAGGTAGGGCGCTGCGCCATCGTAGCGCTCAAGCCATTCCACGGTCTTCTGGGTCGTATATCGATCCTGAAAGGTATCGTCATTTAACGGCCAAGCCGGCGCCGCCTCTACCGGTAGCGACCGAACGGGTGCCAGATCAAAGCCCCGCAGGCTGCCCGCGTCGTGCTGCTTGCCGAAATGGACCGTGGCGTATCCTGCCTCTGAGGCGAGCTCGCCGAGGGTCGGTATCTCAGTGGGCAACGGCGGCACGGAATGTCTGCGCCCGTTGGAGAGAACGCCGGTCTCGTGGGGATGGCGCCCGGTCCAATAGGCCGCGCGTGCCGGCTGGCATAGCGGATACGGAGTGTAGCACTCTGAAAAGCGCACGGCTCTGCGCGCGATGCGGTCGATGTTGGGCGTCTGTGCATACGTGTCTCCGTATGCCGGCAGCGCGCGCCAGGCCAATTGGTCGGCAAAGATAAGCAGGATGTTGGGGCGTTGGGGCATCGTTCTCCTCCGTCCAGGTTCTTTTCGAAGTACCATCATAGCATGGTTTGCGAACGCGTTAAGCGACAGTTTTCAGCTTCGTTATCTGATAGTATACTGCTCTCGGCTTGGTCTGCGAATTATCGGCCCTTTTCGTCGCCGTCAACGCCGCAGCAGGGCAGTCCTTGGGTCTCTGGTGGATACGGTTGGAGGATTGTGCATATGGTGATCGATCGTCCTGATGCCTCAAGGCTCCCCTGGTCTACACCGGCGGTTGGCTCGCTGACGGAGGCGATCCTTTTTACGCTGTCGTATGCAGATGTCTTCCACTACCCGCTCACGCTTGCCGAACTACATCGTTATTTGATTGGCTATTCCGCCACACCTGAGTCCATCGCTGCTGCATTGCAGGATATGGTGGGCACGTCTGAGCAGAACGGGTATTACACGTTGGCTGGGCGGGACCCGCTGGTACCGCTGCGTGAACAGCGGTTGCCTACAGCAGTTGCGATGTGGCCTCGGGCGCTCGCCTATGGACGCGCCATCGCCAGACTGCCGTTTGTTAGAATGGTTGCGCTGACAGGCGCTCTGCCGATGCTCAATGTCGAGCCAGGGGATGACTTTGACTATCTCATTGTGACGGCTTCAGAGCGAGTATGGCTGACGCGCTTCTTCATCATTCAGCTGGTTGTGAAATCGGCAGCGCGCCGCGGCGATGAGGTTTGTCCGAACTTCCTGCTTGCTGAACACGCCCTGACCCTCCAAGAGCGCGATCTATTTCATGCCCACGAGTTGGCGCAGATGATCCCGCTCTATGGATGGGAGCTCTATGGGCGCTTCCGCGCGGCCAATCGTTGGGCCGACGCTTTCCTCCCCAATGCAGTGGGGCCGCCGCGGATGGATGCGCTGTTGTCCGTCCAGCGGTCGGTTCCCGGGGTCATATTAGAGTGGATGCTATGCGATCCGGTGGGAGGCCGGCTGGATGGTCGCGAGATGCGGCGGATGCAGGTAAAATTGAAGGCTGCCGGCAACCAGGAGGAGTTGGTTTTCTCCCCTGACCGCTGTAAAGGTCATCTCGGCGCCCACGCACAGGGAACGCAGAGAGCGTTCTCGGAAGTTGTGAGCGATGCCGCAATCACTGCTGTCCGTGGCGGCGGGAACCGAAATTCCACGGTAATGCGGTCACTCCAGTCTGATCCTGAACCGAACCGAGGTATGGCTGATGATTGACCTGCTGTTGGTGAATCCGCTTTTCTTGTTCGAGGATCCCGTCGAAGCCAAGCTGATGACGCCCTATTTTCCTCTGGGACTTCTCTATGTCGCGGCCGTCGCACGCGAGGCGGGCTATACGGTCGAGATCTTCGATGCTATGTTTGCAGAAAGCGATGCAGACTTCGTTGCCGAATTGCATCGCACGCGCCCCAAAGTGGTGGGTTTTGGTGTGTTGGCGACCGTCCGTCGGACAGCGCTGAGGCTCGCGGCTCTGGCTAAGGCCCAGGACGCCACGGTGATTATGGGGGGGGCTGACCCGACGGCTCGACCTGACGTCTATCTGCGTCATCAAGCCGCCGAGGGCCAGGCCGTCGATCTGGTTGCCGTGGGCGAGGCGGAGGCCACCATTGTGAAGCTGTTGTCGCTGCTGGTCACCGACTATAGCTTCGAGGAGAATCCGGTGACGGCTCAAACGCTCATCCGCCAGCGCCTCTCGGAGATTCCAGGGGTCGCGTACCGCGACGAGACCGGCAAGGTTGTCGTCACGGAGCGTTGTGCTTTGCTCCAGAACATCGACGACCTTCCTTATCCTGCTCGGGATCTGGTGAATTGGGCACCCTATCGTGCGGCTTGGCGCGCTAACCACGGCAGCTTCTCTATGTCGCTGATCGCGTCTCGAGGCTGCCCTTTCGAATGCGCTTGGTGCCAGAAGATCGTGTTCGGGCGCAGTTTTCGACCTCGCGACCCGGTTAGCGTTGCTGAGGAATTACGGCAGATGAAGGAGGCCTACCATCCCGACTTCGTACGGATCGTCGACGATGCGATGGGCATTCAGAAGGGATGGGTTAAAGCCTGGCGGGACGCGGTGTTGGAGAAGGATGCGGTCATCCCCTTCGAGTGCCTCTCGCGGGTCGATCTCTTGGATGCTGACATCGTCCGGTGGCTCAAGGAAGCCGGTTGTCAGCGTATTGCGTTGGGAGCGGAGTCCGGTTCACAGCGGGTGCTGGACGCGATGCACAAGGGAGCTCGCGTTGAGCAGATCTACCATGCGGCGAGGATCTGCCGTGACTTCGGCATCGAAACCTACTTCTACATGATGGTTGGCTATCCTTCCGAAACGTGGCAGGATCTTCTGATGTCGGCCAAGCTGCTGCGTGAAACGCGTCCGGATATCTTCAGCACCACCATTGCCTATCCTTTGCCGGGCACTGCCTTCTATGAACAGGTCAAGGATCGATTGCCTCAGGACGATGGCTTGGTTCCGGACTGGGATTACACTGCCGAGAACCGCCTGCTCTTTGGCCGGAGTCAGTACAGCACCTTCTTCTATCGTCGCGTAATCCGTTGGTTGCATCATGAATGGGAAGACGCCTGGATCAAGGCCGGTAAACCTGCGGCACCGGCACAACGGCTACGGATCAGACTGGCGCTGTGGCGAGATCGGTTGATGGTACGCGTCTTGGCGAAACTGCCGGGACTTGGTGCAAGGGCTGCAGGATGGGAGGCTGGCAGATGAGCTTCGGACTGACTCTATTGGTCCTATTGCTGCTGATGCTGGGTTGTCGTTCGCCGGCCCGCCCGCCGGTGGATTTGAGCCTGACACATCGGTTCCGATCAACCCGTGCGCCGGTAATCTCCTCGCCCATTGCCTGGGACTTCACCGGCGACGGCGTCAAGGAGATCGCGGTGGGTTCGTGGGATGGTTACTTCTACCTGATGGACATTGAATTGAACGATATGCCGGGATGGCCTAAATACAGTCCCAAGGGCTTCTTCTCGTCCCCCGCTTTGGCAGATCTATCCATGGCTCAGGATCTACTTTCCGACCTTCCAGTCGGTGAGGATCAACTAGAAAGGATGGGTGTCCCTAGTGGCGTGCCGGAGATTCTGGTGGGTGCAGAAACCGGTGAGCTGTTTGCGTGGACCTACGAAGGGCATACCGTTCCCGGCTTTCCGGTGGACCTGGGTTATCATATCTGGGCCTCGCCAGCGATCCTTGACGGCCCCCGTATCGCGGTGAGCGGATTTGAGGAGATGTTCGTGTTGGACGCACGTGGCCGCTTTGTGGACGGATGGCCCCAGCCGATGCAGGGGTGGGCCGATGCCACGGCGGCGACCGATGGGCGGATCCTCGCCGTCACCACCTTGACCCCTGGCGACCCGTCGTGGGGGTGGCTCTACGCCTGGACGGTAGAGGGTCAGCTATTGCCAGGATTCCCTCTTGATCTCCCCATGGATTCCGACTCGTCTCCGGCGCTGGCTGACTTAGACGATGATGGTGAACTATGGATCATCTTTGGGGATGACGCGGGCTTTCTCTACGTGGTTGATACGGCAGGCCGCCTGAGGCCGGGTTTTCCGACCCGCACCGAGGGGCCGGCGCCCGGCCTGCCCACGCCGACGCCACATCCTCCTGGGGGCAACGTCTATTCCATCGAGGCCTCCCCGGCTGTGGCAGATCTGACAGGTGATGGACGCTTGGAGATCGTAGTTGGTTCCTGGGACGGACAACTCTACATCTGGAACGATGCAGGCCAACCGCTTCCTGGTTGGCCGATCCGCGTGAGGGATCAGATTATTTCGTCCGCCGCGCTGGTTGACCTGACTGGCGACGGTCAGCTCGATATCGTCGTTGGCTCCAAAGACGGTCACCTCTACGGATGGACGGTTTGGGGCGAGGCTTTGCCCGGCTTCCCTTACGATCTGAGGGCTCCCGTCTTCTCATCGCCCTGGGTTGGCGATCTGAACGGCGATGGTCGTGCAGACATCGTGGTGGGCGCTGACAATGGGATTCATCTGCTGCGGGACATCGGGCCGTTGGGCTACCGGGCGTGGCCCACATTCCACGCGAACGCACGGCGCAGCGGTGTGAGCGGTGAGGCAGACAGACTCCCGCGGACGGTGCTGGTCCCTCAAAAGGTGTCAGTGTCTGAAGCGCTCTCCGCGTTACAGCGTTAGCCGGGGGCAGCCGAACTATGTCTAGGCGTCTACGAATCGGCTGCACTGGGGCCCTGCTGGTACTTTTGATCCTGCTGGGGGTGCGCGAGCATTTCGATCCATTCTTGATTCTTTTCTTGGATGGTTTTGTACGCCCCAGGCCTGCACCGTTGGAACTGGCGCTTAACTCATCGTTGCGGTTGCGGCTCTACGCCGATACACGTCCGCACATCGGGAAGATTGCCGCGCTGCAGAAGGGCCTGGTTCTGGTTCGCGACGGAAAACCGGTGATCGAAGAAGGATACGGATTCGGACTGCCGCTCATCCAATATGATGATCTTGTGTACAATTCGCGCCACGCCGAGGTCGAGGCGGTCGATGATCGCACATTGGTCAAACGGTATTCGGTGGACGTGGCTGACCGTTGGTCGCGCTTCCTGCGTATCAAGTATAAGGATGTGCCGTCTTTCGGCACGGTCGTGGTGACCTACACAGTTACGTCACCTGCCACCTTACACGTGGATGTGGATTTCACCGGCTTGACGGACGGTTGGAGCACGGCTTACCTGATGAACGAGCAGGGCGCGGTGCATTTCCCCCTGTATGAGGATGGCACCGGCCTGCGTCGTCACGGGGACGAGGTGGGGATCTGGCATCCAGAAGACGACCCGCTGGGGTGCTGGGTTTCTGCTGACGAGGGGCTGCGCTTCTGTGTAGACACCGAGCCGGGACGCCTCCGGTATGTAGGCCGCGAGCGCTATAATCAGTATAACTGGGTGCGTATCTACGTGCTATCGTGGTCTGGGATTGACATAAAGATCGACACACCGGTGGACCACTATGCCTATGTGGTCCGCATTGAACTCCTAGATGAACCCTAGGTCCGCCGGTGCAGGACGGGAGAGCTTAGCCGACGTTCGTGTCGAACGGAGCGCTCTGCCGATCCTGGTTATATGGACTGCATTCAGTCTGCGCGTAATCGGTCTTGGCCGTGTGCTGCTGCTGCCTGATGAGGCCTACTACTGGCTTTGGTCGCGGCGTCTCGACTGGGCCTATTATGACAATCCCGCCGGCACAGCATTGCTGCTGCGGGCCAGCACAGCGCTCGGAGGACAAACTGAGTTCGGTCTCCGCTGGCTGAACGCACTGCTCGGGGTAATCTGCGTTGCACTGCTGTGGGCCGTGGGACGGCGGTTGATCTCCGTGGTGCTTGCATCCGAAACCTCTATGGCTGGTTGGGGTGCGGCAGTGATGACCTTAGGTGCGCCTTTCCTGGTGGTTTCCCGTTTCGTGTACACTGATGGACTATTCCTTTTTCTGCTGCTCCTTAACTTTTGGTGTTTTCTGCGCATGCTCGGTCGTGCATCATCGCCTCACGTCCCCAGACAGCGCCGAACATCCGTCCTGGGATTGAGGCTGCAGAGTGGGTTCTCGTTCCTCGCCTGGGGACTCACCCTGGGCCTGCTGCTCAACACCAAGTACACTGCCTATCTCTACGTCGCTGGACTTGGGCTGTGGGTGGCGTGGCAGCGTCCGGATCTGCTGCGGGAACATCGGCTCTGGTATGCAGTTGTGCTGGCTGGGCTAGGCCTGCTGCCGGTGGTGGGCTGGAACGTGACTCACGGATGGGTGTCGTTTCGATGGCAGTTGGCGCACCTGGTTAGCCGGTCTCCGGGCGCAGCTGTCCCACCGCTCAGGTCGATGGTCCTGGACCTTGGGTGGATGTGGGCTCGCAATGCGCGCCACGCAGTACTTTACCTCACCTGGCCGAGCGTGTTCTTCGCGTTGATGGGGTGTCTCCCGTTGGCGCAGCCATGCGACGCCCCTGACCGGTCCGTGGATCGCCTGCTTTGGTTGCTGGGCCTGGTGCTTCTGTTGCCGGTCCTGCTTAGCCCCTCCGGCAGTCCTAGGAACATGGTCGGCGGCCTGGTCTTCCTGATGCTGCGAGCGGTCGTCTGGTTGGCAGGACAAGCGGCTTATCGGACGGGTAAGCATAGGCTGATCGGTGCTGTTAGATCAGTCGTTCTGCTTGTAGGGCTCTACGGAGTGGGGTCGCTGCTCGCGCTGCGTGGAATCGATGTCCCCCTGAAAAGCAGTGTGGTTCCTGAGATTGTGTGGGATACAACCGGCCTTCGTGAACTGGCGGCAACAGTGGCGCCGCTAGAGGCAGCGCCACTGTTCACGGTAGACTATTCCCTCGCCGGACAGCTCAGCTACTATGCGGGGCGACCGGCTTATACGGCCTGGGGGCAATATCGCCTGTGGCAGATGCCGGCGCCGGAGCGCCTGATCGTGGTCAGCCTGGACTACGTGCCGCCGTCCCTGGTTGACACTCGGCTCCGCGAAGCCTATGCACAGGTCGAGGGGCCCAACTCGGTGGACGTGGACGGGCCCGAGGCCGCCCGTGACATCAGCTGGTGGCAGGTCTCGGGGTTGCGCTGGAACCCCAAACGTGTTCTGCAGGCCTTTGACTTCTTCACATTGGTGGAGGCCTCATGGTGAGGCGCTATGCCCTCTTGCGGGTCGGCAAGAACGCGCTTGCCCTTCTTTTCGGACGGATAGGGGTGTTGCTCCTCGGCCTTTGGCTCAACGGGCAGCTGACCCGCACCGTAGGAGTTGCGGGCCTGGGACGTTATCTTCTGGCGCTGACGGTGGAGGGAATCACATTGGCGGTGGCCAACGCAGGACTCAATATCTATGCGACGCGGGAGTTTTCTCGGGTGAAGGACGATGCGGCGGCGTCGCTTCTGGGTGTTGTGCTGATTTTGAAGGTGCTGCTGGCCCTCACTGGCATCTTTATGATCAATGGGTTGGTTGCACCGTGGTTCTTTCCTGGCCCCCGGCGCCTGGTCATCGCCTGGGCCTCGCTGGGGCTGCTGCCTCAAGCAATCAACGGTGGTCTGGAAGCGCTCCTGAAGGGGCGGCAGCGAATGGAGCTCAGCAGTATGATCGAGCTGACGGCTCGGTTTGCCGCTGTCTTAGGCGGACTGGCCTGGTTGGCGCAAGGTGGTGACGAGCGCCACGTGCTCGTTTGTTACGTTGTCGGTCACCTACTGGCCACGGTAGCCTTGGGCGGCGTTCTGGTCCGTTGGGGCGTGGTGCCCCGTTGGCGTGGTTGGCGCAAGCGGGCCGCAAAGGTGCTGGGCGAAGCGATTCCCTTTGCCGGTGTCGATCTGGTGTCGATCCTGTATCGTCGTATGGATCTGTTACTGCTCTCCTACTGGCACGGTGACGGCGTCGTCGGCATCTACGGCGCTGCGTATCGTCTTTGGGAGACGCTGGGTCTGCTCCCCAGCAGCTTCTTGGATGCGCTTTTTCCTGAGTTGGCAAGGCGGACCGTGACACCCACTGGGCGGATGCAACTCCGCCGGCTCTATCGACGCGGCGTGCCGCTGCTGCTGCTACTCATTCTGGTGGTAGGCGGCACAGGGTTCTGGCTCGCGCCACAGTTGATGGTGTTGCTTTACGGCGGCGTCGCCGGCGTTGATGTCGCCACCCACCTTTTCCGGACGCTGATCCTGGCTCTGCCTTTTACCTATCTGTATCTCTTCAACGGACACCTGCTTTACGCCACAGGCGAACAGGGACGCGTCCTGGTCACGATGGCGGCCGTCACGGTGGGCAACGGACTGCTTAATGCGCTGCTGATTCCACGCTGGAGTTACTGGGGAGCTGCTATTGTGGCGCTGGCAGCTGAAGCCGCACTGTTGTTGGCGTTAAGCACGCTTGCCCGCCGCTGGGTCTTCAGTCGGATTGCCGTCGAGGGAGCCGCCGGATGATAGCGAGCTCACGGACGGACGGCGCCGCACAATCGCTGATGACCTTCAGTCGCCTGGCCTTCTCTATATCCTGGGCGCTCGTTAGTTTCAATATCTCTGAGGCCCACGACCTGTTTACCCGGCCACGGCTCTTTTCCGTGGCGGTCGGCGGTGCTGCCTATCCGGTAGGGGCAATCATACTCTTGCCTGTGGCTGCCGCGATCGCTATGTTGGCCGGTTGCTGGCTGCAGTCACCTTCACGCTCTTGGCGCTGGGGGCGCATTGAGATCACCCTCCCGGTCGTGGCTCTGGGTGCTCTGGCTTTGATGCGATCTTGGCCTGTCCATCAGTTGACGGTGCTTGTCCCTTCGGCGGGCGGCGTCCTGCTCTTCTGGGGCGTTTACGTCTACACGTTGCAGAACTGGCCGTCCAGATGGGCGGTGTTGACGTTGGCGTCCTTGATTGCACTCCAGGGTGGGGTGGCGGTGGCGCAGTTTGTGCACCAAAGATCCATCGGCCTGACCTTTCTCGGAGAGCTGGTGCTGGATCCGGCGGTCTATGGTGTCAGCGTTTTGGAGGTTGCCGGAGAGCGATGGCTGCGTGCTTATGGCTTGCTGCCGCATCCCAATGTCCTGGGGGGCGTGGCCGGTTTGGGGCTGCTGGCCTCCCTCGGGGCGCTGCTGCAGGATTCCCGGCGCCAGTGGTTGTGGATCCCTGTGTTGGCTGCGGGAGCCGGACTGCTTACGTCCTTTTCCCGATCGGCCTGGCTGGGAACGTTGGTGGGCTTGCTCTATCTTGCTGGCGTGACACACCTGTGGCGCCGGGTCCAGTGGCGAGAGCGTCGAACGCTGTGGACCACCTTGGGCCTACTGGTGGTTGCGGGAGGGATCGCTGTGACGTTTGGCGGGTTCTTGGGCGCGCGACTGTTGCGCTCGGACTCTCTTCTGGAGCACAACTCCGTTGCGGAGCGTATCCGAGATGCCGGACAGGCCTGGATGCTCGTCCGGCATCTTCCGCTGACCGGAGTAGGGACCGGTTATTACGAAGGGGCGCTTTGGGCTTGGGCCGACGCCACCGGCCAAAGCTTTCCAGCTTTTCAGCGAGTTCACAATGTGCCCTTGCTGTTAGGTGCCGAGATGGGCGTTGTGGCTGCCATCCTATGGCTCTGGCTGGTGACAGTGCCGCCATTTACGCTGCTGCGGGCTGCGCGAAGCCGACCGGCCCAACCGGCGCTCGCCGGTTGGGCGGCGGCCCTTCTCTGTCTGCTGATCGTGGGATTGCTGGACTGCTACCCTTATTTCCTTAACTTCCGCGCGGGAGCACTGTTGGGCGCCTTGTGTGGTATCTGGGCGCGTCTGGGAGGCGAGGGGTTTGTCGAAGATTGGTCCTGACCGGCAGCATGCTGCAGCGGCTGCGGCTTTCGATGAGATCGCAGCGGATTATGATGGCGTCTATGGTCCTGATGGGAATGCCGTGATGACTTGGATGCGCCATCAAAGCCTCTCGCTTTTGCAGGCGGCCTTTCGGGCTCACGATGCGCCTCCGGGAAGCCGCCTTCTGGAGTTGGGCTGCGGCACCGGCGAGGAGGCTGTCAGCCTGGCGCAGATAGGATATCGGGTCCTGGTGACCGATGTTGCACCTCAGATGGTGGCCTTGGCACGGGCGAAGGCGGATCGGGTTGGGGTTGGTGGGCAGGTACACGGTGTGGCGCTAGCAGCCGGTCGGATCGATGCACTGCAGCCATCACAGGCCTTCGACGGTGCCTATGCGAGCTTTGGCGGCCTCAACTGTGAGCCGGATCTGCTTGCAATGGGGAGGGCTCTGGCACGGCTGGTTCGGCCCGGTGGCGTGTTTGTGACCTCGGTGATGGGCCCGACGTGCCTTTTTGAGATGGTTTGGTACCTGCTGCACCTGCGACCGCGACGGGCTTTGCGCCGTATGGGAGGGCGCTGGCAACGGGCCCCGGTGGCCGGTCGGTCGGGACGCGAACGGGCCGTGCTCACACGCTATCTGACGGTCAAACAGCTGACCGCCGCACTGTCGGGATTTGTGTTGGTCCGCGCTCTGGCTCTGCCTCTCTTCCTGCCGCCACCTTACGCCGATTCTCTCTACCGGCGCCACGCGGATCTTTTTCGCTGGGTGGAGCGTTACGACCGCAGCCTGCGCGATCGGCAACCGTGGCGGCATCTGGGTGACCACACAGTGCTCGTGCTGCAGCGGCGGGCGTAGACGAGGATACGTTGCGGCGTTTTCTGCGGCAGACCTCCGGACGGCGATGCTGTGCGCTAGCTCTATCCCAGCACGACCTCAACGCTGTGCGTCTTGCCGTCGGCAAAGTTTGGCACCACTGAGCCCTCAACGAGTTCGCCGTTCACCCGCATCGAGACCACGCCCTTGCTAATACGGCGCGGATTGCGCACTTCGATTTCGTAGGTCGCGCTGCGGTAGACGCGTCGGGCCCTGAAGCTGTCCCAGTGACTCGGGATGCATGGGTCGATCTCTAGGCCATCATAGGTGGGCCGTACGCCCAGGACATACTGCGTGCCAGCCTGATAGACCCAGGAAGCAGTGCCGGTGAGCCAGCTGTTGCGGCCCAGTCCGAACTGCGGGTGCTCGTCGCTGAGAATGTTCTGGCAGTATGCATAGGGCTCGACCTCGAAGCTCTCGATCCTGTCATTGCGCGCCGCCGGGTTGATCTGAGAGTAGTATTCGTAGGCTCGATCTCCACGACCGATCAGGGTCTCAGCGATGATCATCCAGGGGTTGGTGTGCAAAAAAATGCCGCAGTTCTCCTTGGTTCCGGGCGGGTAGGTGGTGATGCCCCCCTTGTGTGGATCGAAGCCGTCGTAACCGGGAGTGGCGACCTTGAGACCGTGATCGGTATTGAGGTGCTCACGGGCCGCATCGAGCGCCTGGATCGCGCGCTCCGGCGGAGCGAAACCCGACAGCACGGCCCACGACTGGGCATTGAGGTAGATACGGCCCTTCTCGTTAAGGCGCGAGCCGATGGGCTGCCCGTCGCTGTCGAAATAGCGAACATACCAGGCACCATCCCAGGCCTGATCGTTGACGCGGTCGCGCATCACGGCGTAGCGCGCCTGAAAGGTTTGAACCTCTTCAGGCTCTCCCAGATAGCGGTGCAGGGCGATCATCTCAAGGAGCGCCACGCCGAAGAGGTTGGCGTTGAAGAGCGACTCAGCGCCCTCCCGCAGGTTGACCGTATCGTTCCAGTCGGCGTAGCCGAGCAGCGGCAGCCCGTGCTCCCCTACGTGCGACCAGGTGAAGTCCAGGGCGCGCCGCAGATGGTCCAGAACTGTGCCGGAGTCCAACGGCGTGCCGTCCCGAGCTGTGTCGTAGTAGGGAATCTCCTGCTCCAGGAAAGCGAGGTCGCCCGTCTCCTTGAGATAGGCTGCAACTGCCAGCACGATCCAGAGATGGTCGTCGCCGTAGTAGTCCGGACGGTCCCGGCCCTCAGCGGCGTCGCCGATATTCGCCTCCATCGTTGCTGGGTAGAATTGGTGCATTGCGCAGCCGTCTTGCCGTTGCACGCTCAGCAGCTGCTCCATCAGCGTCCTTGCTTTCTGAGGCGCGTTTCCCACAACTCCCATAATGTCCTGAGCGCTGTCCCGAAAGCCGATCCCGCGTGCGCCCAGCCCCACCTGGTAGCGAGAGAGATAGCGGGACCAGTTCAGGGTGATGTAGCATTGCCGGGGATTATGGATATTGAGCATCGTGGTCATCTCCGGGTCAGGGATCGCGACCTGCATTCGGCCGAGGTAAGCATCCCAGGCGGCCCCCAGCATCTCCAGCGCTGCCTCTACAGCCTGAGGATCGCGGTACCGCTCAATGTCGGGCAAAGCTTCCTCCACGCTTGGGGCCTGGCCCAGTTGGGTAATCAGCCTCCGGCTTTCTCCCGGCCGCAGCGCGCCCAGGTGGTGGAGCAGGGCACCGATGTTCTGACCGCGCCACGCCTCGTAGTTGCCGAGTTCCGGCTGCTGCAGGCTGTCGGGAGCAGCCCAGCCTCCGTATCCCAAGAAGCGATCCCGATCAGATTCGAAAGAGGACAAGGGAAGGTTCGAGGTGAAGTAGTTCTGGCGCAGGTCACGATGCATAAACGGATATTGGGTCAGAGTGCCGTATCCGTCGACCTCCCTGTGGAAACGGCTGACCATTGTCTGGGGTACCCAGTCGTTGTTGTTGAACTGCTTGATCGCCTCAGGATGCGAGTAGTCTACAACAGGAATGGCATCGACGGTGATGGGGCTTTGAGATATGTTGGTGATGGTGACGTCGCGCAGCTCCTGGTTCCCGCCTAGGGGTACGAAAATGGTCGCTGAGGTCCGCAGCCCGTAGAACTCCGAGACGATGCAGCTGTACCCCAGCCCTATGTGACATATATAATGCTCGTAGAGATCGCCCGTGGGCACGTAATAGGGTGAGAAGACCCGGTAGCTGTCATCCTCATGGATGCGAAGATAGAGAGTTGTTGCCTGGAAGTCCGATATAGGGCGCTGGGGCACATACCAGGTGATTCTGTTGAGCGCTGGATCACCTTTGCAGAGGGCGGCGCCGCCGGTGTGGTCTACATATCCGCCGAATGCCAGCGTGCCGATGAAGTTGATCCACTTGACCGGGGTTCGCGGGTCGGTGATCACATACTCGCGGCGTTCGTTGTCGAAGTGACCGAATCTCATCGTTTGATCCTCATCCGTCCATATCGGCCACGGATTTGAAGGTTGGCTTAAGTGCAGGATAGAGCTGGCGGTAGAGCGGATAGTGGGTCGCGTAGACCGCGACCCGTGCCGGCACGGGTTCGACGCGGTCGACGATCCTGACGATAGCACTGCACGCCGCCGGAACGCTGGGCCAAGCGCCGGCACCCACGCTGGCCAATACGGCAGCGCCGAAGGCGGCGCCTTCAGTGGTGTTGACGGTTACTAGGGTCTGTCCCATCACATCGGCGAGGATCTGACGCCAGAGTGGGCTCTTGGCGCCACCGCCGGACAGCCGGACCTGCGCGATCTCACCCAGGCCGGCCTCCTTTATGAGCTCCATACTGTCGCGCAGCCCGAAGGCCACACCCTCAAGCACCGCGCGGGTCATATGGGGCTTGCCGTGTCGTAGGGTAAGCCCAACAAATCCGGCGCGCGCTAGCGGGTCGGGATAGGGGGTGCGCTCACCAGTGAGATAGGGCAGGAACAGCAGGCCCTCGGCACCGGGCTCGATGTCGGCGGCAGGTGCTAGGAGCTCGTCAAAAGACAGGTTGGGAGCCAGGGTGTCCTTGAACCACTGCAAGCTGCCGGCAGCGGAGAGCATCACGCCCATAAGATGCCAAGTCTCCGGCACGGCGTGACAGAAGGCGTGAAGGCGGCCTTCAGGCTCGATGAAGGGCCTGCCGGTGGTGGCAAAAACGACTCCGGACGTGCCCAGGACGAGGCTCACGATGCCCGGCTCTACTGCGCCTACCCCAACGGCCCCGGCGGCCTGATCACCGCCGCCGCCGACCACCGGTGTGCCTGGTCGAAGGCCGGTGAGTTCGGCGGTCGCCGTTGTGACGGTGCCGGTGATCTCTGGGCCCTCGTGGGTTGGAGGCAGCCAATGTGCGGGGATGTCCAGTGCCTCCAGCACCTCGGTAGACCAATCGCGAGCCTTGAGGTTGAACAGGATCGTGCCGGCGCCGCCAGCCTTATCACAGCCGTACTCACCGGTGAGCTGGTAGCGTATGAAATCCTTGGGCAGCAAGATCTGGGCTACCTTGGTGTAGACCTCCGGCTCGTGCTCGCGGACCCAGAGAATCTTCGGTGCGGTGAAGCCGGTTAACGCGTCGTTGCCGGTGACCTTAATGAGGTGGGCGCTGCCACCCATACGGCTGCGGATCTCAGCACACTGCGCACCGGTGCGTTGATCGTTCCAGAGGATCGCCGGACGCAGCACCTCACCGTTTTCGTCCAGGAGGGTAAGACCGTGCATCTGCCCGGTGAGGCCGATGGCCTCGACTTCCTCTCCGGCAGCGCTAGCCTGAGACAGGGCCGCGCGAATAGAGTGCACGATGCCGTCCCACCAGTCGTTGGGCTCTTGCTCTGACCAGAGAGGGCGAGGGGTGGCAAGGGGGAGTGGCGTGGTGGCACTGCCGACCACCTCGCCGCTTGCCTGGATCAAGAGTGCCTTGGCGCCGGTTGTCGAGACGTCAAGGCCGAGAAATAGCTGTCTAGCCATAGAAGCCTCCCGTGAAGCGGATTGGAGTGGAGCGCGGGCTAGCCTTCGAGCGCTGCGCGTGAGCTAGCCTCGAAAGCGCTGCACGTGCGCTGAAGCGCCTATCTCACTCCTAGGAGCAACTCGTTGGTCAACTGATCAAGCCTCTCGTAGCCTAAGCCGCGGGCGCCGAGGGCATCACGGTTGAAGCTATGCGCGCGCAGCGCGGCGGCCTTCTCCGGCGTATACGGGCCCTTGAATGGATCCATCGAGCCGTCATCGGCATTGATCTCCGCCAGCAGGGCCTGAATCTCAGGGTCCTTGTTGAACTGCTCTCCCTTTTCCTTAAGGATCAGGTAGGTGCGCATGCAGCCTCGGGCAAAGTCTTTGACACCATCATAGTCTTCGGTTCTGTAGGCGTGAGCGTCGAAGTGGCGACTGCCAGTGTATCCCACGTCCTCCAGAAACTTCACCAGGAAGAAGGCCTGCTTCAGGTTCTGCGCTCCAAACCGCCAATCCTGGTCGAAGCGGGCATAATTCTGGTCGTTTAGGTCGATGTGAAAAAGCTTGCCAGCCTCCCAGGACTGCGCGACGGCGTGGAGGAAGTTGAGGCCTGCCATATGCTCGTGGGCGATCTCAGGATTAACGCCGACCATCTCAGGATGGTCGAGCGTCTCGATGAATCCAAGGTAGGCACCGGTCGTGGGTAGGTAGAGGTCGCCCCGCGGCTCGTTGGGCTTGGCCTCTAACGCGAACCTTAGATGATAGCCACGGTCCAGCACATACTCGCTTAGGAAGTTAAGTGCCTCGCGGAAGCGCTTAATGGCATCCACCGGGTTTTTGGCGGCGTCGGTCTCGATGCCCTCACGACCGCCCCAGAAGACATAGACATCTGCCCCCAGCTCTACGCCCAGGTCGATAGCATTCAGCGTCTTCTGCAGTGCATAGGCACGCACCTTAGCGTCATTGGAGGTGAAGGCGCCATCCTTGAAGACGGGATGGGCGAACAGGTTAGTGGTGGCCATGGGAACCACCAGCCCGGTGTCATCAAGGGCTTTCTTGAAAGACTTCAGGATGGCGTTCCGCTCTGCTGGCGTGGCGTCAATGGGGATTAGGTCATTATCGTGGAAGTTGACGCCGTAAGCGCCGACGTCCCCCAACAGGTAAACCAGGTCTGCCGGAGACAGATCGGGTCGGACAGCCTCACCGAAGGCGTCAGCGCCTGGATTGCCTACTGTCCAGAGACCGAAGGTGAACCTGTGCTCGGGTCGGGGATTGTATTGTTCGGACATATTGTCATCTCCTTGAAAGCTAGCTAGACAAGGTCTGCAGGACTCCGGTGCCTGACTGTGATGCCTATACTGTCTTCTCCATGTGCGCTCGGTTCCGCGCAATGAGTGCCAGGCGCTGTGCCACACAGGCAGCCGACCGCCCGCCATCCGGCGGGGGGTTCTTTGCGTAGTCGAGCAGCTTTTCGACAGTCGTGGTCGCTACGTGCATTCGGGTATCGGAGGAAGCGTAGTAGATGAAGACGTCTCCGTTGTCGTGAGAGATCACGCCATTGCAGAAGAGCACGTTGGATACGTCGCCAAATCGCTCCTCCCCGTACGGCGCCATCAGATAACCGCCGGGTCGGGCAATTACCCGGCTGGGATCCTTCGGATGACAGAGGAAAGCGTAGAGAACGTAGCGGAGCCCCGCCGCGCAGCCGCGTACACCGTGGGCGATGTGGAGCCAGCCCTCACTCGTCTTGATTGGCGGGGCACCGGCGCCGTTTTTCAGCTCCTTGATCGTATGATAGGCGCGAGGATCGATCACCGTCTCCTCCTCGATCACTGCGTGAGCGATGTCATCGGCGACGCCGAAGGCGATACCTCCGCCGGTTCCTGCCTGGATGAAATCATCCTGAGGTCGCGTGTAAAAGGCATAGCGCCCCCCGATGAACTCCGGGTGCAGCACCACATTACGCTGTTGGGGTGAACTCGTGATAAGGTCGTCGAGCCGCTCCCAGGACTTCAGGTTTTCTGTCCGGGCGATACCGGTCTGCGCCACGGCACTGCTCATATCGCCGGGCGGTGCGTTGGGGTCCTTGCGCTCGGTACAGAAGACGCCATAAATCCAGCCGTCAGCGTGACGTGTCAAGCGCATATCGTAGACGTTTACGTCGGACTTAGCGGTCTCGGGCATCACGATAGGCTGGTCCCAGAAGCGGAAGTTATCGATGCCGTTCTCACTTTCTGCAACGGCGAAGAATGACTTGCGATCGGCACCCTCTACGCGACACACGAGAAGGTGCTTGCCGTCCAGCGCGATCGCCCCTGCGTTGAATACGGCATTGATGCCCATCCGCTCCATTAGATAGGGGTTCGTCTCGGAGTTTAGATCGTAGCGCCAGGCCAGCGGTGTATGATCAGCGGTCAAAATCGGATGGCGGTAGCGGTCGAAGATACCGTTGTGCCATTGTGGGTTAACCTCATTTCTCCGCTCGATCAGAGCTTCGTGGTCGTTCTGAAGCTGACGGCGCCGAGTGTCAAAGGTAACTCTATCCACATCTAGCTCCTTACACGCGCAGCATCCTTTACCCAGTCCGACTATACCATGATTCGTGCAGGGTGCATGCCCACGCTGGCTATGATGGGACTAAACTCTGATGCTAATGGTCGAGGCAATGAGGAAGGAGAGGGACTTCTGCAGCCCCTCTCCCTCTTTGATGATCGGATTCGACTATCGATCAACCCCCAGATGCCGGAACTCGGTCAGATGCCGGGGTGCGCACATCCACTGTCGGTTTGCGTCACCGGTATAAGGGTTCTACTGCGGTAGGGCCGCATCCACAGGGCACACGTCGGCGCAGGCGCCGCAGTCGATACAGGCGTCAGCGTCGATCACGTACTTGCTAGGCCCCTCAGAGATGGCGTCGGTCGGGCATTCGGGTGCGCAGGCGCCGCAGCTTATGCAGTCGTCGGTGATCGTGTAGGCCATATCTTGCCTCCTTGATGAGTTGTAGGACATCCCATTGGTTGGCGCTAGGCGCCGCCGGACATTATAGGCGATTTCTCTCGTGGGACAACCTGCTGTGGGCTCCTCAAACGGCATTGGCAAGCGGTCGGGAAATCGGCGATGTTGGTATTTGGCTTTTCCAGGCTTCAACCTATAGTAGGAAAGTGCATTGAGGACCCTGTCCTGACCCTGGGTTGAATCTGCTCGCTAGACCACAATGGGAGTTGACTGCGATGACGAACGGATTTTGGACGCTCAACGAGCATGGATACTTTGATGCGCCTGGCTTGTCCGCGTTGGTTTTCCACAATGCCTATCCCGAGGGGAAACAAGGTGGTGTGGAGCTAATCCAGCACGGAGAACGTATCGCGACCTGTGGGGATCTTCGATTGTCCAAAGCACCGGGTCAGTGGGATGTGCTGCCCGAAATGCTGGGCCGGGACGTGGCGGAGTCCGACCCGGGATCGGAAGCGCTGGCCTCGGTGACGATAACTGGGCAGCTTCCCGGGCAGAAGGCGTCCTACACACTGGTGGTCGAGCCGGATGGCCGTTCGCTGCGTGTGAGCGTTGATTTGGACGAACCGTTGCCGGAGCCGGTCGCAGAGCGGCTTGGGTTTAACTTGGAGATTTATCCGGGATCTTATTGTGGCAAGAGCTTTGTTATGGGCGATCTTGCGTCCGCTGAGCCAGTGCGACGCCTCTTTCCCCAACAGGCTAACGGCCCCCGTCTTGCAGGAACTGACGAGGGGGTCGAGCCTGCGCCGCTCGCCGAGGGCTCTCGGTTCGTCGCGGCGCCTGAGGATCCTATGCGTCGCTTTGAGATTGCCTCTGAGACGGGCAGTCTCGTATTATATGATGGGCGTGCGATGGCGCAGAACGGTTGGTTCGTGCTGCGCGAGCTGGTGGCGCCGGGCGCGACCACAGACGCAATCGTCTGGATCATCACACCGAATGCAGACCTGAGCTGGCGCCGGGAGCCCGTGATCGCCGTTTCACAGGTAGGATACCACCCGGAGCAGGTAAAGCAGGCTATCTTTGAGCTCGATGCGCGGACCGAGACATTGGAGAACGTGGTGCTGGAGCGACTGGAGAGCTCCGGTACTATCGAGGTGCTGTCGGGTGTTCCGGAACGGTGGGGACGTTTCCTGCGCTATGATTATGCGGTGTTTGATTTTACCGCGGTGCATGAGCCGGGACTGTATCGGGTTCGTTATGGAAAGCAGGTGACGTCGCCCTTCGAGATTCATCCGCAAGTCTATCACCACGATGTCTGGCAGCCGACACTGGCGACCTTCTTGCCGGTTCAGATGTGTCACGTGACGGTGAAAGACCGTTATCAGACTTGGCACGGCGCTTGCCATCTCGATGATGCGTTGCAGGCTCCGGCGCCGCACAGTCATTTTGATGGATATCAGCAGTCTGCGTCCACCGATACAGCGTACGAACCCTACGCCCATATACCTCATTTGGATCGCGGTGGATGGCACGACGCGGGCGACTACGATCTGGCTGCCGGATCTCAGGCACGGACGACGCACACGTTGGCCCTCATTGGCGAGCTCTTCGCGGTCGACCTGGACCAGACTACGGTTGATCAGGAGGCGGGTGTTGTCTTTTTGCATACTCCAGACGGCGTGCCCGACATCGTTGAGCAGGTAGCTCATGGTGTCGAGAACCTGCTTGGAGGGTATCAGGCCGCCGGACACAGTTTCCAGGGTATCATCGCGAACTCCATTGAGCAGTATGTGCACCTTGGCGATGCGAGCACGATGACCGATAACTGCATCTACGATCCTGAATTAGCGTTGGAGGAGTCCGAGGTCACGCCAGAGGGCTGTTTCTCTGGTGAGATGGACGATCGTTGGGCATTCACCAACCGTGATACGGCGTTGGAATATCTGGTAGCGGGGGCGCTGGCTGCTTCCAGCCGGGTGCTGAAAGACCATCTACCGGCGCTGGCTGAGACGTGCTTGCGGACTGCCGTAGGGATCTGGGATTATGAGCATAGTCACGAGCCGGTTTCGCAGCCGGGGGCCTATGTCCCACGCGGTGTGGAAGCCCAGGAAGTATTGGCAGCCGCGGAGCTGCTACTGACAACGGGCGAAGCACGTTACGGCGAGCGGCTGCTGGCGCTGCGCCCCACGATCGAGTCGCAGATACTACGGCTGGGCGGCCCTGTCGCGCGAACGCTCCCTGTCCTCAATGATAAGACCTTCGCAGCGGGCTTCCGAGAGGCGGTGGCGGCTGCCATTGTTGAGTTTGAGGGCGAGTTGCGCACCAATCCCTTCGGCATCCATTTCCACCCCCATATTTGGGGCATCGGTTGGCAACTGCTGGGATATGCCGTGCAGCTTTATCAGCTGTGGCTGGCGTTCCCCGAGTTGATTGACCGCGAGATGGTACTGCGGGTGGTCAACTTCAACCTGGGCTGCCATCCGGCTTCAAGCACCTCGCTCGTCTCGGGTGTTGGGGCCAACTCAGCGACAGTTGCCTACGGCATCAATCGAGAGGATTGGTCGTATGTGCCTGGTGGCGTTATCTCCGGACCGGCGCTGATCCGACCGGATTTCCCAGAGCTCAAGGAGCCCTGGCCGTATCTCTGGCAGCAGACGGAGTATGTTATCGGCGGTGCGGCTAACTACATCTTCTGTATCTTGGCTGCGGATCGAATGCTGAATCCACAAGACTGAATCGGTAAGGAGTGCGGTAGATGGCGTGTCAGGGGGAGATGCTCACCGTCCCGGTGAGCGCGGACTTTCCGTCACCTCTGGAGTTGACGTTGACGAAGTCCGTGCCGTCTGGCACACTGCTGCGTCTGCGCGCCAGCGGCGTGATGATGCTGCGCAGCCTGAAGGTGGTGGCTGTGTCTGCTTATTGTGACCGAGACGCCAAGACCGTCGAAGTACCGCTCGACGTGGTGCAGCATTTCTCCTGGGAGGCGATGCAGCAGCACTGGATGAAGCATCTCCGAACGCTAGCGCTGGCAGCTGTGGAGGTGCCGCGCGACCTCAAAGCGGGCACCCGGATAAAGGTCCATTGTAAGCCGGGTGCTTTGGCTAGGGAATTAGGTTCTCCGGCTTTTAACGTCGTCGCTGGTCTCACCTGGAGGCTTCTGGTCGGTCGCGTGAAGACACTGGAGGCGGTTGACTTTGCGCCGGTGGCCCTCCCTCTGACCATTCGCTTCGTTGCCGGTCCTACCGATCGTCTTGATGCAATGCTGAAATCCGACGGTCACGTTTTGGTGCAGCAGTTTGACGCTTTCGGTAATCCAACACACCCTCAGCCGGGGGAGGATCTGACTGTCTCCACCGGCGAGCTGGCTCTGCAGGTGTCACCGACGCCTTCGGTTGCTGTGACTGCCGTCCCCTTGTCGCCCAAAGGAGGCGGAGCGGAACCGCTACCCTTGCGGGTGCGAGTTGAGGATCGTGCGGGACGCAGCGCCGAGAGCCATGCCCTTCCTGTAGCTTCGGACGGTACGCCTATCTACTTTGGCGAGATCCATTGGCATACCGACTTCAGTGGTGATGGACAGCGAACCTTGGTCGAGGCGTTGACCAGCGCCCGTGATGAGTTGGGGTTAGACTTCGCGGGGTCGACGGATCATCTATCACCGGACGGCACCTATATTCAACGGCTGCCCATCGAGCAGGTAGAGATCTGCCGGCGCTTTGATGATCCCGGCCAATTCTGCACACTTCTCGGAGCAGAGCTGAGCGGTCGCTATGGGCACGTCAACCTTTACGCTGCTGATGCTGAGGCCTTCCTCGCCATCGTGCGTCGCTTTCCGCATGAGTTGCTTCCGGTCTGGCGCGAGGATCCCGATCGCTACCCGCTGGACGTGCTGGCGGCTCTTTGTCCTGAAGGTAAGGCGATGATCGTACCGCATCACACGAATATGGATTCGTCGGCGAGTGCAGGGGTTGTCCGCAGCGATGGACGTTCTTTCTGGTGCGCGCTGCATTGGCCGCTGGTCACGCCCCTCCTGCGCCAGGGCTTGCGCTTGGTAGAGATCGTCCAGAATCATGGGGCTTTTGAGACGGAGATGCCCGACGCACTATGGCGCGTTCGTTGGGGGCGGTTGGGCGGCAGCGTGCGCACCGGCTTGTTACGCGGACATCGGCTTGGTTTCGTTGGCGGTAGTGACAACCATATGGGCTGGCCTACGCGGTTGGATATGGGAGGCGGATATGGCGGGCTAACCGCCGTTCAAGCCTCACGGCTGGACGGGGCGGTGCTCTTTGACGCTCTATACCGGCGCCATTGCTATGCTACGAGTGGTGCCCGGATCGTGGTCGACGCGACGCTGAATGGGCTGCCGATGGGAAGTGAGTTGAGTTTGCCGCCCGACGCGGAGCGTGTTTTTCGGATCTCCGTGCGCGGCACGGCACCGCTTGCGGCGGTGCAGATCATCTCGTTGGGCGCGATTCTGGCCGATCTGCCAGTTGGCGATATGTCCCCAGATCTTGAGCTCAGATGGTCGGATGACCGACCGGGTCGTCCGTTGGATGATGTCTACTATTATATCCGGATCCGTCAGTCTGATGGTCATTGTGCGTGGCTGAGTCCCTGGTGGGTAGATCGGGCATAATCTTCGGCGGTTGGCTGACTCCTGGCGACCGAGCGCTATCTGCACGTTATGCCCCTTAGGCGATCAAGGAGGGAGTGGCTGCTGACTAAAACCTTGCCAAAAAGTGATAACCATTGTCAACTCGCTTCTAATTCTATGCTGTACTTGGAGGTGATGAAATCGAGGTTTGGGCAATGACCAAAGATCAAGTGATTGTCGACGGCGAGAAAATCTACTTCGATGAACCATTTGACGAGGCGCCTGACCGGACCGACTCTGATAAGTGGCTGCATCGCGTAGAGAACTTGTTAGAAACACTCTTTTGCTCAAAGGTTGCCGATGAAGCTATACACGATTGAGAAAGCTAAAGCGCCTGAGTCGCGAGCTATCCCGCCGTCAGGAGGGAAGCGGCAGATGGAATCGCACCAATAAGAAGCTGGCGAAACTGCAGCGGCGCATTGCGAATCGCAGGCTAGAATACCCGCATCAGATGACCACCAAGATTGCCCACACGTATCGGGTCATCGGCGTTGAGGACTTGAACGTAGCCGGGATGAAACGCAATCACCGCCTGGCCTTGTCCATCGCAGATGCGGGGTTTGGTGAAATTCATCGTCAACGGGCCTACAAAAGCGAGGGGTACGGGGGGATGCTGGTAGCGATGGACCGTTTCTTCCCGTCGTCGCGTTTGTGTCACGTTTGTGGGTGCATCAACAGTGACTTGACGCTTGCTGACAGAACCTGGACTTGTGATTGCGGCGCAGTACTAGATCGAGATTTGAACGCAGCCTTGAATATCGAAAGGCAAGCGTTAGAGATGGTCGCCGGAGTGGGTTCACGGAGACCTAAAACGCCCGGGGAGCGGATGTCAGACTCTTCGGCGCAATCTGCGTCGAAACGTGAAAATAGGGCCGAAGAAAGGCGGCCTTCCAAACCGTGTCAGTTTGGCACAGTTTGGTAAACAAGGTAGTCTGATGAGGACGCGTACTGGTTCGTTTCCGATTGGCTTTCGCCGCGGTTCAGGCGCTTGGCAGCAGGATCTGTCCAAGTTGATTGCGTGGACCAAGGAGAACGATCTAGAGGTCGTCGATCTGGGTCGTGATGGTGACACGGCGGCAGGCGCCGTGGTTAATGCCGACCTTCTCGTTGGCTCAGTGGATCTCCCTGAGGTTCAGGGGATGATCTCTGCCGACAAAGCTAAGCGCGCCGAGGCTGTGGCGCGCAACACTGCGTATATAGAGGCGTGTGCTGTGTATGGCCCGATGAAACACTTCCTGGTTATGCTCCCTGAGGATCCCGGGCGCCCTCGCAAGGAGAATTTCGAATTCATGGTCGAGAGCTTCAGTGAGTTGGCGCCGGTGATGGAGGCCAATGATGCACGCTTGGTGATCGAAGGCTGGCCCGGCCCCGGCGCGCTTTGCTGCACGCCCGAGGGCTACCGGGCCTTCTTTGAGCGCTGTCCCTCACCGGCGCTGGGCATCAACTATGATCCCTCACATCTGTTACGTCAGTCGATCGACCCTATCCGCTTTCTCTGGGAGTTCTACGAGCGTGTCTACCATCTTCACGGCAAGGATACGGAAATTCTCACCGAGAATCTCTATGAGTACGGGCACGAGTTGCCGGCGACCTTTGCGCCGAAGTTTGGATTTGGGGCGTGGGCCTGGCGCTACACGATCCCGGGGCAAGGGGCGGTTCGCTGGGGTCAGATTCTGAAGATCCTGGCACAGACCGGCTACGAGGGCTCGATCTCTATCGAACTCGAAGACGCCAACTTCAACGGCCAGGCTGAGAGCGAGCAGTGTGGCATTCTTCACGCGGCATGGTTCTTGCGCGGGTGTTAGGCCGCGGGTAGCCACAAATCGGTGAGCCCCGCCCGGCGTCTTTTCGCTGCAATCGGCGGGGCTCGAAGCCTGTTCATTGCATCTTCTGGGGGCACGGGGACCCTGATGGGTCCCCGTCTGCCGTGGTTGATCTAAGTTCTGTGTGTCCTCCGGTCACATTATTCCCCTCGAATGGCGAGCGGAAGGTGTGTGACGTGAAATGGCACGAAGCCGGGTAGCGTCAGCGGGTTGGGCCTAACACCTGTATCCAGCCAAGCTTCCATGGCTTCAAACAGAGTGACTACCTGCTGATCCGTGAAGTGACAGTGACCGGGCAGGTCGGTGTAAACGCGGACCAGCCACTCTCCGGCCCCGGCGGCGTTGACCATTGCCTGATACGTCAGCGTCTCTGCTACGGGTGTCGTCGAGTCCTCGAGATTGTGGGCCAGGAGCACCGGTGTGCTGATCACGCCGGTGGTATCGCCAAGGGTTGCGAGGGCCTGCCTGGCGTCCGGATCCGCCTCGATATTGGTCTTTGCGTTCATCGATGCCAATAGGGCATCGACATCGAGCTCCATTGCTGAGAGCTCTCGGGCATCGCGGGGGCTCAGACTGTAGACGCGTCCGACGTTCTGCTGCACAGTCCCACCGGTCCGGATCTGTATCTCGGCGATCCCGCCAGTCGCGAAGAAGTTGTTCAGAAGCACCGTCGGGGCCGGCATAAGGGGGGATTCAGGGGCATAGAAGCCGCCCCGTGACGTGCCGGTGACCCGGCGGATGAACTCCCACTCTGTCTGGTTGATGTACGCCCCGTGCTCGTCGAACAACTCGCTCTGAACCTTCGGCAGCACGTGATTCAGCCACAGCATCCTGAAGTCGATGTCGGTGCGCACTTTGCCGATCTCACCCCACGCGGCATCCCAGCCAAAAGCTGCATTGTAGGCCACGGCCCAGTCCAGCATTAGGTCGCTCTCTCGCGTCGCCTTGGGCACCGCGCACATCGGTATGGTACCATCATACCGATCAGGATAGACCTCGATGCTTTTTAGGGCCACCTGTCCGCCCATTGACACGCCGTAGAGGATCACGCGGTCAGGTGCAGCCACGTTTTCCTCGAAGAACCGGACCAGCGCCTCAGAGTCCTCCACGCCTTCCGCTGTGGTCTGACCTGCTCCCCGAAAGCCCGATGCGGCCAAGGCGTACCCTTTCTCCAACAGAAGCTCTTCCAGCTCCCCAATCAGAAGTGTAAGATCCGGATCAGTGATCGGCCAGGGACTGTACCCATGCGCATAAACGAGCAGCGTCCCGTTCCACCTCTTAGGTACGTGGATTCTGTACGCCGCACCGTCGATCTCACCTGATAGCTCGATGGGTAGGATGGTCTCCATCTCCGCGACCCCGATCGATGTGGGCAACGGCAGCGCCAACACCATCATCACCAGCACAATGCCGCATACTCGCCTGTTCATCTTGAACCTCCTTGCTGAATTGGGAACTCCTCCGGTGGGTCTGATGGGTACCTGAACGACCTTGGAACCTCAAACGTCCTCCGAAGCCTGCGGCGGTTTGCCGCTGCCGGGTGCTTCAGAGCTCACGAGTGTCCTTGTGAGCATGTATTCGTACGCCTCTGAGAGGCTGCCGAATCTCACACTCACGCCGGTCTCTACGTCCTCAAGGCTGGCGCACCAGGGATGGTTTGGTCCGCTGCGCCACAGGCGGAGCAGATAGCCGTAGTAATCGGACGGGTTATCGGCCATAGTCTGACCTCCGGATGGGAATGTGCCTTTAGGGTAGAAGACAACTATCAACAAACCATCATAACAACGTCAAAAAGCTTGCTGAGGACCACGAATTGGACTACAATATAGGAAATTAGGCGTTCGGGCACGTCGTGGGTCTCCATCCACACAGGTCGTGGCCCACGGCTGTGCACCCATCCACTGCAGCCCACATTCCACTCCTAGGACTCTTGTCTCTGTGAGGGAATTCCTCTATGGCGGAGCTTTCGATTGTGACCTTTGGGGGCCTGCGGGTCACGCTACGCGGCGAGCCACTTGTCGGCTTCCGCACCGATAAGGAACGAGCGCTGCTGGCCTATCTGGCCATTGAGGTGGGCAGGCCGCATCGTCGTGAGATGCTGGTTGGCTTGTTGTGGCCCGACTTTCCCGAGCCGAATGCGCGCCACACGCTGAGTCAGGCGCTCACCGATCTGCGACGGCTACTGGATGACCGTGCGCGGGCCTCCCCCTATCTTGACACGACCCGCGCCACTGTGATGTTGGCCAATGGGGGGCAGATGTGGGTGGACGTGCGAGAGTTTGACGCCCTGCTGTGCCGAACGCCTGCTGATCCTGGGGCCGCAGAAGTCGATGCAAAGCTCAGGGCCGACGACCTGGAGTGTATTGCCCACGCTGTGACGCTCTATCAGGGCGACTTCCTGAGTGGTTTCTCGCTGGGGGATGCGCCAGCTTTTGAGGAGTGGCAGCTTCTTCAGCGCGAGCGCCTCCGCAGGCGGGTTGCGGAGGCGCTTACTCGGTTAGTCGGCCAGCATACGACTGAAGGCGCCTACGATATCGCGCTTCCCTTCGCCTGGCGCCTGGTTGAGCTGGATCCGTGGCAGGAGTCAGGGCAGCGACAGCTGATTCGCCTGTTGGCGTTAACGGGACAGCGAGGCGCGGCGCTGCGACAATGTGAGCTGTGTAATCGTATCCTCAAGGACGAACTCGGCGTCAAGCCCGATGAAGAAACGCGGGCGCTCTACCGTGCCGTGCGTGCAGGGACGGTTGAAGGGGCCAGTCTCCACCATCGAACGGCGCCGGCTTCAAGCGTCACTGCAGGCACGCGACGGATCGAGACCGTGCCAATTGCGTTGATGCCGCTCATCGGGCGTGAAACTGAGATGGAGCAGCTGACCGAGCTCCTGGAGGACCCTAATGTGCGGCTTCTGACGCTCGTGGGTCCGGGCGGTATTGGGAAGACGTGTCTGGCGTTGGAGCTGGCGGCGATCCATGCCTCCGACTTCGCCGACGGCGCGTATGTAGTCCCCTTGGCGGCGGCAACATCGTGGGATGCGTGCATCGCCGCCATCGCTCAAGCCATGGGCTTCGTGGCTTCCGAGCTTTCCGACGCAATCGAGCAGCAGTTATTGCGCTATCTCTCTGGGAAATCATTGCTCTTGCTCCTCGACAGCTTCGAGCAGCTCGTGGCGCATGCGCCCTCGGTTGTCAGGCTGCTTCAGTCGGCAGAGAGGGTTCGTGTGATCGCCACCTCGCGGGAGCGGCTGGGTGTGTTAGGCGAGGTCGTCTTCGCCGTCGAGGCACTTTCGGTACCGGAAGAGGGTGCGTTGTCGTTGACGGAGCTCCGCGATGTTGCTGCAGTAAAGCTGTTCGTTCACAGCGCGCGACGCGTGGAAAACAGCTTCAGACTGTTGGAGGACAACAAGCAAGCGGTGGCGGCAATCTGTCAGCAGCTCGAGGGTATTCCGCTGGCGCTGTTGCTGGCGGCATCATGGGTTGACACCCTAGGGCCGCGCCAGATCCTTGCGCGGCTCTTGGACGGGATATCGAGCGGAGGCGATCAGCCGATCGACTTTCTGCGGGCGTCCTGGCCCGATGTGCCGGCGCGGCAACGAAGTATGCGCGCAGTCTTCGACCATTCATGGCGCCTGATCCGGGTCCGCGAGCAGGCCATCCTGCAGGCGCTTACCGTCTTCCGCGGTGGGTTTACGTTGGAAGCGGCCTATGCCGTCAGCGGCGCAACCCTGCGCGAAATCCGGCGGCTTGTGGAACAGTCCCTTATCAACCGGGCATCGGGGGAGCGCTACTGGATGCAGGAGTTGTTGAGGCAGTACACAGCAGAGCTGCTGGCAAACGCGCCGGTTGCAGAGCGGGTGGCACGGGATCGACACGCCGCTTACTACGTTAACGCCCTCCGTCGCTGGTTCGAGGAAGCCAAGGGCCCGCGGCAGGTCGCGGCCCTGGCTGAGATGGATTTCGAGATCGACAATGCACAAGCCGCGTGGGAGTGGGTTGTGGCGCAGGGCGACGTGCCGCAGATCGGGCGGGCCGTCGATGGGCTTTGCCTCTACTATATCCGCCGCGTGCGGCCTCAGGCGGTGGCGCGGGCGTGTGCGGTGGCTCTGACCGGACTTGATCAGCCCAAAGCACGTGCCCAGGCGGATGAGGGTACGAAGCTGGAGACAATGGCCAGGCTTCTGATCTGGCAGAGCCAGATGGTCCGCGGGGCCGTGGCTGACGAGGCGGTGGAGAAGGCTCTGGAGATTCTATCGTTGCCGGGCTCGGAAGCTGTTGACGTTCGAGTGGCCCGCGGGCGTGCGCTGCGTCGCAAGGCGGATCTGTCGATGAGCACAGATCGGCAGTGTGCGCGGGCATTGTATGAGGAGAGCCTGGCGGTATTGAAGGAGGCTGGCGACCGTTGGGAAGTAGCTAGGGTTCTGACTAGTCTGGCTTGGCTGACCCTACTGACCACAGACTTCGAAGCGAACCAAGCGTACGGCGAGGATCTGTTGCGAATCAGTCGGTCCCTGGGCGACCTGCAAGGCCTGGCGTATGGATTGACTGTCATGAGCGGCAATGCACTATACCAAGGGCGAACCGAGGAGGCGACACGCCTTGCGGAGGAGGGGCTGGCGGTGCGACGAGAGTTAGGGCAGCCGCTGGAGCTTGCCGGGGGATTGTCCGCCCTGGCACTACGCCGGCTATGCGCGGGGCGGTTTGATCAAGCGTTCGCTTTGTACGATGAGACACTTGACATCATGGATCGACTGGGCTTGCCGACCTCCTATCCTAGGGGGATCAAGGCGTGGGGACTGATGCTTGCCGGACGCTATGACGCAGCGCGCGCGTTGGTGCAACGAGCTCTGGATGAGGCGTGTTCAATCGGGCAGCGTCGGATGATTGCCTGGAACGAGCACGTGTTGGGTGGTCTCGCGCTGGCCAACGGAGAGGTCGATGGCGCTATAGCGAGACTGGCCTACAGTGTCAATGAGTTTCGCGCTCTGGGTGAATCGGCCTTTCTAGGTATGATGCTCTCGTTCCTGGGATATGCATATCGTGCAAATGGCGAGCGGGATCGGGCGTGTGCCTGCTTTATTGAGGCCTTGCAGATTGGTGTTAAGGTTGGGGCTTCACCTAACACGGCATGCGCTCTACCGGGCATAGCTATGC
This sequence comes from Anaerolineae bacterium, assembly GCA_003562365.1. Lineage (GTDB taxonomy): Bacteria > Chloroflexota > Anaerolineae > B4-G1 > SLSP01 > PWVB01. The sequence continues at coordinate 29,182 of PWVB01000339.1, forward strand.
TCTATGCCGATGCGGGACGCGCGGAGCGGGCTCGCGCGCTGGTCGCCGTCGTCAAACAGTGTTGCGTCGCAGTGGTCGGCACCCGGTGGTTCGCTGATGTTGCAGGGCCAGCGTACCACGCTGCAATGGCGGCACTGTCGCCCGAGCAGATTGCAGAGGCGGAGCGCAGTGTTCTGTTGAGTGATATGGTGAGTGAGGCCCAGGCGGTACTGGCGGAGCTGGGGGAGGACGCTATACTGTGACCCTGTTAGCTGACATCAACCGTCTCTTCAGGGGGCTGCAATGCAGTGTCTTCTCAGCTTATCGCACGTGCTTTCGCATCTTGAATCTGCTTATCGGGAATCGCTGGGCTCGCAACTCACCGATCCCCACCGACAGGGCTTCGGCGCGGTTGTCCAAAGCGACGATGGACGCCCTTGGCCGGGGGGGACCGTCAACCTTATTGTGGCAGGCGCTTACCTGCACATCGCAGGCGTGCACCTGGCGGATACGTCACTTGATCGGCTGCTGCGGGCTGCCGAGGCGCTGTTGGCGTTGCAGCGACCCAGCGGCCTGATCGACCTGCCGACAGTTAACATCGACTCGGCGCCGGACACCGGTTTTGCTGTGCAACAGCTTTGTACCGTGCTGGAGCTGGGTCGCAGCATTGGCGGAAAGGATGGGCGTTGGGCACAGCTGCTGGATAAGATTGGGCACTTTATCCGCCGGGCTGCGGTCGGGATGCGCGAGGGCGGATTCCACACACCGAATCACCGCTGGGTGATCGCTGCGGCGCTCACACAGGCCCAAGCGCTCTATCCCGATCTGAACGTGGCCGACGCCGTGGATGCCTATCTGGCAGAGGGGATTGACGTTGACGCAGAGGGCTTCTACATAGAGCGGAGTATTGGGGCTTATGACGCCGTGAACAACCGCTCTTGGCTGCTGCTAGCCGATCACCACCATCTGTCCGCGGCGCTCGACGCCGTGGGGCGCAATTTGGCACTCGATCTTCACCTCCTCCATGCCGACGGGACCGCCGAGACTGGGCTCTCCCACCGGCAGGATCTCGGGCGCCGCGAGGTGCCCACAGGCTTGATTCCCTGTTATCTCCTCTATAATCGGCTCCGACCGACCCCCGTTTTCGCGCGGGCTGCGCAGTGGCTGTGGGCGCAGGCTGAGGCGCCCGGCAACCTGCTGTGGACCTGCTATGCGCTGCTGAAGGGCGGCGATCCAGCGGCAGAGGCTGACATCGCTCTGCCCACGGACTTCGTATGCCATCTCCCTTTGAATGGGATCTGGCGGCTCAGGCGTGGGCCTCTGAGCGTTTCGGCTTTTCAGCATGCCACGCGCCTGCTCTCCTTTGCTCACGGGCAGGCGTCACTGAGTGCGGTACGCATCGATCAGACTTATTTCGGCGGAGATGCAGGGCACTTTGTTAGCGACAAGATGGACGTCGCGGATGGTCGCGCCGTGCTCCGCTCAGAGGGGCGTGGGCGGCCGCGTCGGCCTGGCTACGAGCTGCCGCTGGGATATGTCGTGCATCCCGACCGATGGAGTGAAGCGCTGCCGGAGCGGGAGCTGCGCGTCCTGCCACCCGCGGTCAGCACGCTGACGCTTGAGGAGGTGAAGGGTGGGCTGAGCCTGCGCTATCGTACCGTCGACGGCGAACACGGCGTCGCTGCGCAGGCGATCCTCGACTTCGAGCCTGGCGGTATCTGGGAAACGGCGGATACGCGGTTGAGGCCGCAGCCGGGTCAGGTGCTCTTTCTCAAGGAAGGCTGGGGTGAGATGCGCTATGGGTCCGATGTGATCCGCGTCGAAGGCGGCGCCTATGCCCACAGTATGTGGCGGATGCGAGAATCCGAGCCGCCGCGTGGCGCGGTTAGGCTCCTGCTCACCTTCGAGACACCCGTGGATCACGTCTGGCGTTTGATCGGCTACTCATCGCCCGATGCCGTGACGAGTTGTAGTCGCAGAGAGATTTGAGCGCCCGTTGTGGTAGAGGCGCTTAGTTGATGCCGGGCGCTCAAATCTCTGTTGGTCTGGGTAGCCTTGGTTTTGCGGTGCATCAGTCCTGCAGGAGCGGCCTGATATGTGCAATGGCACGCTGGGCGGCGGTGGCAGCGTCGGGTTGGGGCATGAACTCGCCCGATAGCCAGGCGTCATAGCCGATCTCACGTAGCGTCTCGACGACGCTGCGGAAGTCGACGTGGCCTGCGCCAGGATACCAGCGATTGGAGTCGGCGAGGTGGATGTGAAAGATCCGGTCACCACAGCGGCGAAGGCCCTCTTCGATGGACGGCTCCTCGATGTTCATATGAAAGGTGTCGAGCAGCAGCCCGACGTTCTGAAGTCCAACCTCATCGAGAAAGATTAGACTTTCCTGAACAGTGTGCAGGAGATCAGTCTCGTAGCGGTTAAGCGGCTCGATGGCGAAGCGGACGCCGGCGTCTCGAGCGGGCTTCGCACAGGCCTGCATCGCCTCGACGAAGTAGGCCATCGACTGTGCGTGCGTTTGGCCCGTCGGTGTGATGCCACGGATGAGCCCGATTATGATCTGCGCGTCCAGTTCTGCCGCCAGCGGAATGTGGCTCTGGATGCGCGCAACGGCCGCCGCACGGACTTCAGGGTCGGGGTCAGTGAAGGAGAGGTGTTCCTCGCCCCACGCTTGGCCGGTGCCGATGGCCGGGACCGCCAAACGGTGTGCGTCGATCACCTCAGTGAGCGCCCTAGCATCCACCAGCGCCGGGTCACGAATGGCCAGCTCGACGCCATCGTAACCCCAGCCCGCGATCTTTGCCACATTTGTCTCAAAGTCACCTTTTAGTGCCACGGCCTCAAACTGAGCGGCGTGCGTGGATAGGACGAGACTTGATTTCATGATCACTCCTCTATATGTTGAGGGACAAAGGATAGGGCACGGGATAAGGTGCGCGGCCCCCGGATACTGGCTGATATCTGCCGATATCTGGGGGCCAGGCTTTTCCTCGATTTGCTAATGTATCAGCCGCTGAACGTATCCTGCCCGATACGGGGGATCGCGTAGGCCGGTCGCCAGCCCTCGCTCATCGGCTCCTTCAAGAAGGGTGCCATCTCCTCCGCACTGCGCAGTGTGACCTCCTCGACAGGCGGTACGGTGCCGGGCGGAAAGGCCTCAAGGATGTGGTCGTTGAGCAGCGTTAAGTAACGCAGGATTGCGGCCAACGGCCGCTTCGCCTTCTCGGGATCGCCGTGGGTGGCCTTGCCGACTACGCCTTCTGGTGTGCCGGCAAGCTCGATAGCTGACTGGCCCTCACCCTCCGACCAGCGGCTGGCCCGACCGAAAGGATCGACTGATTTGTCGAAGTGACCCTCGGGAAGATAGCTAATGCCCTCGGTATCGACAGCATAGTCCATATCGAGCATCTCGGGATGTAGGTAGAGTCCCAGCGACGTCTCCGACTCATCGGCGTGGACGAAGTTGGTGTCCCACTTGCCGCCCCGGTCCTTTGTGCGGAAGAACTCGCGCACGGCGCGGTGCCAATCGATCACCCGGAAGATGCCGGGGAGCTGGTACCGCTTGCAGAACTGTTGTACGGCGGCCTCCAGTACCCAGAGCTGGCCGTGGTTGTTGATCATGATCTGCTTGCGAAAGCCATCGTTCCAGAGTCCGAGCATCACGTCGATGAGCTGTTCGCGCATCACGTTCTCGCGGACGATCACGGTGCCAGGCATACCCAGGTGGTGATAGGGATGCGCACCGTAGTTGATCGGTGGCAGCGCCAGGTTGATCGGTGCGCCTTGCTTGGCGGTGTAACGGCGGACGCCCTCGCAGATCTGGCTAACGTAGAGCGTGTCTGAGGCGCTGGGCATATGCTGTCCGTGCAGCTCGGTGCTGCCCACCGGGATCAACACGATGTCGTTCTTCCTGCGGTTCTCCTCAACCTGCCAGCGGACCGTCGTCTGGATGTACGAGCCGGGCTTTCCCCACTCAACAGGCGTGGGCATGCCGTACTGCTCCAGGATGGCGTCGATCTCGGCGTCGCTCGCCTCCCAGAGTTCCTTTTTCATGCGTCCGATGGTATTGTCCTCGAAGAAGAGGTCGGGTTGCTCGGTTGGCAACAGCCCGGGGGGTGTTTGCTTGATCTCTGACATTGTAGGCCTCCTTATGAGCTTTGAGTTATCCTCTACCGTCTTTGTGCCTTGTATAAGGCATTACAGGTTTGGTTTGACGATGATCTTGCCGTCAGTGCGCTTGGTCGACTGCGCGATGGCGTCGACGACGCCCTCCAGTCCATAGTGCGCGGTGATGATCTCGCTCAGATCCAGCCGGCCCGCGGCAACCATGCGGATTACGTTAGGGAAGTTCTCGTGACCTGAGTGGCCCTGAGCGCCGAACGCCTGAGCCCGGCGCACCTGGAAGCTCTCCAGGTACATCGGCACGCGCTGAGCGGCGCGACCGATCTGCACGATCTTGGCGTTGATCGCCAACGCTTGTTCCATCTCAGGTACCGTTAGGTGTGGGGCGCCAGCGGCCTCGAAGTGGAAGTCAAAGCCAGCCCCGTGGCTCAACGTCATCAGCACCTCGTGCGGGCTGACCTCGCGAGGATCGTAGACGTAGTCGGCGCCGACTTGCTCTGCCAGATCCCGACGGGGCCCGGAGATCTCGAAGGCGACGATGGTGCCAGCCCCAGCTGCTCGTGCCAGGCCGATGGCAGCCAGGCCGATGGGCCCGGCACCGAAGACGCTAACATAGTGACCGGGCCGAAAGCCGCCGGCGCGCTCGAACATCGCGTTGTAGGAGACGCAACTTGGCTCGGTGAGCGCACCCACCTCGTAAGCTTTCTCCTCGTCGCCGAATCGCTCGGCGATAGCGTCAATGGGCCAGCAGTATTTTTCATCCATCGCAATGTACTGGGCGAAGGCACCGGGAATAGTGAACCCGATCTCCTCCAGATTCGTACAGTGGTTGGGGAATCCATTGCGACAGGGGGTGCAGCGTCCGCACCAGATCATCTCCTCTGCGGTGACCATGTCGCCCACTGTGAGGCTCTCCACTTCGCTGCCCACCTCAACGACCTTGCCTGAGAACTCGTGGCCTAGGATCGTGGGGAACTTGGTAAGCCCTGGATAGAGGATGTAGCCTTCGTCGTCGGTCTCGTAGAAGTGCATATCCGAGCCACAGACACCGCATGCCTGGACCTCAATCACGACGTCCCGCGGCCCGGGTTGAGGGTCAGGCCAGTCGCCCACCTCAAGCTTGGGGTGGCGCCATACGGCACTGCCGGTGATGGCCTTTCCGGTTGAGCGCTCCCACTCCGAGAGCTGGTAGTCTGCCCGAGGTTCCCACTTTGCGTCCAAAATCATGCCCTTCATCTACTGGCCTCCTTACAGAAAGCGTTATTGCACACGTGTGCATTTTGGATATCAAACCCGCCCGCGTACGTCAGTCGGCGGGCAACTACACTGAGTTGATCGGGTCGCCTTGCCCTCAGAGGGTCAATGGCCGCCTATGAGGTTGCGTTGTCTTGTGTCACCTCCTCCACTCTAACTGGACGGTTTTCGGAGTAGGATCGGCGCGCTGCATAAGCCATCAAGGTGGCATAGCGCCCATCCTCGCCTCCGACCGGGGGCTCGTCATCCGTCTCCACACAGGTGATGAAGGCTTGAAGCTCGGCGACATAGGACTCGGTATAGCGATCCATAAAGAAGCTGAGGGGCAGATCACGACGGATGCTGGTGGCGTCGTTCATGGTGACGGTGTTAGGGAAGTCGTTGTCGGCCCGGACGGCGCCGCCGCTGCCAAAGACTTCAACTCGCTGGTCGTAGCCATAGACCGCTTGACGGCTGTTGTCTATGGTACCGATCGTCCCATTCTCAAAGCGCAGCACAGTTAGAGCCGTGTCGATGTCGCCGGCCTTACCGATCGCCGGGTCGACCATCACGCCTCCTGTCACGAACACCTCCACGACTTCGCTCCCTATTAGATAGCGTGCCATATCGAAATCGTGGATGGTCATGTCGAGGAAGATGCCGCCCGATATCCTGACGTAGGCGGGAGGAGGCGGCGCCGGATCGCGACTGATGATATGGAGCAGATGAGGAGTGCCGATGCTTCCCGCACGTACCAGGTCGTGGACGCGGCGGAAGTTGTGGTCGAATCGTCGATTGAAGCCAACCATGAATTTGACGCCGGCAGCTTTCACCGCTGTCAGTGTTTCTTCGATGCGGGCGAGGTTCAGGTCGATGGGCTTTTCGCAGAAGACGTGCTTGCCAGCCGCTGCGGCCTGCATGGTTAACGCCGCATGGGTGTCGGTGCTGGAGCAAATCAGCACCGCGTGGATGTCTGGGTGCGTGAGCACAAGCTCAGGGTCCGCGTAAGCCTGCGGTATGCCCCAAGCCGCCGCACAGCGCTCTGCGGCTTCGCGACGGATATCGGAGATCGCAACGATATGTGCTCCGGAGATACGGGTGGCGAGGTTCTGGGCGTGAACGGCACCGATTCTTCCGGCTCCGATGATTCCGACGTTGATCTGATCGTTCATAGCGGCTCCTTTCTTCTGACGGGTGCGGTGCTGGCGCGTCGGATAAGGACAGGGGACAGCAGACGGTCTGCAACTGTCCGTTCGGCTAGAAGATCCAGCAGCATCTCCATCGCCAGCCGGCCCATCTCCTCCTTGGGCTGGCGGACGGTGGTTAGCGGCGGGCTCACCCACTGCGCGAGCTCAAGATCGTCAAAGCCGACAACGCTCAGCTCGTCGGGGATGGCAACCGCTGCCCTGTGGCAAGCCTGCAATCCGCCTACAGCCACCCGATCGTTATAACAGAGCATGGCGGTGACGCCCGCTTCGCTTAGCTGCGGCAGGGCGCTCTTGCCGACGTCGATGTCTCCACGGCCATCGATCTCCGACTCCGACACCACGAGCTCCCACTCTGCCATAGTGGAGAGGCCAGCCTCCTGCAGTGCGTCCCGATAGCCGCGCAGCCGCAGGTCGTTGGACCGCTGGCGATTCCCGAGTCCCAGGTAGCCGATGCGTCGATGGCCCAACTCGATCAGATGCTCGGTTGCCAGGCGCGCGCCAGCGCGTTCATTGAACGCTATGGTGTGAAATGCCGTCTGTGCCTGCTCTGCGTGCTGATTGATGAGCACGATGGGGACCCGGATCTGGCGCAGTCGCTCGGCATAGCGGTCGCTAAGGCGGGACGCGGCGACGATGATGCCCTCAACGCGCCGCTGATGAAAGGTCTCGATCACAGCCATCTCCCGCTCCGGATCGTTGTGTGAGGCGGTAACAAACATACTGAGGTCCGCGCCACCGGCGACAGTGTCCACACCGTGCATTACCTCGGCGAAGAAAGGGTCTGTAAGGGATGTCAAGACCAGACCGACGGTGCCGCTGTGGCGTGCCTTCAGGCTACGTGCGACAGCGTTGGGAATATATCCGGTGTCGGCGGCGAGCGCTTTGATGCGTTCCCGAGTCTTCTCGTTCACCAGCGGACTGTCGTTGAGCGCCCTGGAGACCGTCGAGTGCGAGACGCCGGCCATACGGGCGAGATCCTTGATCGAGAGACGTGATGGACTCATGAAACCTCGCGACGGGAGGGATTGTTGTTAAACTCAGACAGTGTCTTCTGGAAAAGATCGGCGTGATCAAGGTTGATCATGTCTGGCTCCCAGGCGATG